>JBDKUZ010000166.1:0-5782 GCA_039679395.1 Methanospirillum sp. | reverse complement strand
TCCATCTGCTCTCGCCCGTGCCGGAGAATGCGCTATCTTGGGGGGGGAGAGCCGACACCCTGGCGCTGTCCATCGCCCGCAACGGCCCCGGACGCCGCCTCGGACGAGGTCGACGATGGTACAGGATAGATGTATTCAACGACGGAGGGTGCGCCTCGCGGCGCTCCTTCTCGCGGCACTGCTGCTGGCGACGTTCGGGATCGGGACCGTCTCCGCCCTGGCATGGCGGACCGAGACCGTGGACGCGGAGGGGGTGGTCGGATCGTTCACCTCCCTTGCGCTGGACGGCGCCGACAACCCCGGCATCAGTTACTACGATAAGAGGCAAGGCGACCTGAAGTACGCGGCGTACAACGGTTCGGCCTGGGAGATCGAGACCGTCGATTCGGCGGGAGATGTCGGCCAGTACACCTCCCTTGCGCTGGATAGCGGCAATCCCCGCATCAGTTACTTCGATCAGTCGAATGGCGACCTGAAGTACGCACGGCGCGATGGCTCGGGCTGGCACAGCGAGATCGTGGATGACGAGGGGCAGGTCGGATGGTATACCTCCCTTGCGTTAGACGGCGCCGGCAACCCACGCATCAGCTACTACGATGGGACGAATGACGCTCTGAAGTACGCGGCGTACAACGGTTCGGCCTGGGAGATCGAGACCGTCGATTCGGCGGGAGATGTCGGCCAGTATACCTCCCTTGCGCTGGACAGCGCAGGCAACCCCAGGATCAGTTACATGGATTACAGGAACTTGGACCTGAAGTACGCTGTGTACAACGGTTCGGCCTGGCGGACCGAGATCGTTGACCCCGATGGACGTGTCGGATATGGTACCTCCCTCAAGCTGGACAGTGCCGACAACCCACGCATCAGCTACTACGATGAGACGAATGTCGCTCTGAAGTACGCGGCGTACAACGGTTCGGCCTGGGGGATCGAGACCGTGGATCGCGAAGACGATGTTGGAGTGTTTAGTTCCCTTGCGCTGAACAGCGCCGGCAACCCACGCATCAGCTACTACGATTTCACCAATTTCGATCTGAAGTACGCGGCGCATAGCGGTTCGGCGTGGCAGATCGAGACCGTGGATAGCGAAGGCGATGTCGGAGTTGACACCTCCCTTGCGCTGGACAGCGCCGGCAACCCATGCATCAGCTACAACGATTTCGACAATTCCGATCTGAAGTACGCCCGGGGCCTGCCGGCAGCTCCGGCGATCGCGATCACGAAGTACGTCTCGGTCGATGACGGTTCCACCTGGCTCGTCGCCCGGACCGCGCCGGGACCGTACGTGGAATTCGACAACGACGTCCAGTGGCGGTACACCGTGACGAACACCGGCAATGTCCCGCTGACGAACGTCACGGTCACCGACGACCGGGGCGTGACCGTCACGGCACCGAAGAGCGCGCTCGCGGCCGGCGAGTCGATGAACGCCACGGCCAGCGGGACGGCCGTCGCCGGGCAGTACGCGAACAACGGGACGGCCACCGGCACCTACGGCACGCAGACCTTCTCTGCGACGGATATCAGCCACTACTTCGGCATCGCCCTCCCTGTCGCTGCATTCTCGGCGAACACGACCTCGGGTCTGGCGCCGCTGACGGTGGGGTTCACGGACAGCTCGACCGGGGTCATCGACTCCCGCTCCTGGAACTTTGGCGACGGTGCCACGTCCACCGGGGGGGACCCGATCCATATCTTCAGCACGGCCGGCAACTACACCGTGAACCTGACCGTCACGAACATCGCCGGGTCGAACAGTACGACGCGGACCGTGAGCGTGACCGCCCCGATACTGGCCGTGCCGTCGGGCACCGCACTCCCGACGGACACGGACGGCGATGGGATCTACGACGACGTGAACGGCAACGGCCGTGCGGACTTCGCTGACGTCGTGCTTCTCTTCAACCAGATGAGCTGGATCGCGGCGAATGAACCGATCGCGGCGTTCGACTACAACGGCAACGGTCAGATCGACTTCGCCGACGTCGTCTGGCTCTTCAATCACCTCTGAGCGGGCCTCCCGCCCTCCCCGTCTTTCCGAGCCGGCCTGCTTCTCCTCCGCGTTCGGCGAGGTCCGGCCGTGGCGTCGCCGCGCGCTCCGGAGCCCATTCTCTCCGCCGGACAATCCGCGCCGCACAATATTTATCGGATCCGGCAGAGACCACTACCGTACCCCCCGGACACACCTGCCCCCCATTCCTGCAGCGCGGGCCTGTACCGATCCTCCGTCGCGGGCACGATCTCCTGCGGCCGCTCCCGAGAGACGGCCCAGGAGGGAGAAGATGGTGTACACGATACCGAGCGCTCTGGGGCGTCTCAACGCCCCCACCCTGCCGGCAGTCCTGCTGCTGGCGCTCTGCCTGCTCGCCTCCGGCGCGCAGGCCCTGATGACCCCGATGGACGAAACCGCGCTTGCGACGGGCGCCGACGAGGTCGTCCGCGGCGAGATCGCCGATGTCCATGCCGACTGGACCGCGGACCACACGAACATCGTAACCACGGCCAGCGTCAAAGTGAAGGGTCGGGCCAAGGGGACGGGGCCCGATACGGTCTCGTTCACGGTTCCCGGCGGGACCGTGGGCGAGGTCACCCAGTGGGTCGAGGATGAGCCGGTACTCGTGTCCGGCACCGAGGCTTTCGTCTTCGTCAAGCACGGCCCGACAGGCGCGCGGGTCTACGGCGGCCGGCCGGGCGTCGTCCCGGTCGAGCGCGGCCGGGTCTACGGCAACGGAAAGGTCAAGGGCGGCGGAGTCTCGGCCGACGCGTACCAGCAATACCTCGGCGCGCTCGCGGCGGGAAGCGCCGCCGTCCCGCCGGCCGCCGAGCCCGCACCCCGCGGGGCAGCGGGGCCGACTCCGGTCATTACGGGCGTCTCGCCCTCCGCCGCGTCCGCCGGCACCGGGACCGAGGTCACGATCACGGGCACGGGCTTCGGGAGCCGGTCGTCGCGGGAGTCGAACGCGGACGTCGGGTTCTCGTACCGCTACGACGGGTCCGCGGTCAGCCCGATCTGGGCCTCGGGATACCCGTTCTTCGACCGGAACGACGACGATATCGTCTCCTGGTCCGACACCCGGATCGTGGTCCGGGTCCCGGCCGGCCGGACACCCGACGGCTACGACAGTTCGGCGAGCAGCGGCTTTCTCTGGGTGCTCACCGACGGCAACGAGGCGAGCGCGAGCCGCCCGTTCGCGGTCACGTTCGGGTGCAAGGGGAAGTGGGGCAGGACCATGGAGAGCCCGGACGTCCGGTACGCGGTCTATCCCGACCCGGTCGAGGGAGAGATTGCCGCGATCGTGAACGCGACCGCCACCTGGAACGCCGCCCTCCCGGGCGGCAGCCCCTTCCAGTTCGCGTACGGCGGCAGGGCCTACTACAAGGGGTACGGGTGGGACGGCCAGAACATCCTTTACTTCGGCGACGCATCGGACTTCGCCGACAGCCCGAACACGCTCGCCCGGACGTACGTCCTCATCCTCGGCGACGAGGTCGTCTCCAGCGACACGGTCTTCAACCCGGCGTTCTCGTGGACGAACGGGACCGCGGGAGGGAGCACATTCAGCATCGAGCACGTCGCCCTCCACGAGCTCGGCCACTGGCTGGCCCTCACCGACCTCTACGGCTACGCCCCCGGGTACCCGGCGGACACCGGGAAGGTGATGTTCGGGTACACGGGCGACGTCCTGGGGAATATGAACCGCAACGCCCTCGCTCCCGACGACGTCGCGGGGATCCGGTGGATCTACGCGGGCGGAGCGCCGGCGCCGACGCCCGCTCCGGTCCCGACGCCGCGACCGTATCCGGGGCCGCACGTCGTCCCGACGGTCGTCCAGGCCGAGGACTTCGACGCCGGCGGCGAGGCGGTCGCGTACCGCGATACCGAGTCCGCGAACCTCGGCGGCGCGTACCGGCCGGCCGAGGGTGTCGACGTGGAGACCGGGAGCGGGGTCACGGACGTCGGCTGGGTCCGGAGCGGCGAGTGGCTCTCGTACACGGTGAACGCGACCGCGCCGCAGTCCGTCGTCATCCGGCTCCGGGCCTCGAACCCCGACGCGGCCGGAAAGCAGGTCCGGATCCTCGCGAACGGCACGTTCGCCGGGACGGTCGAGGTCCCGTCGACCGGCGCCTTCGGGACGTTCGCGACCGTGGGCTCGACGCCATTCTGGCTCCCGGCGGGCGCGACTTCGGTCCGGCTCTCCTTCGACGGGGTCGAGCGGGTCAACCTCGACTGGCTCGAGTTCGCGCCGGCCGTCCTGCCGGCCACCACGATCACGCACGGCCCCACGCCCACGCCGACGCCGACACCCACGCCCACGACGGTCGAGCCGACACCGACGGCGACGCCGGAGCCCGCGCTCGTCATCTCGGAGCCGGGCCGATATACCCTCGACCGCGATCTGGCGGCCGACTGGAACGGCGTCCTGATCACCAGCTCGGACGTCGTCTTCGACGGCATGGGCCACGATATCGAGGGGCCGGGGAAGATCCCGGTCTACGGCGTCGGGCGCGGGGTCGCCGTCCAGGGCCCGTCGCTCTCCGACCACATTGCGAACGTCACCGTCCGGAACCTTTCCGTCCGCCACTGGAACGACGGCGTCCGCCTCGAGAACGTGGACAACGCCACGGTCGAGGGCGTCCTCGCCGAGCAGAACCGGCACGGGTTCTCCGACGCCTTCTCGGTGGGGGCCGTCGTCCGGGACTCCGTCTTCAGGGACAGCGGTTTCGTGGACGACGTCTCGGGGATCGGGCTCGTCCTCGACTACCCCGCGGGCGTCACGATCGAGCGGTGCTCGGTCTCCGGTAACTACTTCGGCGTCTATGCCTATGAGTCGGGCACGGCCGGGACGCCCCACCTGATCGCGGACAGCGACCTCTCCGGCAACACGGAGGCCGGCATCCTCCTCAGCCAGAGCGGGGGCGCGACCGTCCGGAACTGCACCATTCGCGGGAACGGGGATATCGGCGTCCAGCTCGGGCTGTCCGTCGCCCTGATCGACGGGAACCGCATCGAGGGGAACGCCGGCGCCGGTGTCTCCGCGGTGGACGAGTCGGCGAGCACGATCACCGGAAATCGGATTGCCGGCAGCGCGGTGGGGATCTCCTCGACCGGCGGATCCCCGGCGGAGATCTGGAACAACATGCTGAACAACACGGAAAACGCGTACCTCCAGGACGACGGGACCGCGTACCGGCTGAACACCTCGAAGACCGCCGGCCCGAACATCGCGGGCGGGCCGTTCGTCGGCGGGAACTTCTGGGCGAACCCTGACGGGACCGGCTTCTCCGAGACGCACACCGACACCGATGGAGACGGGTTCTGCGACGAGCCGTTCGTCACGGAGCAGGGGGCCGTCGACTCCCTGCCCCTTGCGCTCCCGCAGGCCGTCGTGACGGTGCCGGGAGGGACCCGGGCCCCGACGGACACGAACGGCGACGGACTGTATGACGACGTGAACGGCAACGACCGGAAGGACTTCGCGGACATCGTTCTCTACTTCAACCAGATGACCTGGATCGCCGCAAACGAGCCCATCGCCGCGTTCGATTACAACGGCAACGGCCGCATCGACTTCGCCGACGTCGTCTGGCTCTTCAACCGGCTCTGAGGGGGCACCGGCCCCCTCCTTCTCATCGCGTGCGCCACGCTCATCGATTGTCCTGCGGACGAGCATCTCCGTGTCACGGTCACGCCCGCAAAGCATTTCGATTGATATAAATTCGCAAACACGAATGCCTTATCCATCTGCTCTCGCCCGTGCCGGAGAATGCGCTATCTTGG
>JBDKUZ010000165.1:0-2099 GCA_039679395.1 Methanospirillum sp. | reverse complement strand
ACCGCGCGGACCCGGAGCGCGAGCATCTTTCCAAGCAGGTCCGCGTATGACTCGTCGTAGAGAATCGGCCGCTTGTCGCGCTCGATCACCTGCATGCCGAACGTGACCGGCCCGGTCACCTGGGCCTTGACCAGGACCGCGGACGAGAGGTCGCGGGAGACGAGTTCGAGGAGGCCGGAGTAGGTATCGGGATCCGGACCGTACGCCGCCGCATTCTGCTCGACGAAGTCCAGGTAGACCCGTTCCATCGCCTCGGCGTGGTCGGCCTCGAGGTCGATCACGAGCCGGCCGTCGACCACCTCTAGGCCCGGCAGGGTCTTCGCATCGTTCCAGACGATCTGCTCGAAGGGGCCGCGGTTCGGCAGGCCCGGGGCGTACGGGACGTCGGGGAACGCGGCGAGTACATCGTCGACCGCACGGTCCGAGTCGGTGTGCGGCAGGCCGCCGACGCCGGTCGCGCGGCCGTCCGTGGGAGAGAGAAACCGTGCCATGTATCAGGCCTCCGTGTGGCGGATCCCGTTGTCGTGCGCCCGGAGCCGGCATCGGCCGAGCATGGCCGAGACGCCCGGGAAGCGCTCGAGGTCCGTGTGCGGCAGGAACGAGGAGGAGGTGTACTCCTCCATGAACGTGGGCTCGGCGTTCAGCTCGATGTACGCGATGTTGTCCGCGATCACGTCGAGCGTGCGCCGCTCGTCGCGGTTGATCAGCGCGATGTTCGCGCCGTTGACCGCGCCGTTGCCGATGTTCTTGATCCGGTCGAGCGGGACCTCGGGGATCAGGCCGATGGTGATCGCGTTCTGCTTGTTGATGTAGTTGCCGAAGCCGCCCGAAAAGTAGATCGTGCCGAGGTCGGTATGCGAGATCCCGGCCACGTTCATCAGGACCGCGCAGGCCGCGAGGACCGAGGCCTTGGACATGATCAGGGACTTGATGTCGTTCTCGGTCACGACGAGATCCTTGCCGATCCCGGTCTGGTCCGCGAACGCGACCACGTACTCCGGCGCGTACTCCCCCTTCCGAACCCGCGGGTGGTCGATGGTCGTATCGATCAGGCCGTTTCTATCGATCACGCAGGACGTCAGGAGCTCGGCGAGGAGGTCGATCAGGCCCGAGCCGCAGATCCCCTTCGGCCTGATGTCGTTGATCGTCTTCCAGTGCGGCTCGAGGGTCATCGGATCGATCGTCACCCGCTCGATCGCGCCGGGGTTGGCGCGCATGCCGAAGAGGACCTCGCCGCCTTCGAGGGCCGGGCCGGCGGCGCCCGCGCACGAGAACATCCACTCGTTGTTGCCGAGCACGACCTCGAAGTTGGTGCCGATGTCGATCATCAGCGAGACCTCGTCGCTCGTGCCCATGCCGCAGGCGAGCACGTCCGCGACGATGTCGCCGCCGATGAAGTCGGAGACGGCCGGGAACGCGAAGACACCCGCGGTGGGAGCGACCGAGAAGCCCAGGTTCGAGGCCGCCGTGTTGATCGACCGCCGGACCACCGGGACGTACGGCTCGGAGATGATGTATGCCGGGTCGATCCCGAGGAGCATGTGGGTCATGACCGTGTTCCCGGCGACCATCACCTCGTAGATATCGTCGCGGTCGATCTTCGCCTGGTTCGCCGCGTTCGTGATCGCGGTGTTGATCGACTCGGCCGCGAGGGTCTGGAGCTTGGGAAGACCCGATTTCCGCCCGAAGTTGACGCGCGAGAGGATGTCCTCGCCGCACGAGATCTGGCGGTTGTAGTTCGAGGCGATCCCAGCGACCTTCCCCGAGACCAGGTCCCAGATGTAGGCGACGACCGTGGTCGTGCCGAGGTCGATCGAGGCGCCGTAGAGCCGGTCCGAGGTGTCGCCGGCCTCGACGTTGAGAAGCCAGTACTTGCCCGGCGGCTGGAGCCCGACCGTCGCGGTCACGTCCCAGCCGGAGGAGCGGAGGATCTCGGGGATCCGACGGAGCACGCCGAGCGGCGCGAAGATCTTCTCGGGCTGCGGGCCGTGCTGACGGTGGATGGCGTCGAGGATCCGGTTGAGATCGGGCGACGGGTCCTCGAGCGTCGGCGCCGAGAGCGTGACGTGATACTTCAGCACCGACGGCCGGAACGCGGT
>JBDKUZ010000164.1:0-7379 GCA_039679395.1 Methanospirillum sp. | reverse complement strand
CCGCGATCCCGCGGCAGACGTAGAGCAGGACGTCCATCAGTCCCGAGAGTTCCTCGTCCTTGCTGCAGACACCGCGAACGGTGCAGCCGGTGCCCCGGGCCGTCTCCTCGCACTGGTAACAGAACATGGTAACCTCACATTGGTATGTTTTTCCTACAAAGTATCATTAGAATACCAACGTATATCTAGTACGGAGTTTCACCAGAGTAACCATGCAGGAGGCGTGCACGGTCAGCCAGACGGTGCGATACCTGGCCCGGAAGTGGACCCTGCTGGTGATCCTCGAGCTCTACAAGGGGCCGGAGTACACCCGCCGGTTCTCCGAGCTCAAGGATGCCATCGGCGGGATCACGCAGAAGGTTCTTGCCGAGCGGTTGCGCGAGCTCGAGTACGAGGGAATCGTCACCCGGCGTGTCGATGCAACGGCGTTCCCGATTCGGAGCGAGTATACCCTCACCGAGAGCGGGCTCGCGCTCGTGGACGTGGTCCGCGGGATCAAGACCTGGGCGCTCGCGTGGAAAGTCGAGAACCCGGAGTGCGGCGGCCAGGACTGTCGCGCGTGCGTACTCTGAGCCCCCTGCAGCGAGAACGAGGTAGGCGACAATGAAGATCACCACCGTATCGGACGTGGTGTCCGGGCAAAACCCGCACCGCGTCGACGCCCGTAAGGTCTACGACTCCCCCCACGCGACGGCCGTGGTTATCACCCTGCAGCCGGGGGAATCACTCAAGAAGCACATCACGCCGGTCGACGTCTTCTTCTACGTCCTCGAGGGCGAGGGCACGGTCGAGATCGGGGACGAGCGCGAGACCGCCGGGAAGGATCGGGTCGTCGAGAGCCCGGCCCGGATCCCGCACCGCTGGACCAATGAGAGCGGCGCAGTCTTCCGCGTGCTCGTGGTCAAGGTGCCGCGGCCGACCGAGGAGACAAAGTTGCTCTGAGCCGATACTGCGAGTCGCCCCGCCGGCCACTCCCTCCATGGTTACCGGTCCGTCGCCGCGGCTCGGGTCCCCGCCCCCACGGCCGAGCGACGGGGCGCCATACTTACCGTCACACGGCCGGCAGGGTGAAGAGGAATGTCGAGCCCTCGCCGTTCCGATCCGACGGCAGGCACTGCCGGCACGTGCCTTCCGTTCGGCGAGCGCCAGAGAGGAGATCGCTGACGTCGGTCATCGCCACGGACGTTCGGCCTGCGCCCTGGTCTGACCACGGGTTGGCAGAACCGGCCGACCGCGTCAGCCGGCGCGCCGGCGCATGGGGGTAATCCTGGCCGCCCCCCTGTCGCCGACGGTCCAGTCGTACCGTGCGCGTATCGTCGGCGGGAGGTCGGCCTCCGAGATCGGCGCGAAACCGAAGCCGGCGTAGAACGGCTCGAGCCCCGCGATCGCGTACATAAAGAGGTCTTCGTCGTGGCACTCTTCCACGAGCCCGGCCACGACGCGGCGTGCGTACCCTTTCCCCCGGAACGGAGCGGGCGTGAAGACCGCATCGACCTCGCACCCGTCCGGGTGGCGCCGGCACATGGCGAGCGCACTCAGGACCCGGTCCGCGAAGAGGGCGAAGACCCGGTCGATGGCCGGGTCGCCCCAGGTCCCGCAGTAGTCGCGCCAGACCCTGTCGGCGAGGGGAAACTCCGCCGAATCGAGCTCCCGGACGACCTCGACGAGCCCTGCGCGGGCCGGCCCTCGAGGGGTCAGAGGCGCGTGACCTCGTATGTGTTGCCCGTCCCGGCCTGATTGATGGCCGGGAGGGTTCCGTCGGCCGCGATCTCGAAGTGCGAATCCGTCACGGGCTTCTCGTAGTCCTGGTTTCCGTAGTACCACCCGAGCATGGACTGGTACCCGTCCTTCCCGGTCACGTTCCGCTGCGTGAAGCCCTTCAGGACGATGTCGTCCGCGTAGGCCGCCCAGAGCCCCCACTCAAGGTTGCCGGAGGTCGCACAGGCATCGAGGGCGACGCCCTGCGAGTCCTTGACGATCTTCCAGCCGTACGTCGAGCCGCTGTCGGTGCAGCGATCGAAGGTGACGTTGCGGCCGCCCTGGACGAAGTAGCCGGCGTTCCGGTTCTTCTCGGAGGTGCAGTTGACGAGCACGGCGTTGTTGTGGACGTAGTACCCCGACTGGAAGGTCTCCGTGTACGGGTAGCCCTTGGTGTTCCGCTGGCCGTTCCCGATGCTGACGCAGTCCTCCATCCGGATGTCCTCGGCCACGGTCTTGGGCGTGACGTGGCCGCCGGGCTCGAAGTGGAAGCCCGACTCCCAGTTGTCCTCGGCCCGGCAGCGGATCACCTGGATTCCGTAGAGGTCGTTCGTCTCGTGGAAGTCGAACCCGGTCGCCCAGATCGCGTTCGAGTCGGCGTTGCCGCACCGGATGGCGGTGCAATCGATGTACCGGAGGTCCCGCGTCTCCTTGGGCGTGCCGTCGCCGTTGACGTTGAAACCGTGGATCCCGCAGTCGATCGCGGTGCAGTTCCGGAACTCGATGTCCTGGAGCACGGTGTCCTTCGCGAAGACGAAGAACGCCCCGTTCGCCTCGACCTTGCCCGAGTGCATGGTGCTGATCGTGATGTCCTCGACCGTGACGTGGCTCGCGCGGACCAGGACAAAGCCGCGGTTCTCGACCCGGAAGTCGCGGAGCGTGACCCCATCCTGGAGGAGCTCGATCGGCTTGTAGTACCCCGTGACGTCGATGGTGGTCTTCCCGGCCCCGAGGCCCGCGAGCGTGGTGCCGGCCTTCGGGCTGATCTTGTCCGTACAGTGGAAGGTGCCGTCGAGGAGGAAGACGGTCCCGCCGGTCCCGGCCGCCTCGTCGAGGGCCCGCTGGATCTCGACCTGGTCGTCGGTGCCGTCGCAGCGGTGGGCTGCGTTCGAAATCCCCGGTTCCGTGCTGTCGGCGGCCGCGACGATGATCGCGCCGGCCGGCCAGGCCGGCGTCGCCGTCGGGGCCGCCGGCGTCGGCGTGGGGGTCGCGGAGCCGTCGATCGGACCCCGCGGCAGCAGGGCCGCGGTCGCCAGTGCGGCCACGACAAGGATCGCGATCGCGATCAGCGCGAGGGTGCGCACGCCGATCCGCCCGCCGGGGGAGGGCGGCTCCGGCCGCGCCGGCGGCATGGCGGGCTCGGGGGACGCGACGGGGGGCGCCGGCTCGTCAGCCCCCGGAAGGGCCGCGACGCCCTCTTCGACCGGGGCCGTCACCGGCGCCGTCCCGTCGGGCATCAGGAGGGCCGGAGTGTCCGGCCCGTTCGCGTCGTTCGTGGAGATGATCTCGTCCTGCGGCTCGTCCGCCATCCCTGCTCCTCTGCGGCCCCGGAGGTACCCGGGGCCGATTGTTCCGTAGCGTTGGACCCGACCATTATTAACATCGCCCGAAGGCGACCGTTCGCTATCTCCGTGCTGAAATCAGGGAGAATGGAAACGTTTTTCCCCTTTGCCCGCGATAATGCTCCAGAATGGTGAACGGTATCGTCTTACCCATCAAGAAAGTCTTCTCGCTCGTGGACTCGAAGATCACGGTCGAGATCAAGGACGAGGGGCGCCAGCTCCAGGGCCGTCTCGTGGCCGTGGACGAGTACCTCAACATCCACATGGACGAGACCGTCGAAACAAGCCGCGGTACGCGACGGAGCTTGGGCACGGTCGTGATCCGGGGCAACAACATCCTGACCATCGCACCGACGGTCTGAGGACATGACGGCGGAGACCGAAGACGACGCCCTCGCGGCGATCCGGGCCCACCCCGGCGGGGTTCTCCAGAGCGAACTCTGGAAGGAGCTCGGGGTCGACAGCCGCAAGTGCTCCCGCCTCGTCAAGAAGCTCCTCGACGAAGGAAGGGTCGAGCGGATCGAGTACCGCAAGGACGGGATCAAGACCTACGTCCTCCGCGCCGCCAAGACGCCGCCCGAGCCGAACCTGCTTCTTGCCGGCGCCGAACTGATCCCGTGCGTCGCCTGCGAGCTCGAGTGCGTGGTCCAGGAATGTCCCCTCCTGATGGACTGGATGTACCAGCTCGCGATCGAGGAGTTCACGGAGGAGTGAGGGCCGAAGCGCGCGGAGGCGTGCACAGACATTCCCGGCTTACATAACTGTTTCGATTCCTTCCGGGCGTGCATCGCGCTCGTGCCGCTATTTCCTTCACGTCCGCCACGAATTCCCTGTTTACTGCCTCAGACAAATACCGGCAGGTTTACTAAAGTGTAACGAATAGTTATTTTCACGTCATCTGGGGTGTCCGCAGCGAAGGTGACTGTCGGCCGGACCTTTGGACGAACGGTGGTTGAGATGAAACCAATTTACAGCCTCTGCGCGGTCGCGCTCCTCGCGGGCCTGCTCGTCATGGGAGCGGGCGCCGTCACGGTGACCGTGGACAAGCACGATTACAAGTCGGGCGAGATCATCTCGTCCAAGGTCGCCGGCATGACCGACGGCACGAACTACTCGATGAAGGTCTCGGTCGACCAGTTCATGAAGGCCGGCATGCCGAGTGCGTTCGGGAACACGAACATCACCTGGCCGTTCGCGCACAGGGACGACTCGTTCAACATCACGAACGTGAACACGAGCCAGAACTCGGTGACCATCGGGCACTGGTGGCCCCCGGAGAAAGGCGGAAGCTACGAGCAGGCCGTCTTCAACGGCACCTCCGTGAACGGCGTCTTCACGCGGACGTTCCACTACGAGAACGACCAGACGGGGAACTATACCTCGAAGTGGCTCGCGACGCCGGCCGCCGGCGCCTCGATCGTGACCAGCATCTTCCAGATCAACGGCACGAAGCTGAGCGGGCCCAACGACTTCACGGTCGAGTCCTCGATCGTGACGGTCAACCCGGCCGTTGCCTGGGTCGAGATCTACGCGAACAACGTGCTCGTGAGCAGGGAACGGTTTACGTTCGATGCGGCCCCGGTCCCGACGAACTTCCCGACGCTCGGACCCGGTAGCGACAGCGACTCGTACCCCGGTTCGAGCGGAACGATCGCGACCGTGACCACGAGCGTCACGGGCACGATGGCGAGCGGGACCACGACGCCGGTCGGCACCGGCGGAACGACGACGGGCGGAGCCACGCCTGTCGGCACCGCGACCCCCCAGACGACCGGGAACGCGACAGCGACGACGACCGCGCCTCCGGCCGGTTCGCCGTTCGCGTTCGCCGCCCTCGGCGCCCTCGGGTGTGCCGCCCTGCTGCTCGCCGGTCGCGCGCGCCGCTGAGTTCACGATCGGACCCCTTTTTTTCTCATTTCATTCCCGCTATCGCTCTCTTTATCCCTGCCCGCGCGAGAGCTCTGGTGATAGCCATGCATCGCTGTTGCCTCGTACTCGCTCTCCTCGCCATCGTCGCGCTCGCGGCCGCCCCAGCCGGCGCGGTCGGCGTCGATGTCCGGCCCGACCGGGTCCTCGAAGGGGACACCGTCACGATCGCCCTCTCCGACCTCCCGAACGGCACCGTCTTCTCGCTCCGGCTCGACGGTGCGGTCGCCCCCGGCCCGAACGGAACCTTCGCGTTCACCACGGCCGACCTCGTCATGCCCTTCACCCTCGAGCAGGGCCAGGTACAGGCCGCGCTCGAGAACACCGCGACGAACGAGCTGGTCGTGCAGAAGGGCGACACCCAGGCAAAGATGACCGGCGCGTCGCAGAACGGACAGTACACGGCCCAGCGGAATATCACGATCGCGGCCGGTACGTACGACGCGATCGGCCTCTCCGGGACGGCCGCGCCAGGCGCGTCCCAGATCCGTGCCACGCTCGCCCTGACCGGGATCAAGCGGGGTCCGGACACCGCGACGATCTCCTTCAAGGTCAGGGGAGTCACGCAGGGCACGATGACGGTCCAGGTCTTCGCGAACGCCGAGAAGGTCCTTGGAAAAGAGATCGCGCTCGGCCCGGCCTCCGCGGCGACGCCGACGCAGCGAGCGGGCGCGGGGCTGCCGGCGCTCGCGGCGGCCGGTGCCGCCCTCGGACTGGCCGCCGTGCGGACACGGCGGCGCTAGGACCCCGCCCTCTCTTTTAGTCCGACCGTCTCGAGGAGAACGCCCGAGCCGGATCGCCACGGAGATGGTCCCAGAACCGGCCGTGCTTCGAGGCCTTCAGGACGCCGCACGGGGTCCGGCCGACTATCCGTTTTGCGTGTGCGTAGATATCGAGTCTCAGACGGACCAGGTCTTCGGTCCCGAGGCCGCTCCAGTAGTGCCCGTAGATGGCAAGGGCATTATCCACGAGGCGCTGGACGGCGGCCGTCGGCTCCAGGGGACCGCTCCTGTCGACCGCCGCCTTCTCGAGGAACCAGAGCCGGGCCAAGGAGAACGTCCGGTCCGTCTCGACCGTGTGGGCCGCGTCGGGGTCGGCGTCGAAGGTGCTCCACGTCGGGAGCGGCAGCAGGACGTAACCGTCTTCCATCGCGACGGCCGCGAGCAGGTCGTCCGCCACCCCGCGCCACGGGGGCGGGACGCGCGCGGCGGCCGTGGACTTCCCGGCCCCGCTCGGCCCGGCGAGGAGATACCCGGCATCGCCGTCCGCAATCAGGGCGCCGTGGACGAGGAGGAGCCGGTCCGAGAGCAGGGTCAGGACCCCGCCCGCGATGAACGAGGCGAGGTGCCACCTGGTCTGCAGGAGCGGGTACTCCCCGGGATAGCCGGGGACGCCGCAGAGGTACGTGGTCCGCGACGGGCTCTCCCTGACGACGACCCGGTCCCGTACCCGGTACGACCGCCACGAGGACGGCGGGCCTTCGCCCTTAGCGAGCGCCACCTCCGGCGGGGCGGACGACGCGTGGACGCAGACCTCGATACCGCCCGGGGCGTCGGACGGCGGAGCCCGCATGACCCGGGCGAGCATGGCCACGAGCTCCGCCGTCTCGTCGGACGAGGAGATCCGGACGCGGACCGGCGGGGCGTCGAGAAGAGTGTGGGAGCGGGCCTCGGTCATGCCCGGCTCCGCTTTCAGGTGTCGAGCTTGACAGCGCCGGACTGCCCGGGGTTGCACCAGCTCCTGTCGGTGCTCCCGGTCCCGCACCCCGTGGTCGCCAGGCTCCCGAATAGCGTACATCCCCACGTGGCGTGCGACCCGTGCCCGCAGGTCCCGCCGTAGCCTTTGGCCGACTCGTTGAGGTCGATCAGAGCCGGCGTCTCGTACCGCAACCGCCCCATAATGAAGAAGTGCAATCGCTCTCGATAAAAATCTTGACAATGAGATTTGGGGGAGGAGCCCGGGCGCCCCTCACCGGCGACGGCGGAGCCCTGCCCATCCCCCGAGGAGGGCGAGACCGGCAACCGGGAGGAGGAGCGGCAGACCGCTCTTCGCCGTCCCGTTCACGACCACCAGCTGGAGCGGGGTCGTCGCCGTCGCGTTCGCCGTGCGCGTCGCGGTGACGTTGGCGGTGCG
>JBDKUZ010000163.1:0-4220 GCA_039679395.1 Methanospirillum sp. | reverse complement strand
CCGCGACGCGGAACGCGGCCGAATACTTCCCGGCCGTTGCGACCGAGACCGTGTACTTCAGCCATTCGCCGTCGCGGACGTACCCCACGGCGTACCCGCCGCCGGGAAGCGATTCGATGTCGACGCCCTCGGCCGGCCGGTACGCTCCGCCCTGGTTGATCGGGGTCATGTCGTGGTACGCGACGCCCTCGCCGCCGGTGTTGTAGTTCTCGGCCTCGACCGTCCCCGGGACCGCGTTCGGCCGCGCCGTGGTCGCGACGGTCGTGGGCACGGTCGTCGGGGGCCGGGTGGTCGGCGACCTGGTCGGGGTGGCCGCGGCGAGGACCGGCGCGAGCGCGCGCTGCCATGCCGCGGCAATCTTCTTCTCCCCGGTCGTCTTCGGGTGGATGCCGTCGGGCTGGTTGTCGGCGACGCCGTCGTACCCGGAGTAGAGGTCGACGACGGTCACGGGCGAGCTCGCGGTCGAGAGCCCGGCCGCGAGCGACGGGAGGGCCGCGTTGAAGGGCGCGATCTGCTGCGCGTTCCGGGCGCTGTCCGAGGTCGGGATGATCTTCGCCACCATCACCCTGACCTTCGGGTTCTTCTGCCGGAGGAGCCCGACGATCGATCTGACGTTCGCGAGGCGGGTCGCGACCGGAACCCCGGTGAGCGCGTCGTTCGTCCCGATGTGGAGGAGCACGATCTCCGGCGTCGGGGACGCGGCGAGCCAGGCCGCGAGCGGCGAGAAGGACGAGGTGCCGACCAGCATGCCGGTCGTGTACCCGCCGTGTCCCTCGTGCTGCTGGTCGAAGACGAACTTCGTGTATCCCGACGAGGTCGAGCCGACGAAGTCCACCCCGAACCCGGCGGACCTGAGGGAGGTGTCGAGGTAGTAGCGGTAGCTCGGATAGGGCGTGGCGGCATCCGTGCCGCCGCGGGTGATCGAGTCGCCGAGCGGCATGATCTTCACCACCGCGCCGGCATGAGCGGCCAGCGAGGCGAGGCAGAGACAGAGGAGGAGGACGGAGCAGAGGCGGTATCTCATGGCACGATCATCCCGGAGCGCCGGTCATGCTGGCCGGGGCGGCGACGGCGACAGCCCCGGGCCGGTATGGAGGTATCATAGCATAAACCTTTAATGATATTTATATATTCCTTTTGACTCGGCGCGCTACGATTGCCCTGATAACCAAAAGAGAGAATATTTTGGAAGGAATTAGGTATTTTATCGTGTCCGCGGACTGCGGCTGACGCAACGTCCCTCCCGGCCACCCCGGACGCGCAGAATCCCGGCCCCGCCGGAGTCGCCATGGTTATCCGTTCTCGCGTCGAGGTGTTTTGACATGCGGACGTTCCGGGCTCCGAGCATCGCGGCCGCGCACGAGTGGGCGGTCAGGACCGTCCTGGAGAAGGGCTACCCGGTCACGACCGAGAACGGCGAGGCGACGATCGAGTGCGAGCCGATCGCCCTTGAGTTGCGGGATCCGCTGGCCGAGCCGATGGCGAGCCCGGCCTCGCGGTTCCAGCGCCGGTTTCTCGAGCAGTACGCGGCCGACCTGCTCGAGGGTTCGGACGCCGTCTTCGAGTACGACTACCACTCGCGCCTCTTCGGCTGGGGCGAGGGGCTCGCGCGCGACGAGCCGGTCTCGGTCGACCAGATCGCGTACATCGTCCGCAAGCTGACGGAGGCACCCGTCAGCCGCCGTGCGATCGCGATCACCTGGAACCCGGTCACCGACGAGGAGATGCGCGACTGCCCCTGCCTCCAGCTCGTCCAGTGCGAGCTCCGCGACGGGCGCCTGTCCATGCAGGTCGTCTTCCGGTCGAACGACATGCTCTCGGCCGCCGGCGCGAACATGTTCGCGCTCGTCCACCTGCAGCGGGCGATCGCAGGGCGGGTCGAAGCGGAGATCGGCACGTACACGCACATCTCGCTGGTGCCCCACCTCTACCACCGGCGCGACGCGGACGACCTCGCCCGGTTCTGCGAGCGCTTCGGATCGGTCGCGCCCGTCGCGGGCGCCTGCGCGGTCTGCCGGGGCTGCCCCGGCCGGTGACGGCGCCGTCTCCGGCACCTTTTTCACCGTTCAACACGACCTATATGGGTCAAGCAGCCCGGTAGTGTAGCGGTCAATCATGGTGGACTCTGGATCCGCCGACAGCAGTTCGAATCTGCTCCGGGCTATCTTCTCTTCTTGCATCTCCGTCCGCGGAGCCGACGCGCGTCGCCGGACGCCGCGGCGTCAGTTGAAGAGGCGGACCACGTCGGCGAAGTCGACGCGGCCGTTCCCGTTGAAGTCGAAGGCCCACGGTGCGTGCGCCGAGCACCAGGCGAGCTGGTTGAAGAGGAGGACGATGTCGGCGAAGTCCTTCCTGCCGTTGCCGTTCACGTCCTCGCAGAGCCCGTCGTGGTTCGGGTCCCCAGCGGCGCCCGCTCCGCCCGGCACGACGATGGGCTCCGGCGTGGGCAGGACGATCGGCGGCACCGTGACGGTCGGGTTCGTCGCCGCGAGGACCGGCCGAAGCGCCGCGTACCACCGCGCCGCGATCTTCTGCATGCCGCTCTTGAGGGGGTGGATGCCGTCGGCCCCGTTGTCGGCGACGCCGCTGTACCCGCTATACTGGTCGACGACCACGATCGGCGATCGGGACGTCGAGAGTTCGCTCGCGAGCCCCGGCAGGGCCGCGTTGAAGGGGGCGATCTGCTCCGCGTTCCGGACGGCGTCCGCGGTCGGGATGATCTGCGCCAGGAGGATGGTCGCATCGGGGCTCTTCGCCCGGAGCTGGGCGATGATCCCGCGGAGGTTCGCGAGCCGGGTCGCGAGCGGGACCTGCTCGAGCGCGTCGTTGGTCCCGATCATCAGGAGGACGACGTTGGGCCCGCCGTACGAGGCCATCCAGGCCTTCAGCGGCTCGGTCTGGCCGTAGGAGAGGAACATCCCGGTCGTGTACCCGCCGTGCCCGTCGTGGTCCTGGTCGAAGGAGAACCGGGTGTACGTCGGGAAGGTGGTCGAGCCCACGAAGTCGACGTCGTAGCCGCCCGCCGAGAGCTGCTCGCCGAGGTAGTAGCGCCAGCTCCCGGCGGCCGAGCCGGCGTCGTAGTCGCCGCGGGTGATGGAGTCGCCGAGCGGAAGGACCGAGACCTTCGCCGCGGCCGGCAGGATGGCCAGGGCGAGAATGAGCAGGAGAATGAAGAGGCGTCGGAGATGCATGGCAGGATCGGGGCCCCGGGACGGATCTCGGGAGCCCGGTGTGGATAAGGGTACGACCCGACCCCGTATGGCCCTTTCGACGGCGGGGAAAGACCGCATCCAGAGAGGGCGGGGGGTTCGGAGAGACCGAGCCGCCCCCCTACTCCTCGAGCCGCGCCATCGCTTCCCGGGCCGAGACGACCTCCGCGTACCGGCCGTCGAGCGCCGCGAGGAATGCGGCATGGACGTCGGCCGCGGGCACGACCCGGCCCTGCCACGCGAGGTCGCGGGTGGCGCAGGCCTCCGCCGCGAGCGCGACTCGGTACCCGAGGTCGGCCGCGGCCCGGACCGTCGCGTCGATGCACATGTGGGTCATCATACCGGCCACGACGAGGCGATCGAGACCGTGCACCTCGAGTATCGCGCCGAGCGCGGTCCCCCGGAACGCGTTCGGGAAGTGCTTCTCGACCACGGTCTCGCCGGGCGCCGGCGCGACGGCCGGAGAGAAGAGCGCGCCCTCGGTATTCGGCAGGAAGAACGCGGCGTCGAGACGGGTCGAGAGGTGTTGGACGTGGAGTATCGTGATGCCGCTCCCTCGCGCGGCCCCGAGAAGCCGGGCCGCGTGGGCGACGGCCTCGTCGGCGCCCTCGAGCGGGTACCGCCCGCCCGGGAAGTAGTCGCGCTGGAGGTCGACGAGGAGGAGCGCCGCCGCCATCACGCCCTCCTGACCAGGACCACGAACCGCGGCGCAAAGCCGTGACGTTCGTAGAACGGCAGGGCCCGATCGTTCCCGGCGAAGACGGAGAGGGCCTGCTCGACCGTCCCGAGCTCGTCCATCCAGGCGAGGGCGTGCTCGAGGAGGGCGCCCCCGATCCCGCGGTCGCGGTACGCCCTGTCGACGAAGATGGACTCGACCTCGCCGTGTCCGCCCGGCGCCCCGCTCGCGATGCAGTAGCCGACGGGGGCGCCCGCGACGGCATCGAACGCGAGCTCGAGCCGGAAGGCGCGATCCCGGTTCTTCTCGAGCAGAGCGTCGCGCCGGACGGCGAA
>JBDKUZ010000162.1:0-2726 GCA_039679395.1 Methanospirillum sp. | reverse complement strand
GTAGACGTTGGGGATGGACGACGGCGAGCCCGGTTCGGGCTCGACCCAGTAGATCACGCCGGCGCGGACCTCGGCGAGGGAGAGCCCGTAGTAGAGCGTGTCGCCGCCGGTGATGGTGTGGTCCGTGATGATCACCCTGACCGGGTCGACGTGGGCGACGCGGTGCGCGTGCTCATTCACGACGAGCTGCTGCTCCGTGTATTGGAGGTCCCCGTGCCAGTAGCGCGGGATCTCCCACCGTCCCCCGTTCTGCTCGACGAGGAACGCGGTATAGTACGGCTCGGACAGGGTCGTGGTGTCCACGTTCCCGATCACGATCTGGGCGGTCGCGTTCGCGTAGTCGATCTCCAGGACGTCCCCGACGACGTAGCGCGGGGTGTCGGCGGCCTGCGCGCCGACGGCGAGCAGGCAGAGCGCCAGCAGGAGTATGGCTGCCGGCGCCAGGGCGCGGTTGCGCCCCCGAACGAATGAGGTGCGATGCATGATCTCCTCGAGCCGCTTCGCTCCGAAGCGGCGGTTGCGTCTACTGCTCGCACCGGGGACTGGCATGACGCCCGGCCCGGAGGCCGTCAAAGAGGGGTGTCACCCCAAGCGCGATTATCATAGATACGATCCTGAACCGATAAATGTTTCGAAATGTTTCGGGAAAACGGAGAACGGTATGCCGATCGGACAGGCGACCGCGGGACGGCACCGGGCAAGGGTCGTTCGGGACGATGGTCGCTCGCGTCTTCGGAAGGGCGTGCAAAAGCCAAAACCATTTCCTACTGCAACAACAACCGAAATACCATGTTCGAACGGATCTCGCGCAGCATCGATCTCGTGAAGACGAGCTGGCGCGTCCTGATGGAAGACAAGAAGCTCCTCGCGTTTCCGGTCCTCTCGGGGATCGTCATGCTGATCGTGATCGCCACGTTCATCCTGCCGCTGATCCTCACGGACAGCGCGCTCTCATTGTCGAACGGGTCGCCGGCCGGCATCGTCCTCCTCTTCCTCTTCTACCTCGCGAGCTACTTCGTCGTGATCTTCTTCAACGTCGGCCTTGTCAGCGCCGTGTACGCGAAGATGCAGGGCGGTTCGATGACGGTCGGCGAGGGGCTGGCCGCCGCGGGAACCCACGTCCGCTCCATCCTCGCATGGGCGGTCGTCGCGGCCACGGTGGGCCTGGTCCTTCGCCTGATCGAGGACCGCGCCGGGCTGGGCGGCCAGATCGCCGCTGGACTGGTCGGCGGCGTCTGGTCGCTCGTGACCATGTTCGTCGTCCCGGTGATGGTCTTCGAGGAGAGGGGCGTGGTCGATGCGATGAAGGGGTCGCTCTCGCTGGTGAAGCGGACCTGGGGCGAGAGCATCGTCGGCAACCTCTCGATCGGGCTCGTCTTCTTCGTCATCGGCGCCGTCGGGTTCGTGCTCGTACTCGCCACCCTGCTGCTGGGTAACATGCTCGTCGTCTTTGCGGCCGTCGCCCTCTATATCGTGCTCGTGGCGGTCCTCGCCATCCTCGCCTCGGCCATGCAGGGGATCTTCGTGGTGGCGCTCTATCTCTATGCGAAGACCGGCGAGGTGCCGGCCGTCTTCGACCGCGACCTGGTGGAGGGGGCGTTCGCTCCCCGAGCCCGGGCGCGTGGCGGGAATATCTGAATACCTTTTCTTCGACTTTGCGTTCACGAGGGACCGAGGGTCCGGTCCCCATTGGAATGTCCGGGTGCGGTTCGTGCCGTCGGCCGACGGCGCGAATCCGATCGCGAATCCGGGGGAGCCCCAGACTGTCCCCCGTGCGGCTCGAGATCGCCGGTCGATCGGTCAGATTGTCACAATATATCCTCTTTTATCATTGTAAATCATTTTGTATTTTTATGATAATTAATAAATACAATAAATGATTGGTACGGGGTATGCGCCCGTATATCTTTTTGTTTCTCGTTGTATCCCTTATAGCTCCGGCGGGGGCGTACGTCCCCGATACCCTGACCGTCACCTTTCTCGACATAGGGAATGCGGACTCAATACTCGTCCAGGCGCCGAACGGGCACGCGATGCTCGTCGACGCCGGCGTGCCCCGGGACGCTTCGACCGTCACGGCCGCGCTCGCCGCGGCGAAGGTCTCGAGGCTCGAGTACGTGGTGGGGACCCACGGCGACAACGACCATATCGGCGGCATGGTCGGCGTCCTGCCGCACGTATCGGTCGGCGAGTTCGTGAACAACGGCATCACGGTCGAGAACAAGCAGGGAGCGGACCTCCAGTCGTACCTCTCGGCCCACGCGATCCCCGTTCGATCCGTGACTGCAGGCGATACCCTCGACCTCGACCCGGCCAACGTGACCGTCACCGTGCTCAATCCCCAGGCGGACCCGGGCACGGACTGGAACGAGGCCTCGGTCGTGCTCCGACTCGCCTTCGGCACTCAATCATTCATGCTCACCGGCGACGCCGGGACCATCGCCGAAGGGCAGATCCTCGCCTCGGGCCGGCCGGTCGCGTCGACGTTCCTCAAGGTCGGCCACCATGGGCTCGGGACCTCGACAGGAGCGGCGTTCGTCGGGGCCGTCGACCCGGCGATCGCCGTGATCAGCCAGGCAAAGACGTACATCAACCGGAGCCGGGAGGTGGTGCAGCGGCTGCAGGCGAACGGCGCAACGGTCTACTCGACGGCCTCGAGCGGGACCGTCCGGATAGAGGCCACGCGGACGGGGTACACCGTGGACACGGAGGACGGCCCCGCGCTG
>JBDKUZ010000161.1:0-25187 GCA_039679395.1 Methanospirillum sp. | reverse complement strand
AGATCACGCGGTATATCGAGGAGCTCGAGTACAAGACCGAGATCGACGAGCTCTCGCCGTCGTTCTCGGGCGTCGATCTCATAGAGGTCGCCCTCTCCTGGAACCTCGCGAAGGAATACCAGAACGTGCTCGCGCTGACCCCGGGCGCAATGACCGGCTTCACGGCCGCGTACCTGCGCCGCTGGGACATCGCGAACGTGCTGACGATCCTCCGGGGGCGGATGCAGGGCTTCAGGCCGGGCAAGATCAAGGAGGTCCTGATCCCGGCGGGGAGCCTCGACCGGACCGCACTCGATCGAGTCGTGGCCGAAGAGTCGCCAGACCGGATCGCCGAGGCGCTCCGCGGGACGCGCCTCTACCCGGTCGTCGAACGCGAGCTGTCGGCCGCCATCGAATCGGGCTCGTTCGCCCGGCTCGAGAACGAGCTGTACAAGCAGTACTACGCGGAGCTGATCAAGCAGGCCCGCGCCGGGATCAAGGGCGGCGCCGAGTTCCTGCAGTACATCCAGCTCGAGATCGACATCACGAACATGCAGAACCTCTGGCGCCTGCGCGCTGGAGGCGCGGTCGAGGAGATCCGCGACTACATGATCCCGGGCGGACGCATTCCCATCGAGGAGCTCGCGCGGCTCGGGTCGGCCGAATCGGTCGACGAGATCGTCGACAGCCTCAAGAAGCGGACGAATCTCGCGCCGCTCCAGGAGGCGATCGAGGAGCTCCGCTGCGGCTGCTCGGTCCGTCAGATCGAGAGCCGCCTGACCCGGTTCAAGCTCGACCAGATGGATCGGATGAGCCGCCGGTACCCGTTCTCGATCTCGCCCGTACTCGTCTACCTCGAGCGCAAGCGCTACGAGGTCTACAACCTCCGGGCCATCGCACGCGGCAAGGCCGCGAACCTCGCGCCCGAGCGCATTCAGGAGTACCTGGTGATCTAGATGGAGATCGCAGTCATCGGCTCGAGCGAGTTCATCCTGGGGTTCCGGCTTGCCGGGATCCACAAGACCTACGCGATCGACGACGAACCCCAACTGGTTGACGCGGTCAACCAGGCGGTCGCCGATCAGGAGGTCGGCATCCTCGTCCTCTCCGCGAGCGACATGGAGCGCGTCCCACGGCGTCTCCGCACGCAGCTCGAGGAGTCAGTCCGGCCGACCGTGATCGCGATCGGCGGCGACGAGGGGGGCCTGTCCCTCAGAGAGAAGATAAAGCGTTCAGTGGGTGTTGATCTGTGGAAGTAAACGAAGGACAGCAAAAAACTGGCGGCATGCTCAAACGCATCGCCGGGCCGGTCGTCACGGCAGTCGGGCTCGATGCCCACATGTACGACGTCGTGAAGGTCGGCACTGAGGAGCTGATGGGGGAGGTGATCAAGATCGACGGCGAGGCGATCATCATCCAGGTCTACGAGGACACAACGGGTCTGCGCCCCGGCGAGCCGGTCTCGAACACGGGTCTCTCGCTCGCGGTCGATCTCGGCCCGGGCCTCCTGACCTCGATCTACGACGGGATCCAGCGCCCGCTCGAGGTGCTCGTCACCAAGATGGGCTCGTTCATCGAGCGCGGCGTCTCGGCCCCCGGTATTCCCCGGGACAAAAAGTGGGAGTTCAAGGCGCTGGCGAAGGCCGGCGACGCGGTCGTTCCCGGCTCGATCCTGGGCGAGGTCCAGGAGACGAACATCGTCCACCGGATCATGGTCCCGCCGAACGTGAAGGGCGGGAAGCTGAAGTCCATTCAGGGCGGCAGCTTCACGGTCGAGGAGACGATCGCGACCCTCGAGGACGGCACCGAGCTTCAGATGATGCACCGGTGGCCCGTCCGGGTACCGCGGCCCGTCCGCGAGAAGAAGAACCCGACGATCCCGCTCATCACCGGGCAGCGGATCCTCGACGGTCTCTTCCCGATCGCGAAGGGCGGTACGGCCGCCATCCCCGGGCCGTTCGGCTCGGGCAAGACGGTCACCCAGCAGCAGCTCGCGAAGTGGTCGGATGCCGAGATCGTGGTCTACATCGGCTGCGGTGAACGCGGCAACGAGATGACCGAGGTGCTGACCGAGTTCCCCGAGCTCGAGGACCCGAAGTCGGGCAAGCCGCTCATGGAGCGGACGATCCTGATCGCGAACACCTCGAACATGCCTGTGGCGGCTCGCGAGGCCTCGGTCTACACCGGGATCACGATCGCCGAGTACTTCCGCGACATGGGCTACGACGTCTCGCTGATGGCCGACTCGACCTCGCGCTGGGCAGAAGCCATGCGCGAGATCTCGAGCCGGCTCGAGGAGATGCCCGGCGAAGAGGGGTACCCCGCGTACCTCGCGGCCCGGCTCTCCGAGTTCTACGAGCGCTCGGGCCTGGTCACGACCCTTGCTGGCGACTCGGGCTCGGTCTCGGTCATCGGCGCGGTCTCGCCGCCCGGCGGCGACTTCTCCGAGCCGGTCACGCAGAACACGCTCCGCATCGTCAAGGTCTTCTGGGCCCTCGACGCGAAGCTCTCCCAACGCCGGCACTTCCCGGCGATCAACTGGCTCAACTCCTACTCGCTCTACCTGGATTCGCTCAGCGACTGGTACGACCGGGAGGTCTCGCCCGAGTGGAATATCCTCCGGGCCTGGGCCATGGAGGTGCTGCAGAAGGAGGCCGAGCTCCAGGAGATCGTCCAGCTCGTCGGCTCGGATGCGCTCCCCGAGGCCGAGCAGATCACGATCGAGGTGGCCCGGTTGATCCGGGAGGTCTTCCTGCAGCAGAACGCCTACGACCCCGTGGACACGTTCTGCTCGATGACCAAGCAGTACGACATCATGAAGGCGATCCGGAACTATGCGGACCAGGCCTACGCGGCCCAGGTCGCTGGTGTGCCGCCGAGCCAGGTCATCACGGTCAAGGCCAAGAACGACCTGCCGCAGATCAAGTTCGTGAAGGACTACGAACCGATGCTCGACGGGATCATGAAGGCGATGGAAGCCGAATTCACTCAGCTGAGGTCGAGCGCATGAAGGAATATCGGACCATCAACCGGATCGCCGGCCCCCTGCTCTTCGTTCAGAAGACGGAGCCGATCGGATACCAGGAACTCGTCAACATCACGCTCGCGGACGGTTCGACCAAGCGGGGCCAGGTGCTCGACACCTCGGACGAACTCGTGGTCGTGCAGGTCTTCGAGACGACGACCGGGATCGGCCGCGACTCGGGCGTCCGGTTCACGGGTGAGGCGATCAAGATGCCGGTGGGCAAGGAGATGCTCGGCCGGATCCTCTCGGGCGGCGGCAGGCCGATCGACGGAGGCCCCGAGATCGTCCCCGAGAAGCGACTCGATATCACGGGCGCCGCGATCAACCCGTTCGCCCGCGGCATGCCGGCCGAGTTCATCCAGACCGGGATCTCGACCATCGACGGCACGAACACGCTCGTTCGCGGCCAGAAGCTTCCGATCTTCAGCGCTGCGGGCCTGCCCCACAACAACGTCGCGCTCCAGATCGCCCGCCAGGCCAAGGTGCCGGGCTCTTCCGAATCGTTCGCCGTGGTCTTCGCGGCCATGGGGATCACGAAGGAGGAAGCGAACGCGTTCATGCAGGACTTCGAGCGCACGGGCGCTCTCGAGCGCGCCGTCGTCTTCCTGAACCTCGCCGACGACCCGGCCGTGGAGCGGATCATCACCCCGCGCCTGGCCCTGACGACGGCCGAGTACCTCGCCTTCGAACTCGGGATGCACGTGCTCGTCATCCTGACGGACATGACCAACTACTGCGAGGCGCTCCGCCAGATCGGCGCCGCCCGCGAAGAGGTGCCGGGTCGACGTGGGTACCCCGGGTACATGTACACGGATCTCGCCTCGCTCTACGAGCGGGCCGGGATGATCAAGGGCCGCAAAGGCTCGGTCACGCAGATCCCGATCCTGACCATGCCCGGCGACGACATCACGCACCCGATCCCGGACCTCACGGGTTACATTACCGAGGGTCAGATCGTGGTCTCGCGTGAGCTCCACCGCAAGGGGATCTATCCGCCTATCAACGTCCTGCCCTCGCTCTCCCGACTCATGAACCTCGGGATCGGCAAGGGGCACACGCGCGAGGACCACAAGAAGGTCTCGGATCAGCTCTACGCGGCCTACGCCGAGGGCAACGATCTCCGCGGTCTCGTCGCGATCGTCGGCAAGGACGCGCTCTCCGAGCGCGACCGGATGTTCCTCGAGTTCGCAGACCTCTTCGAGGGTCGGTTCGTCCGGCAGGGGATCGACGAGGACCGCACCATCGGTGAGGGCACGCTCGACCTCGGCTGGGACCTCCTCGCAACGCTGCCGGTCGAGCAGCTCAGCCGTATCGACCGCGAGCTGATCGAGAAGTACCACCCGAAGTTCCGGGCGAAGTGAGGGGACCATGGCACTCCGCGACATCAAGCCCACCCGGTCGGAGCTGATCGGCCTCAAGCGCCGGATCCAGCTCTCGGAGCGGGGGTACAAGATCCTGAAGATGAAGCGGGACGGGCTGATCCTGGAGTTCTTCAAGGTGCTGGCCCAGGCCAAGGACTCGCAGAGCGCGCTCACCGCGGCCCACGCCCGGGCCGAGGAGATGATGTCCGTCGCGAACACGGTCGAGGGCGCGATCGGCGTCAAGTCGGCCGCGTTCTCGGTCAAGGAGGTCCCTCAGATCCAGGTCCGGCAGAAGAACATCATGGGTGTCGTGGTCCCCGAGATCCAGGGGTCGGCCGTGACCAAGCCGCTCGTGGACCGGGGCTACGGGGTGCTCGGCACCTCGTCCACGATCGACGAGACGGCCGCTGCCTTCGAGGACCTGGTCGAGCAGATCATCCACTCGGCCGAGATCGAGACCACGATGAAGCGGCTCCTCGAGGAGATCGAGAAGACCAAGCGGCGGGTCAACGCACTTGAGTTCAAGGTGATCCCCGAGCAGATCGAGGCCCGCGACTTCATCAAGATGCGCCTCGACGAGATGGAGCGCGAAGAGCTCTTCCGGCTCAAGAGGATCAAGTCCCGCTCGCAGGCCTGAGGTGGATGGCGTGGAGATCGGCACCATCGCCTCCCTCCCCTGTGAGGACAGGACGGTCCTGCTCCGGCTGGACCTCAACTCTCCTATCGACCCGGGGACGGGCGCAATCCTGGACGACAAGCGCTTCCGCGAGCACCTGCCCACGATCCGGGCGCTCGAGCACGCGAAGGTCGTGATCCTGACCCACCAGTCACGGCCCGGGAAGAAGGACTACACGCCGCTCGCGGAGCATGCCCGGAAACTCGGCGCGATGCTCGGGAAGCCCGTCGGCTACGTCGAGGACGTCTTCGGCGTCTGTGCCCGCGACGCGGTGGCCGGCATGGCTACCGGCGACGTACTGATGCTCGAAAACGTCCGCTTCAACGCCGAGGAGAACCTGACCCTGAAGCCCGAGGACGCAGCGAAGACCATCCTGGTCAGGCGTCTGGCATCGCTCGGCGATTTCTTCGTCAACGACGCGTTCGGGACAGCCCACCGCTCGCAGCCGACCGTGGTCGGGTTGCCGATGCTGATGCGCTCGGCCGCCGGGCTCTTGATGGAGCGCGAGGTCTCGCAGCTCTCACGGGTCTTTGCGGGCGCGCCGCGCCCGGTCGTGGTCGTGCTCGGCGGGACAAAAGTCGACGACTCGATCGACGTGGCCCGGCACGTGCTCGGCAACGGCGTGGCCGACATGGTGGTCGCGATCGGCGTTGTCGCGAACATCTTCTACCTCGCGAAGGGGCTCTCGATCGGCGGGCCGTCCAAGGCGCTCATCGAGCAGCTCAAGTACATGCCCCTCGTGGACGTGGCCCGGGAGCTGCTCGCGACGTACGGCGATCGGATCGTGCTGCCGTCGACGGTTGCGGTCCGCGAGAACGGGGCTCGGATCGAGTATCCGGTCGACCGGATTCCCGCGGACGCCCAGGTCATGGACGCGGGAACGGCGGCTGTCGCCGAGCTCGCGGGCGTCCTCTCGAGCGCGGGTACGGTCGTCTTCAACGGCCCGGCCGGTGTCTTCGAGGATCCCGTCTTCGCGCTCGGCACGCACGAGCTCCTGAAGGCTGCGGCTGCGGCCGACTTCTCGGTAATCGGGGGCGGGCACACGGCCGCGGTCGTCGAGAAGCTCGGGATCGACGACCGATTCACGCACATCTCGACCGGGGGCGGAGCCTGCATCGAGTTCCTGACCGGAAAAACTCTGCCCGCTGTCGACGCGCTCGCGCGCTCGCGGCAGGCCTTCGGGTAACCCCTTTTTCCGTATCCCGTAACCGCTGCTTCCGTCCGCAGAGCCGAAGTTGACGTAAACGCCCTCAACCAGGAGGGCGGAACCCGGCCCCCGGCGTGGCGATACGCGTGATCTTCGGCATGCTCCGCCGCGCAGAGGTATTATCGGATCAGCACAGGCATCATCTCTATGGCTGTCCGGTTCCCCTCTCTGCCAGTGCAATTTCTTCCGATTACCGAGGACGACCTCCCGCGTATCAACGAGCTCGCGAACCTTCCGGCGATTGCCGAGCACTTCGAGACGATCCCACCTGTTCCGATGGAAGCGACGCGGGCCCTCTGGTCGTACACCCAGGGAGGCCTAATGTCGCTCTGGGGGATCCATGTCGACGGGAAGATCGTGGGCGGAGCCGGCTTCTACACTCAGCCTCCCGGCACCCGGCTCTCGCACAGCGCGACCTTCTTCCTTTATATCGAGCCCGCATACTGGGGGCGAGGTATCGGGACGGAGGCGCTTCATTTCCTCGAGGGGGAGGTGCGGCGTCGCGGTTACCGGCGGATGGATTGCATGGTGGCTGAGACAAACCCCCGGGCCATCCAGCTGTACGAGCGGCTGGGCTTCGAAAAGGAGGGCGTCAAGAGGCAGGCGTTCCTGATCGGCGACCGGTACGCGGACCTGATCATCATGGGCCGCGTCTTCCCGCTTCAGGAGTGACCGGTCCGCCCGGTTCAGCTGCACCCGCTCCAACCGCAGTGCTTGCAGATCCCCTGATTGCAGCCCTCGCCGAAGTCCAGGGGCTCACGGCAGTCGGGGCAGAGGCGTTGCCCCGGTCGCGAGTCGGTCTGTCGGATCTCCCAGTCGCCGAGGGTCGTGATACTCTCGTTTCTCGCCGAGAGATCGAGGCAACGACCCACGACATCCGCGCAGGAATGCCCTTCGGCCGCCGGGTTCTTGAGCGCGGAGATGCAGGAGACCTTCGCGAACTGTCGGACGAACTTCTGATACGGTACCCCGTTCTGAAGCCCGGTGCTGATCGCCCGTCCCATCGCGTTGCTGCTCGCCTCGCACCCGCCCTGCCCAACAGTCCGGATGAAGACCTCGATCGGTTTTCCTTCGAGCAGGTTCACGGTCACGTACAGGCGGCAGCATCCGGACTGGCAGAGGTACGTCCGTCCGGCGAGCTCCTTCGGGCGGCCGATCGGGAGCCGAGGGATCTGCTCCGGCGGGGCTTGCCCGCGCGCGGGCGCTTCCTTCTCCTTCAGGGCGAGGACGACAGACTCGCGACTCCCCGTCCGGTAGATGGTCGTCCCCTTCAGCCCGGAGCGCCAGGCCATGAGGAGCGCCTCCGCGCAGTCCTCCTTTGTCGCCGAGGACGGCAGATTGACTGTCTTGCTGATCGAGGCGTGAACGTGTTTCTGGAAACTCGCCTGCATCCGGATGTGGTCCTGCCAGGAGATGTCGAGCGCCGTTTTAAAGAGCCTCCGGAACTCCTCGGGGAGCCAGGCGAGATCCTGGACGGTGCC
This sequence comes from Methanospirillum sp., assembly GCA_039679395.1. Lineage (GTDB taxonomy): Archaea > Halobacteriota > Methanomicrobia > Methanomicrobiales > Methanospirillaceae > UBA288. The sequence continues at coordinate 17,458 of JBDKUZ010000161.1, read as the reverse complement.
GTTCTCGTGGACGTGGGAGACGACCTCCTCCGCCCGCTTCGCCCGCGTCTCCTCCGGGAGATTCATCTCCGCGAGGACACGATCGAGCGCGTCGCGGAAGACCGGATTCACGATGATGAACGTCTTTCCGACCGTGTTCTTTCGGGTGTAGGCGTACGAGAAGACCGGCTCAATCCCGCTCGAACATCCGGCGAGGAGCGAGATCGTTCCCGTGGGCGCGACCGTTGTCATCGCAGCGTTCCGGACGGGAAATTGCCAGATGCTCCCCTCGATGGCCGGAAACGGGCCCCGCTTTTCAGCGCGCCGACGCGATTCGCCCTCAGCCGCGGCCGTGATCCGCTCCATCACCCTCTCGCACCAGGCTCGCCCTTCGTCGGAGTCGTACGCCAGGCCTATCATCAGCATGGCGTCGTGAACTCCCATGACCCCGAGGCCGATCTTCCTCGTCCGTCTGGTAGCCTCCTCGATCTGCGGGATCGGGTAGACGTTCCGGTCGACGACGGTGTCGAGGAATCGGACGGCCATCCGGGCGGTGGTCTCGACCCCGTCCAGATCGATCGTCCCATCGGAGACGAAGGCGGCCAGGTTGATGCTCCCGAGGACGCAGCTCTCGAAGGGAAGGAGCGGCTGCTCACCGCAGGGGTTCGTGATGTCGATCTCGCCGAGCTGCGGCGTCGGGTTGTGCCGGTTGATCTCGTCGTAGAAGAGGACCCCCGGCTCCCCGTTCTTCCAGATCCCGTCCACGATGCCGGACCAGATCTCACCGACCGTGACCGACGCGCCCGTGACGGGATGGACGAGCCAGACGGCTCCGAACTCCTTTCGGTCGATAAAATCCATGAAGCGGTCGTTGACCATGACCGAGAGGTTGAAGTTGGCGACCTCCCCCTCCTCGTGCTTCATATCGATGAACGCGAGGATGTCCGGGTGCCAGACGTTCAGGATCCCCATGTTCGCACCGCGACGGCGCCCGCCCTGTTTGATTACATCGGTAGCCGCGTTGAAGACCCGGATGAACGAGATCGGGCCCGAGGCGACGCCGTCCGTGGACTGCACGGGCGAGCCCTCGGGCCGGATGTGCGAAAAGTTGTACCCGGTCCCACCGCCCGTCTTGTGAATGATCGCGCCGTACTTCATGGAGTCGAAGATCCCCTCGATCGAATCGGGGACGGGAAGAGTGAAGCAGGCCGAGAGCTGGCCGATCTCCGTGCCGGCGTTCATCAACGTCGGGGAGTTCGGGAGGAACCGGAGGCTCTCCATCGCCTCGAAGAACGCCGCCCGGTCCTCCGCGTCCTCCGCGAGGGCCTCGGCGACCCGGCGGCAGATCTCCTCGAAGCTCTTCTCTCCTCTTCGCAGGTACCGCGCAGAGAGTATACTGTCAATGACGGGTGATGTGGTCATGCAATCGCCGAGCCTCGCGATGGCGGGGGTGTCCGCAAACGGACTCCCCTGCCGAACAGATCCTATTTCCTCCAAAAGTAGATAGACAATCGCCTCGGAGCCTCGGCCGACACGACAACCTCGACGGTCGACCTCCTTTCCTGCGGGGGATGGCGATCCCGTTCATCCCAGGGGGGCCTCCGGCCGGACCATCCGGTTCTCCCCTCCTTCACCTCCGCCGGTGTCGCCGGAAGATAAACGCGACGGCTCCGACCGCGCCGACGAGCACGAGTGCGCCGATCAACGGGACCAGCGAGCCCTCCCGGACCGCGATCCGGAACTCGTCCGTGCGGTCGGCCTGATCGCCCTCGACCGAGACCGAGATCTCGTACTCGCTCGCGACGATGTTTGCCGGCGGCACGAGACGGACAGTGACTGCCCTGCTCTCTCCCTGGGGAAGGCTCCCGATCACCTCGGGCGAGACCGAGGCGGACCAGCCCTCGGGTGTCGAGACGTTCACCCGGAGATTCGAGAGCGGCCCTGCCGTGCCCGTGTTCGCGAGGGTGAGTTCTATCTCGCACGCCTCCCCCTTTCCGATCTCGTAGCGGTAGCGTCCGGCCTCGACCCGGAGATCGTAGCTGCCACGGATTCGTGCCGTGAGGTTCACCGGATACTGACCTCCCGACCCGTCGACCCGGCAGCCGACCGCGTACTCGCCGGCCGGCACGCCGTGGGGCGGGATCGCCTCCACCTGGAGCGCCCGCTCCTTCCCGGCGCCTATCCGGAGCTCGCCGAGATCCTCGGCCGATGCCGCGTCCTCCTTGAACCGGATATACCATCCCTCAGGCACGTCCGCAGCGACGAACCGGTACGTGTCGTCCGATCGGCCGCGGTTCCGGACGGTCAGGTCGTACGAAGGGTTCTTCCCCGACGCCGTGGTGACCGTCGCGCTCCCGATCTCGACCTCGGCCGCGAACTCGGCAGGCTCGAGGGTCACGCGTCCGAGGTCCGTTGTGCCGCCGGCGCGGATGCGGACCCCCGTCCGGTCGATCGGAACATAGCCGTTCGTGCCGACCCGGACTCGGTAGATCCCTTCGGCGAGGGATGCGCTGATCGTGCCGTCCGCGCCGGTCATCAGCACGGTTGTCGCTCCGGACACGTCTTCGGCCGCGATCTCGATCTCGACACCTCGAATCCGGGTCCCGACCTCGTCGACTGCGCCGAGCGTGAGCGTCCCCGTTTCGCCGGCATGGGACCGGGTGACCTCGACCTCGACCTGGCAGTCGGTGTCGCCGGCACGGACGCGGATCGGGTATCTCCCGACGGGCGTGGCCCCGCTGGTCTCGACGACGAGCTCGAACGACGCGCTCGCACCCACTCCGAGCGCGATCCTGGTCACCTCGCTCTCGCCCTCCATGAACCGGAAGGTCCAGCCCTCGGTGCCGCGCCCGCCGACGGCCGTCAGGCGGCTGCTCAGCTCATCGTCCCCGGGGCTCGCGAGACGCAGGGCGAACGTCGCAGTCTCGCCGGCCTCGACCGCCTGTCCCGGGTATTCGGCGCGGAGTTCGGCGCTGCTCCCGGCGCCGCCCTGGGACCTGCTACCATCAGTGGGGACGGCGGTCAGGTTGGCGGCGGCCCCATGCCCTGCAATGAGCAGGGCGAGCACCGCCACTCCCATGAATATGGTCCAGCGCATCCCCTTCACCGCACGTCGATCCGCATGAAACGGGTGTAGGCGATCCCGAAGCAGACTGCAGGGAAGATCAGAAGCGCGAGGAAGTTCATTGCCACCCCGGCCGCACGATCTTCCGTACCGGCACCGGCCGCGCTGCTCTTGACCGTGGTGACGAACCCGCCCCGGTTCGCGGCCGGGCTGGAGAACGTCGCAAGGTTCTCGTTTCCCGCGAGACCGTTCGCGATCGCCTCGAAGTTCATCCCCGGCGAAAGGAGAGTGCTGATATCCTGTACCGTGCGCTGTTTCTCGCTGTAGACCTGCATCTCGGCCTGGAACCGTTTCCATTCGGGGCTCGAGAGGTCCTGTTCCCCTCGGTAGATGACGACCCCGGCCGCGGTACTATTTCCCGTCCCCTGAACGGGCTGCGGGTTAGTGAGCGTGATCGGCGGCTGGGGGGCTTCCCCCGCAATTACTCCCATCACCGTATCCGAGACCGTGACCGGGACAAGCAGGGAGAGGACCGTGAAGACGATGAGCGTCGCGACGAGCGCGGTCCCGCTCTCGTTCGCGACCGCCGAGGCTGCGAGGGCGCAACTGAAGAACGCGGCGATCAGCAGGAGCCCGCCGGCCACATAGAGTAGGATCCGGCCGAGCTCGTCGGCCGACGGGACGATTCCGCTCACGAGGAGCACGGCGATCGCACAGGCGAACGCGAGGGTAAGCGCGAGCACGAGCGCGGCCATGCCCCCGAGGGCCTTGCCGTTGATCACCTGGTCCCGGAAGACCGGAGCGGCGAGGAGTTGTTTGAGCGAGTGGGCCTCCTTCTCCCGGGCGATGAGGTCAAAACCGGTCGCGATCCCGAGGATCGCGAGCACAAGCGCAAGCGGCGAGGCGAGTTTCTCGAAGACGAGCATCACCGACGGCGGCTCGTTCACGAGCCCCGGTATAACGGCCGAGGTATCGGCCGCCGACTGTCGCGCATTGTAGTTGTCGAGCGTAGCATTGTACTCCCCGACACCGCCGACGAGACCCACCACGCAGACCGCGAGCAGGATTCCGAGGAGGAGCAGGAACCTCCGGCCGAGCAGGAGGTCGAGGAACTCCTTCCTCGCGATCACGAGCACGTTCGATCCGGCCATCTCAGGCCTCCGCGCCGTAGTAGGCGAGCAGGAGATCGTCTATCTGTCCCGAGGCGAGCTGGAGCTCGTAGAGCCCGTAGGACGAGAGGATCTCGCCGAGCTCCGGACGGATATCCTCCCGGGCGCGGATCGTCGCCGTGCGGCGGTCCTTGGACCACCCGACCTCTTCGATCGCGGGATGATCGACTGCGGGGAGGGGATCGGCGGCCCTGATCCGGATCGTCACGGCGGTCCGATCGGCGCGGGCCGCCCTCGCGACTTCGTCCCATCCACCGTGAGCGACGAGACGCCCGCGGGAGAGGATCCCGACGGTCGTGCAGACTCGCTGCACCTCCGAGAGGATGTGCGAAGAGATAATCACAGTCTTGCCCTCCTCTGCCGCCTCGGCGATCACGGCGCGGCAGTCGGCCGCCCCGACAGGGTCGAGGTTCGCCGTCGGCTCGTCGAGGACGACGAGGGCGGGATCGGGCAGGAGCGCTTTGGCAAGGCCGAGGCGCTGCCGCATACCCTTCGAGAACCCGCCCACGGGCTGACGTGCCTTCGCGAGACCCACCCGTTCGAGGAGGTCACGGATCCGCTGGCGTCGAACCCCGTCGTCGAGGCCGTAGAGCCGGCCGAAGTACTCAAGGTTCTGCTCCGCGGTGAGGTTGGCGTAGAATCCGATGTCCTCGGGCATGTATCCGATCCTCCGCCGGACTCCGCAGGGGTCGGCCGTCACTTCGACTCCGTCGACGAGGACGCGCCCCGCGGTCGGCTCGATGAGCCCAAGCAGCATCAGGATCGTCGTGGATTTACCAGCACCGTTCGGACCAAGGAGACCGAAGACCTCCCCTGCCGAGATCCTGAGCGTCAGGTCGTCGACGGCACGCACGCCGTCGTACTCTTTGGTCAAACCGACTAACTCGATCATCGCGGTTCGACCTCCGTTCTCTTCATGGCCGGACCGTTGGAGGGTGCGTTAAAAAGCAGTTCTCGCACATCCCTCGCCTTCGACATTCGCTCGAACGAGAATTCTGCCGCAATCCTCAAGAGGGGACCGCTTTGCCGCGCACAAGATCGCGGTCCGGCTGTCACTGCGATCGTCGAGTACTGTGCCAGTTCCTTTATCTTCTCTGCATTGAGAGATGTCAATATGTCCGGCCGGACGACCGCCCTGCTCCTTTTCATCGCCGCCCTGGCCGTGGTCCTCGTGGCGGCCTGCAGTACGGCGGTAGACCTGCCGGCCCCGTTCCCTGGACCGGTCATAGGGACCGGCAGTCTCTCGGCCGTTTCGCAATCGACCGCCTCGACCGTCGATGGCGGAGGGCTGCATATCGGGGCCGACACGGCGAACTTCGCATCCTCGCCCCCGCTCGCATTCTTCACGAAGGGCGCGGTTGCAACAGCGGAACTGAACGCCGCTCCGGCCGGGTCCAGGGTGGTCGCAGTCAAGATGAGGAACTCCTCTGCCGATTCGACCTCCCGCTTCGTCCTGATCGGCGGTGACGTCTATTTCATTCAGACGAGCATGACGGCGCCGCAGTTCGGGTTCGTGACATCCAACGCGACGTCCCCTGTCCCGACATACGCCGGGCTCGGCCGGAGCGAGCACCAGTTCTATCGTGACCAGGTCGCGACGGGCAGAGACCGTGTGGTGGTGGATCTGGATTGGGGCGATTCCACCCTCGACCCGACCCTCACAGTCTACCCCCCGGACGGCGCACTCGGAACCTACCACGACGGAGACGACGGAAGAATGGACGGGCGCATCTATCTCGATATTGCGGGAAGCGGCCGGCTCACGCCGGGCGAATGGTACTATCGCGTGACCGGAGACGGATCCCGGGACCTCGGACCGTACTCGTTCACGATCACCTGAGGTCTTCACGATGACTGCACGGATCTGGCTTCTTCTCCTGCTCCTCCTGCTTGTCCCGACGGCCTCGGCCCAGGTCTATACGGTCTCCTCCGCCTACGACCGCCCGATGCCGGCGGTAGTGCCGCACAGCCCCGAGCCGGTCGCGGCGACGGCCGTCCCGATCTGGATCCTTCTCCAGATGCTCATGCTCCCCCTCGACCTCATCGTGGCCTGCAAGGCGTGGCTCACGTTCGGTCTCTTCCGGATCCGGCGGGGCGAGGTCCTCGACCAGAACGTCCGGGCCCGGATCCACGCCTACATCCGCGACCATCCCGGGGTCCACCTTCACGGGCTCGCCGACGGGCTCGAGGTCAGGATGGGCACGCTACGCTATCACCTCCGTATCCTCGAACGTGCCCGCGCGGTCGCCGTGCGGCGCGACGGGACCAATGTACGGTACTTCGAGGGCGGAGGTCAGTTCACCGAGGCGGAGCGACGGACTCTCTCGCATCTCTATCATGAGACGTCACGCCGGATCCTCGTCGAGCTCTGCGGACATTCGGCAGCCACCCGCCAGGAGCTCGCGCACGCGCTCGGCGTCACGCCCTCCACGATCACCTGGCACCTCCGACGGCTCGCCGAAGACCGGATCGTGGCCGAGGAGCGATCGGGCCGGAGCGTTCGCTACCGGCTCGCCGACGAGGCGGCAGCCTGTCTCGGCGGTCGGGTCGAGCTGATGGCCCCGGCGTAACGCCGTCGCGGAAGATGCGCCCGGAAGCCCCGACTGATAGACCCATAACCTCCCGCACCCAATACCTGTCGATGCGTTCACTCTGCTTTGCCGTCGGCGTGTTCCTGGTTGCGCTTCTGCTCGCTGCCGGATGCACCTCGGCCCCCGAGTTCGCGACCTACCAGCGGCACGGCTTCTCGTTCAACTATCCATCGCATTGGAATCTCTCCGAGGAGCGCGACCCCGACGGCGGCTACACTCTGGACCTGGATATCGGCGGAGGTAATAGCCTCGTGGTCTCGACCACCCCGAACCTCACGGCCGAGTTCCCGGCGACGGACCGGCTCGACACCCTCGGTGTCTGGTACGCCGAGAGCCGCGCCCGGCTGCTCAGCGTCAATGCCACGGTGATCGAGGAGCGGCAGGAGATGGTCGCCGGGCAGCCCGCGGACCGAATCGCCTACGCGATCCGGAATGAAGGGATCGCCTATCGGGGCACGCTCGTGGTGACGGTGATCGGCAATACCGGGTACTCGTTCAACCTCTTCGCCCTGCCCGGGTCGTACGACGCTCTATCGGCCGACCTCCAGACCGTCCTCTCGAGCTTCCGGGTGGACGGCTCCCGCTAGGGACCGGGATCTCCGGATGCCCTTTGCGATCCCAACGGCGGGATCTGAAGACCCAGGCAATCCCATAGGCTGCATCACGATCATGACGGGCGACGCCGAAGCCGCGCCTGCCATCGATTGATCCGGACGGCCGAGCGGTAGAATGTCCGCTTGACCATCTCGGCAGAGCCGATATAGAGCAGGACGACCGCTCCCATCGCCGCGAGCACGAAGAGAGGCAGAGGGACGAGCCCGAGGAACGGCGCCAGAGGTGTGTAGGGTAGGGCGATGGCGACGACCACGATCGCGCCCGTCGCGAGCCGGAGCTGCCGGCCAGGCCGGCTCCGATAGAACGGACGTCGCGAACGGACTACCAGCACGATCAGGGCGGCCGAGACGACGGACTCGAGGAACCAGCCCGTCCGGAACTGCTCGGGTGTCGCGTGGAGCAGGAATAGGAGCACACCGAAGGTTATGAAGTCGAAGACCGAGGAGAGGAGGCCGAAGACGAGCATGAATCGCTTGATGAACCCGAGATCCCAGGAGCGCGGACGGTCGACCAGCTCGGGGTCGACCGTGTCGGTCGCGATCGTCGTCTCGGGGAGGTCCGTCAGGAGGTTCGTGAGCAGGATCTGTTTCGGGAGCAGGGGGAGAAACGGCAGGAAGAGCGCGGCGCCGGCCATCGAGAACATGTTTCCGAAGTTCGCCGAGGTCGCCATGAAGATATATTTCAGCGTGTTCGCGAACGTGACGCGCCCCTCGCGGACCCCCTCGACGAGAACGCCCAGGTCCTTCTCGAGCAGGACGATCTGCGCGGCCTCCTTTGCCACGTCGACTGCGCTCTCGACCGAGATCCCGACGTCCGCCGCATGGAGGGCCGGGGCATCGTTGATCCCGTCTCCGATGTAGCCGACGACCGCCCCCGAGCGTTTGAGAGCGAGAATGATCCGCTCCTTCTGGTTCGGTTCGACCGCGGCGAAGACGTCGACCGTGGGGGCGCGAGCGCGGAGCGCCTCGTCGTTCATCACCTGGAGGTCTCCGCCGGTGACGACATCGGGCTCCCGACCCAGCACCTGCCGGGCGGCGTGCGCCGCGACAAGAGGGTTATCGCCGGTGACCAGGCAGAGGCGAATGCCGAGATGAGCCAGCTCGGCAACCGTGGCCGCTGCATCCGGCTTGACCGGGTCGTGGAGGACGAGGAACCCCACGAAGATCATCGACTTCTCGTCGACTGCCTGGATGTCGGTGCCGGGCGGCACGGGGCGGTAGGCGATACCGAGGACCCGGTAGCCCTGGCCCGAGAACGCACCGAGCCGGTCGAGGATCCGCTGCCGCGCATCCTCGATCGGAACCCGTGTCCCGTCTGGGCGTTCGGCCGTAGTGCAGATATCGAGGACGCGATTGAGCGCGCCCTTGGTGATCATCAGCCATCCGTCCGCGCTCTCGACGACGATCGAGAGTCGCTTCCGGACGAAGTCGTACGGAACTTCGTCGCGCTTGGTGTAGGCCGCAAGATCGATGGGACGGAGCGCGCGGACCGCCTCGTCGATAGGGTTCGTGAAGCCGGTCTCGAACGCGCTGTTCAGATAGACGAGCCGGAGTACCCGGTCGCTCGGGGACCCTTCGAGGTCGTTGGCGGACTGGACCCGGACCACCCCTTCGGTCATGGTCCCGGTCTTATCCGCGCAGAGCAGGGTCATGGCGCCGAAGTTCTCGATCGATGTGAGCTGCCGGACGATCACCTGCTTGGCGGCCATGCGCCGCGCCCCGGTCGCCAGGTTCACCGAGATGATCGCCGGAAGAAGCTGGGGCGTCAGGCCGACCGCCAGGGCGAGGGCAAAGAGGAGCGAGTCCACGAACGGGCGGGCGAGGGAGACGTTGATCGCGAAGATCACGAAGATGAGCAGGGCGGTCAACCGGACCAGGAGGTATCCGAAGTGCCGGATTCCCCGCTCGAAGTCGGTCTCGGGCGGCGCTGTCCGCAGGCGCTCCGAGATCCGTCCGAACTCCGTCTCGCGCCCGACGGCGACCACGACCGCCGTCGCCGTTCCCGAGACCACGTGCGTTCCGAGGTAGAGGGCGCTCGTCCGCCCGGCGAGCGGGGCGTCGGCCGGGACCGGGGCCGCCGCCTTCTCGACGGGGAATGTCTCGCCGGTCAGGGCCGATTCGTCCACGTAGAGGTCCGTCGCCTCGACGATGCGGGCGTCGCCCGCGATCGTCCGGCCGGCCTCCAGACGGAGGAGGTCGCCCGGCACAACCTCATCGAGGTCGACCTCGATCTCGCGCCCCGACCGGAGGACGGGGGCCGTGGTCCGCACCCTGGCCGTCAGCGCCGCGATCGCGCCGGAAGCACGATACTCCTGGTAGAACCCGAGCAGACCACTGACGCCGACGATCACGAGAATAATGGCGGCGTCGGGCAGATCGCCGAGGGCGAGCGAGAGGAGGGTGGCGCCGAGGAGCAGCAGCGTCGTCGGGCTCCGAAACTGGTTCAGGAGGAGCAGGAGGGGCGAAGCGCGTCGCGCCCGTCCCAACCGGAGGTGGCGGGATGCTCTTCCCCGCTCGGCCGCCTCGGCCTCACCGAGCCCTGCCGCCGACGAACCCAGGTCGGCGAGCACGTCCTCCGGTGTCAGGCTCCAGTACGCCTCGGGGACTCCGGCCATCAATCTCGCCGGGAGTGTGAACGGCACCTGTCGATAAAAGGTGTTCGGGACAGTGCCGGAGACGATCGGCGAGGATTGATGGGATGGGGATGTCAACGCATGGAGGATGGACGACGCGCACCTCTGGAGACTGCAGGCCGACCTTGCGCTGATGAATCCGACCACGCCCGATCGGGTTCTCGCGGCAGGACGGCTCGCCGGAGTCTCGGCCGACGACTTCGTCCTCGACCTCGGGTGCGGCAACGGCACCGTCCTTGCGCTCTTCGCTGACGAGTTCGGTTGCCGGGGGATCGGGATCGACTGCCGCCCGGAGGCGATCCTGGCCGCTCGCGCCCTCGTTCGAAGCCGGGGGCTCGAGAACCGAGTCTCATTCCACTGTGACGACGCGAGCCGCCCGGCCGATCTCGTCCCCGACGCCACGGTCGCGCTCTGCCTAGGGACGGCCTCGGCATTCGGCGGGATCGAGGGCGCGGCCGCCGCCCTCCGTACCTCTCTCGATGACGACGGCCGTGCCGTACTCGGAGAACGCTACTGGCGGACCGAACGCGTCCCGCCCGAGTTCGCCCGCGACTTTGCCGACTGCAGTACCGAGTACGAGCTGCTCGGGATCGTGTGCGAGCACGGCTTCTCCCTCTCGGGGATCGTCCGATCCGGCGAGGCGGAGTTCGACGCGTACGAGGGGGCCATCTGGGCGAGCTGCCACTCAGCCCTCGCCCGGGATCCGGGTGACGACGAGGTTCGCGCGTACCTCTCACGCATTCAGGAGGAATACCTCGGCTACGGCCGTGAATATGTCGGATGGGCGATGTACGTCCTTTCCGGGCTCGTGTGAGCAGAAACGGTTCAATGATCGGGATCTCTTCTCGGCCATGATGTGACGAATCCTTATCCTCGCCATCGGCGCGGGCCTCAGGCTCGCGGCAGCCCCCGTCGTGGCAGGATGCACGACCACACCGGGCACCACCGGTGCGACCCCGACCGATGCGGGATCCGACAGCTCCGGCAACTCGCCCTCCACCGTGGTCGTCATCTCGAATAACTTCTTCTCCCGCTCAGAACGGGACAGCCACACGCCCCTCGTCGATCCCGATCAATCGTCGCTCGGTCCTCAATTCGCCTCCGTCGATCACGAACCCGGCGTCGGCGAGAAATTCCGCCAGCTCTCCGCGGGCCGCGAAGGTATCAAGATGGCGACGGACGACGGCGAGCGCCTCCGCCTTCGCCTCCTCGGGCGAGCGGCCCGTCGCTTCGACACCGAACTCCGGGCAGACGGCAAGGAAGACACCGCCCGATCGGTAGATCGCGAAGGTGACCACCAGGTCCGCGATCACCGGTCCATCTCCTCCGCCGCTTCCTGTCGCTCGGCGATGACCGACCGGTACACCGCGAATCGCGGGTTCAGGGTCAGGTCCGTCCCATGATCTGCAAGCCCGACCCGGATCGCGCCCGGCGCGAACGCCTCGCCGAGCCCGTCCTCGATCGCAGTCTGCATGACCCTGTCCACGCGCTTGACCGCCGAGCCCAGGACCACGCCCGGTCCCTGCGGGCTCTGATCGCGGTCGACTCCGATCACGAACCGGCCGCTCCCGTTCCCTGCCGCCTCGATCACGCCGAGAGACGAGCCACCGCAGACTGCGTAGATGACGACCGTCCCGTTCCGGAAGAGCTCCTCGGCGATCGCCGCCGCGCGAACCGGGTCGGCGTAGCCCCGGGTGTCCGTATCGACATACTGAACCTCGACCGCCGCGCCGGGAGCGGCCGAGCGGACTCCTGCCCCGAAACCGTCGCGAAATCCGTCCAGAGCGGGAGACGGCATGCCCAGCAGGACCGCGACCGGCTGACCGCGGCCGGCCGTTGCCGCGAGCGCGCCCGCCAGGTACGAGACGCCATCCGCAGCGATGGCTACGGTCCTGACATTCGGGCGCGGCGCGGCATCGCCGTCGATCACGATGAACCGGGTCTCGGGATGGACAGCAGCCCAGCGGTCCGCGGCGCCGGCCCAGGTGCCGGAATCCTGGACCACAACCACTTCGGGGGCATGTCCCGAGGCGTTTCCGAGAGCCGACTCCAGCCGGTCCGCGGTCGCAGGCGTGAACTCCTCGTAGACGAATGCCCCGTTCCGGACCGCGCGGAGGAGGCCGTCGCGGGCTGCGTCGACGTACGGGTTTCCGGGAGCTCCGGGATACACGACCCAGACCTCGGGTATCGGTTCGGCCACCGGGGGCGTCAGCACTAGGACAGCCGCCATCCCGGCAAGGACGACGATCGCGATGACAGCGAGGACGATCGGTCGCATGGTTAACGAACTCTCTCCGAGCCCTCTTCAGGCTACCGAATCATGTCGCTGTGTGATGGGGGGCCGCAGGGTTGATACACTTCCGGACGCATCTATCGTGCTATGGTCCCAGCGGCACCCATCGTCCTCTACCTCGCCTGCAGCCTCGACGGGTTCATCGCCGCTCCGGACGGCTCGGTCGGGTGGCTCGAGACATTCTCCCAGGATGGCGAGGACTACGGCTACGCCGGCTTCCTTGCGGGCGTCGGCGCGCTCATCATGGGGAGCAGGACGTACGAACAGGCGCTCGGGTTCGGCGAGTGGCAGTACGCCGGTCTTCCTTGCTTCGTCCCAACATCACGGACGCTTCCTATGCCGGACCGAGCGGATATCCGCTTCCGGTCGGGAGACGACATCGAAACCCTAGCGGCCGAGGCCCGGACGGCAGCTGGGAACCGCGCCGTATGGCTTGTCGGCGGAGCCGCCCTTGCCCGGTCCATGTTCGACGCGGGGGTCGTGGATACGCTCGACCTCGCCCTGATGCCCGTCCTCCTCGGCGACGGGATCCCGCTCTTCGTCTCCGGACTCCGGCCGCACGGCCTCGCTCTTCGTGAGAGCCGAATGCATGCGGACGGCGTTGTGCAGCTGCGGTACTCGGTACGGTCGGAGGGGTGATCGCGTTCAGCCGATGGGCGCGAGGATCTCGGTCAGGATCTCTTCCGGGGCGACCTCGGAAGGATCGTTGAGGTAATACTCGCGGATGGGTCCCGTGATCGCGAGGCCGTGTTCCGCGAGCCAGGCATAGAACCGTTCGTACGTCGCGGTGCACCGCTCGTACGGGCCGCGGTGGAGGACCTTGGCGAACCGTCCCCCGGGCAGCGTGTAATATTCGACATACCCTTCGGGCTTCACGCGGTTCGCCACCGGGAACGCTACCTCGAGGTCCGCGTCGCCGGACGCGACGGCCTGCTCGACCTCCGCTATCGCGGTCTGCCGGCAGACGAAGACCGGCGGGCCTGCCGGGATCGCGCCCTTCTCCATGATCACTGCCCAGATCTCCATCAGCATCTCCGGGATATGCGAATACGGGCCGCGGCGGCGAATCCCGAGCACGGTCTGCGGGGACATCTCGACGATCTCGATCTCATCCATACGCGATCGAGTGGGCGGCCCGGAGGATAAGCGTGGCGGCGTCCAGGAAGGCCTCCGTCCGCAAGGCCGTCAGCGCAGAACTCGGGCCAGCTGGACGAGGTCGCGGTAGCCGTCGTCGGCGCGAAAGCCGTACCGTCGTATCCCTTCCCAGGCGAACCCGCAGGCCCTGAAGAGACGGAGCGAGCGCTCGTTCCCGTCGACAACGAGCACCTCAAGCCGGACAAGGCCACGCCGGCCCGCCTCCCCGACCATCGCCTCCACCGCTCGTCGGCCGAGGCCCCGGCCCCACCAGGCCGGGTCCAGATAGACGAAGAGCGACGCCGTGTGGCCGAGACGGCTGGAGGGGTCTGCCGGGATCAGCCCGACGGAGCCCGCAAGCTCGCCGCCGACCCTGATCGCCGACCAGGCGCCCTCCTGCTCCTGGATATACCGGAGGAAGTCGACGGTGCGGCTGAGCGGTATCGGCGGCGCGAGATCGAGGTACCGGGCGACGGCCGGGTCATTCGTGAGCCGATTCAGGCCGGGCAGATCGCGCTCTGTGACCGGTTCGATCGTGATAATGCCCTCCGAGAGGTCGTTCATTCCCGATCTTCCCCTCGTCCGCCACGCAGCCCAAACTCCTCGCGGGCCGTTCCCGCCGCCACCCTGGTACCGTGTGACACTCTCTGCCGCCGTCCGGATTCCGTATCAGCCGTGGATGCGGACCCCCCTGGCTGCCATACTCTGAGCCCCTGCTGTGGCGTGAAGGCCCACGCGGACCGATGGGGTCTTGCCATACGCGTCACGGCTGACGACGGAGAGAACGCCACGTTCACCGGCTCCGGCCCACCGATCCGAGAAGGCCGCGGATGAGCTGGCGGCCGAGCTGGCTCCCGATTCCCCGCGCCGCGCTCTGGGCGAACGTCCCGATCACCTCGGCCGTATCGGGCGGACTGCTGTCACGGGGTGACCGCCTCTCCGGCTGGACCCGGGGCTTCGCCGCCGGCTCCGCTTCCGATACCCGCGCCGCCAGGGCTTCGTAGGCCGACGCCCGGTCCACGGTCGTCTCGTACACGCCCGCGATGGGCGATGCCCGGCGAACTCCGTCTCGCTCCTCGACCGAGAGCGGAGCGAGGCGGCTCCGTGGCGGCACGACGAACGCCCGCTCCACCGGCGTCGGCGTCCCGTTCGCGTCGAGGACCGAGACGAGAGCCTCGCCGACCCCGAGCTCGGTGATTGCTGCGACTGCGTCGAGCCCCGGGTTCGGCCTGAGGGTCTCTGCGGCTGTCCTGACGGCGCGCTGGTCCTTCGGCGTGAAGGAGCGGAGCGCATGCTGAACCCGGTTGCCGAGCTGACCGAGCACGGTCTCGGGAATATCGAGGGGCGATTGGGTGACGAACCAGATCCCGACGCCCTTGGAGCGAATCAGCCGGACCATCTGCTCAATCCGGTCGAGCAACACCTTCGGGGCGTCCGCAAAGAGCAGGTGCGCCTCGTCGAAAACGACGACGACCCGGGGGCGCTCGGGGTCGCCGATCTCGGGGAGGTTCTCGTAGAACTCGCCGAGGAGGTAGAGGAGCAGGGTCGAATAGAGGCGAGGAGCCTGCATCAACCGATCGGCCGCGAGGATGCTGACCGTGCCCCGGCCGTCGGGAGCAATCCGCATCAGGTCGTCGAGACGAAGCGCCGGTTCGCCGAAGAGCGTGTCCCCTCCTTCCTGCTCGAGCGCGAGAAGACCGCGCTGGATCGCGCCGATGCTGGCCGGCGCGAGCGTTCCGTATCGGGCCCGGTAGTCGGACGCATGCTCCGAGACATGGGTGAGGACAGCGCGGAGATCCTTGAGGTCGAGCAGGAGTAACCCCGCATCGTCCGCGATGGCGAAGATGGCCGCGAGGACACCGCTCTGCACCTCGTTCAGGTCGAGGATCCGCGAGAAGAGGAGCGGACCGATCTCCGAGACCGTGGTCCTGACGGGATGGCCGGCCGCGCCGAACGCGTCCCAGAAGATCACAGGGACGCCCGCGTATTTGAAGTCCGCAAGTCCGAGGCGGGCGATCCGCTCGGCGACCTTCGGTGTCTCGGCACCGGGGAACGCGAGGCCCGAGAGGTCACCCTTGACATCCGCGAGCACGACCGGGATTCCCGCGTCCGAGAGCTGCTCAGCGAGCACGCGAAGAGTGACGGTCTTGCCCGTGCCGGTGGCGCCGGTGACGAGGCCGTGCCGGTTCAGCATCCCCGGCAGCACGCCGATCGGGTGGCTGCCGATCGCGATGACGAGTGGCTCCTGAGGCGACGGCATAGGCTGACGATCAACTATCGGCGGTTCGGACTATAAATTTGTCAGGAGAACGCGACCTGGACTGCGGTCGGATACTTCGCGACAAGCCCGTACGCAATCGCTCGGCCGATCCAGACCTTGCCGTCCCTGAACTCGCGCAGCGTCGAGATCTCGCCGAGGGCCTGCAGAGCCTCGAACGCGAACCGATCCGTGATGGAGCAGCTATCCGGCACGTCCATCGAGGCGAAGCAGATGATCGGCAGGCGCAGGCGCCGCACGAGCCCGGTGGGAAGTCGATCGGCGATGGAGCGTAGCACGGCCGCGTCGTAGCGGTACTCGGACCCGCCGCGCGTGACCGCGACCGGCCGGTCGGTCTCGAGGAGATCCGCGAGCACGGGGCGCTCGGCCGCGATCCCGTCATTCATCCGGTTCGCCTCGAGCCGGAGCCAGCGCTGGAGGACCCGGTCGTCGTACATCCAGGCAGGGTAGCCCGCCGGGACCTTAATACTGGCGACAGGGTTAAGCGAACCGACCCCCCTACTCAGATGATGACGGATCGGCCCAGCAGCGATACCTCTTTACCGAAAGGGGCGAATGGCGCCACGCCGTCGGGTAGGCGATCTCCCGGTGACTGTGCGGGCGACATCGTGCTCCGGCTCGCGGCCGACGCCGATGCTCCGGGCGTGATGGAGATCTTCAACCATTACGCATCGACCGGTTTTGCCGCATACACGGAGGCACCTGTTCCGGTCGGGTTCTACGGGGCCCTTCGCGGGGGGACGTACGCGTTCCGGGTGCTCGAGGGCAGGGGCGCGATCGTCGGATTCGGGTCCGTGCGGCCCATGCTCCCGTTCCCGGCTTTTCGGCGGACCGGCCTCCTCTCTTACTTCATTGCGCAGGACTATATGGGTCGCGGGCTCGGTACGCGCCTCCTCGATCGGCTTGCGGACGACGCACGGGTGAACGGGTGCACCACGCTCGTGGCGAACGTCTCGTCCCGGAATGCAGCGAGCCTCGCGTTCCACGCAGCGCGTGGTTTTACCGAGGTCGGCCGGCTCCGATCGGTCGGTGTGAAGTTCGGCGAGCCGTTCGATCTGGTCTGGCTCCAGAGGGATCTGTGAGACGGCCGGCGCTCGAGGCACGGGTACGGAGCGAGCGACGAGCGGCGCTCGTGGTCGACGCGAGGGCCCGCGGCGGTAAAACTGCCCTGCCGGCGGCCCGCGCCCTGCTCGAGACGGCGGAGGTGACCGTCACATCGGCCGTGGCTG
The DNA here is from genome assembly GCA_039679395.1 of Methanospirillum sp. Classification (GTDB taxonomy): domain Archaea; phylum Halobacteriota; class Methanomicrobia; order Methanomicrobiales; family Methanospirillaceae; genus UBA288. The sequence goes on along the minus strand of JBDKUZ010000161.1, from coordinate 474 downwards.
TCGAGAACCGGACCGCTCTCCTTGCCGCCGTCGATGAAGCAGTGGCGGACGGCGAACCGCTGGTGGTGATCGGTGGTGGAGACGGGACGCTTCGGGCTATCGTCGGCGCCTTTGCGTACCGGGAGACCGCACTCGCCATCCTCCCCCTCGGAACAGCGAACAACTTCGCCCGTTCGCTCGGGATCCCTGTCCGGCTCGCCGATGCGGTCGGGGTCGCGGTCCGCGGGAAAGTTGCGGCCGTCGACCTGGCGCGGATCGATGGCGAGGTCTTTGCGAATGTGGCGGTCCTCGGTTTCCCGACGGGGGTCGCGCGTGCGGCCCCGCCGGGCGCGAAGCAGCGGCTTGGACCTGTGGCGTACGTCCTGTACGAGACGCCGTACCTGCTCTCGCAGACCCTCTTCTCGGCGACGATCTCCACGCCGTCGGAGACCAGGACCTTCCGGACGCGGCAGCTGATCATCGCGAACGGCTCGC
>JBDKUZ010000160.1:0-6709 GCA_039679395.1 Methanospirillum sp. | reverse complement strand
TGCCCTGGTTCTGGGGCTCGAGGTCGTGGTACGCGACGCCCTCGCCGCCGGTGTCGAAGTGCTCGGCCTCGATCCGGGTCGACGGGACGTGCGTGCCGCTGTACGGCCCGGGCGTCTCCGGCGTCGGTGTCGGGGTGATCGTGACGGTCGCGTTCGCGTTCGCGGTCGGCGTCGGGGTGATGGTGACCGTTTCGTTCGCGGTCGGCGTGACGGTCGGTGTCTCGTTGACCGTCGGTGTCACCGTCACCGTTTCGTTCGCGGTCGGGGTCGGCGTGACCGTGATCGTCGGGGTGATCGTCACCGTCTCGTTGACCGTCGGCGTGACGTTCGGGGTGATCGTCACCGTTTCGTTGACCGTCGGCGTGACCGTCACGGTCTCATTGACCGTGGGAGTGACCGTCGGGGTCGCGTTGACCGTCGGCGTCGGTGTCGGCGCCGGGGCCGTGACCGAGTACCCGCTCGGCGCCTTCGCGTCCAGGAGCGAGTTGGTCCAGGCGATCATGTCGTTCCCGTTGTTCGACGTGTTGCAGTAGCCGTAGACGCTGAAGGTCGCGAACGAATTCAGGTTCTCGAGCGAGTAGTTGATCCGGACCGCGCCCTGGTTCTGGAGCGCCGCGTTCGGCCGGAGCACGCCCGCGTTCAGGTCGACGAACATAAATTTGAAGGTGTTCGCGGCGTCGCTTATGTCCTGGCCGTAGTAGATCGGGTAGTCGAAGCCGTTGCCGGTCGGCTTCCAGGTCTGCGGGCCGTAGACGAGGTCGTCCCTGGTGAAGGTCTCGTCGAGCGAGACGGGCTGGTAGGTGTAGGTCTCCGGCGCCCGGTTGCTGATCGGGTTCGGGGTCCAGGTGTAGCCGTCGGCCGTGACGCGGAGTCGGAAGTCGTCGGGGACCGTGCCGTTGACGGCGACGAGGAGGAGGATCTCGTCCTCGTAGCCCTTGCCGCCGGAGTCCGTCGCGTAGAACGTCCCGGACTGGCTCGCGGTCGTCGTGACCTGGCCGAAGTTCACGGCCGGGTCCGTGCTGACGTGCAGCGCGTTCAGGCCGCGGTCGTACCCCTCGAACCGGATGCTGTACGAGCCGTTGCCGAAGGCGTCGTACCTCGGGCCGGCGTCGTTCGCGACGCCGACGAAGATGTTGTTGTAGTCCGGCAGCGGGCCGCCCGAGATGGGCGTGAGCGTCGCCGTCGGGGTGACCGTCGGTGTCTCGTTCGGCGTCGGGGTGATTGTCACAGTCTCGTTGACCGTGGGGGTGACCGTTACGGTCTCGTTCACGGTCGGCGTCGGGGTGACGGTTGGTGTCTCGTTCACCGTGGGGGTGACCGTCGGGGTCGCGTTCCCGCCGACCGTGACGTACGCGGTCTCGACCGCGGTGTCCGACCCGGCCGCGTTGAAGACCGTGAGGTTCACGGTGTACGTCCCGGGGGCCGCGTAGGTGTGCGTCGGGTTCTCGAGGATACTGTCGACGACGCCGTCGCCGTCGAAGTCCCAGGTCCACGCGGTCGGGCTGTTCGACGACCGGTCGCTGAAGTTGATCGTGAGCGGCGCACCGCCGGACCGGACGTCGGCGCTCAGGCTCGCCGCCGGCGTCGGGGAGCCGGAGAGGTCCCGGAGGGCCAGGCCGAACCAGTCGCCGCCGCAGACGGCCTTGAAGTCGTGGCCGGGAACGTCCACGGACCGGAGGTTGGAGCTGTAGCCCCACGCGTACAGGGACCCGTCCGAGCGGAGCGCGATGCTGTACTGGAAGCCGGCGTAGATCGCCTTGAAGGTCCCCGGGGGCGAGTCGCACTCGCCGCCCCGGTTCCAGCCCCAGCCGACGATCGTCCCGTTCTCCCGGAGGGCCAGGCTGTGATGGACGCCCGCCGAGACTGCGACGAAGTCGTTGCCGGCCGGGACGTCGCACTCCCCGTAGGTGTTCCGGCCCCAGGCGACGACCGAGCCGTTGGACCGCAGCGCGACGCCGTGGTACTGGTCGGCGTCCACCGCGACGAAATCGTTGCCGGCCGGGACGTCCATCTGGCCGTAGGTGTTGAATAAGCTCCGTTCACCCCACGAGGTGAGGGAGCCGTCCGATCTCAGGGCGATACCGTGCCCGCGTCCCAGCGCGATGTCGACGAAGTCGTTCCCGGCGGGCACCGGGTCCGAGGAAGCCCAGGAGACGATGGACCCGTCGGTCTTCAGGCCGGCGGCCATCCCGACGCACGAGGCGATGGTCCGGTAGCTGCCCGGCGGGACGTTCAGCTGCCCGCTCTGGTTGAAGCCCCACGCGGCCGCCGAGCCGTCGGCCCTTGTCGCGAACCCGGTCCCCGACCCGGCGCCGATGCTGGTGAAGTCCGTGCCGAGCGGCAGGTTCCGAATGCCGTAGGAGTCGCCGCCCCAGACCACGAGGGACTGCTTGCCGAGCGCGGCGATGTACTCGTTCTTGATCTCGCTGTCCGTCCCGGCGAGGCCGGTGACCGTGAGCTTCACGGTGTAGTTGCCGATCGCGGCATAGGTGAAGTTCGGGTTCTGTTCGGTGCTATCGACAACGCCGTCGTTCTGGAAGTCCCACGCCCACGACGCGATCCCGGTCCCGCTCGACCGGTCCGTGAACCGGACCGCGAGCGGTGCCTCGCCGGCGACCGGCGAGGCCGAGAAGTCGGCCAGGATCGCGGGGGCCGTGACCGTGACCGTCGCCCGGCCGCTCGTGCTGCCGTTCGTCGCGGTGACGGTCGTCGTGCCCGGGACGAGCGCGGAGAAGAGGCCCGTGGCGGAGACGGTGCCGACGGTCTCGTTGCTGCTCGCCCAGGCGAAGGCGACGCCCGACGCGACGTGCCCGTCGGCCTCGCGCGCCGTCGCGGCGAGCTGCGCGGTCTCGGTCGTGTTCAGGGAGACCGCGGCGGGCGAGACCTCGATCGAGGCGACCGTGTGCAGGGCCCCGAAGTAGAACGGGGGCCGGTCCGCGAGCGGGTAGTTGTCGGTCTGGCCGCCGACGCCGAGCGCGTACGCGGCGTCCCCGATCCCGTCGCCGTTCGCGTCGGCGCCGGTGTACGTGGACCAGTAGTTGCCGAGAGAGCCGGTGCGGAGGACACCGCCGAACGTGTAGTCCACGGTCGTCGGCGTGTTCCAGAGTACGGCCTGCGACCCGGCGCCAGAGGAGCGCAGCGGGTAGAAGTTGTTCTCGAACGTGTTCAGGTAGACCTGGTTCCCGGTGCCGGCCGCCCGGACGCCGATCCCGGCGGTGTTACCGGTGAACGTGTTGCCTGTGACGACCGCGCCGGAACAGGCGCTCAGGTACAGCGCCGCCTGGTTGCCGCTCGGCAACACGCCGTTGCCGGAGAAGGTGCTGTTGGCGATCCGGCAGTTCGCGCCGGTCACGAGGACCGGCTGGTTGATGGGGTTGCTCGCGACCGTATTGTGTTCGAAGAGGATGCCGGTCCCGGAGAGGGTGGCCCTCCCCGTCATCGCCTGGAACGTGCAGTCCCGGATGACGCCGTTCGCGGTGTTGAAGGTGACGGGGTCGCCCGAGAACCGGATCCCCTCGACGACCGTCCCGGCACCGGTGAAGGTCGCCGAGGACGGGCTGACGGTCACGACGCCGGTGCCCTCGCCCCGGAGGGTGATGGCCTTCGACGTGATCCCCGTGAGGGTGTAGCTGCCGTTGAAGACATAGATAGTGTCGCCGTCCGCGAGCGAGGGGTTGGCGAGGGCGTCGACGATGGTGGAAAAGTCGCACCCCGAGGCGCCGACGGTCCACGTCCTCGCCCCGGGCGCGACCGTCTGGGTCGGGGTCGGCGTGGCGTTCGTCGTGACGGTGATGTACCCGGTCTTCGTCTCGCTGTCCGAGCCGCCGGCATTCGTGACCGTGAGGTTCACGGTATAGTTCCCGGCCGTCGCGTAGGTGAACGTCGGGTTCGTTTCAGTGGAATCGACCGTGCCGTCGTCCTGGAAGTCCCAGGCGCGGCCGGTGATCGCGTCACCCGTCGAGGCGTCGGTGAACCCGACAGAGAGCGGGGCCGTGCCGTTCGTCACGTTCGCCGAGAAGGCGGCGACGGGCGCCGCAGGGCCGGCCGGTCCGAAGTAATCGGCGACCGGGGCCATCAGTGGGGCGTTATCGATGTGAGGCGTGCCCGGGTTGGCATAGTTTTGGATTCCCGTGTTGTACGGGGTGTCGCCGATTCCGTTGCCGTCGGCATCCGTGCCCGTATAGGGGCTCCAGTAATTGCCGAGAATGCCGGAATAGGATGCACCATGGTAGGTGTACGGAACCGCTCCCGAGGTGGTCCAGGAGACCGTCGGAACGTCCCCCGTAACGGTTCTTCCCCTCCCGACCGGGTATACCCCGGCAGGCACGATGAAATCGTTCAGGTAGATTTTGTTATTCAGAGTAGCCCCGGTAACAGCGGCGAGTTGAATGCAGGGCATGGTGTTATCTAAAAACCGATTGTTTTTTATAATTATATTATTCGCATCTGCGGATGTCGTGATGACTCCCGAGTTTTTTGCTAATGCCGCCGAAGTCGTGGTCGTGAAAGTATTGTTCTCCAGACGCTGATTTGTCCCGTACAGAGAGAACAGATAGGTGACCGCATTATTTCTGAATGTATTATTTACGAATGCGTTATTTTGACCGCCGACCAAGATCGAACAATAATTCGGTGAACCATAATAGAGCATCTGCTCGAAGATACAATCCCGGATGAGAATATTCTGGGTCACGGGATCAATGCGGGAGAAAACCAATCCTCCGTTTGTAAATTTCACCCGTTCGATCGTCGCACCGTTCGTTCCAATGGAACCGATGGTTGCTCCGAGATTGAAGGTAACAACCTCGGCACCCTCCCCCGTGATAGTGACGGCTTTCGTCAGAGAGGTGTAGGAGTACGTGCCGTTGTACACGTAGATCGTGTCGCCGTCGACCACGGATGCGCTGTTGAGCGCGTCCATCAGCGTCGGGTAGTCGCCGCCGGTGCCGACGGTCACGAGCCCCGCCGCGGCCGGAGCCAGCAGCAGAACACATGCCGCGATGAGCGTTATCAGAATCAGGTCGAATCGTATTCGTCGTACCATGGATCGTTCACCTGAGGGAGGATGCGGCGCCGTCCGCAATGGAACGGCATTATTCTCCGGAGAGCGGGTTGCGCGTGGAGCGAGCTCCGGCTATCCGTCCGCATTTCCCTTGGTAAAAGCTTGGAATGGGGGGATCGATAAACTACAAAGTTTATTGAACTTGATTGACGATTCGTCGCATCGGGTCGGGCGCAGGCGTTCCGCCGCCGTCCTGCGGGCCGTATCCGGGTCGTACCGGCTGGCCGGGGGCGTTCCCGTCTCAGCGGGGGATCCCGGTCTTTTCGCAACGGCCGTTCACATTCTCCCCATCACGCGGTCCGTCGCCGTCGGGATCGTCGGCAGGGCGCCCTCCGCGCGGAGACCGGCCGGAGAAGGGAGCGGCACGGGAGAGAAAGGACGAGAGACGGACCGGACGGCATCGCGACCCCGGGCCGGCCGATCACCAGCACCGCTGCCACGCGCCCGCCGTGTCGATGATGTGCCAGGCCTCGACCGCGGCCTCCTGCGCCCGGTCCAGCGACCGCGCGCCCGTCGCGACGAGCGCGCCCGTGGAGAAGACGAGCACGGCCGGGCCCGCCTCGCTCCGGTAGACGAGCCCGGGGAACTGCTCGGGGTCGTACTCGATCCGTTCGAAGTTCCGGGCGTGGGCGAGCCGGACGAGCGAGACCCGGTCGCCGAGGAAGCCGGACGCGACGAGGTTGACGATCTCCGCCGACGGCGCGGGATCGGCGAGATCGGCGCCGGCGGCCCGGAGAGTCTCGAGCAGCGACGCGACCGCGGGCTCGAGAGTGTTCGCGTCCCTGAGCCCCGTGAAGATCACTTTTCCCGAACTGAAGGCGAAGACCGCGGCCTTCGGATGGGAGATGCGGACCACCATCCTCATCACCCGCGTGTCGAGCGCCGCGCCCGGGATCTTCGGCGCGAGGTCGTCGACCGGAAGCCGGTCGGCGATCCGGGCGACCGCGACCACGTTCCGGACGCCCACCGTTATAGAGGGCGGGGCGCCGGATGCGGCCGAGATCGTCCGCTCCCTGCGTGTATGCTGCGCTTCTCGGAGCACTCGTCCGCATGATTCTTCAAAAACGGGGGGGAGCAGGAGCATGGCTCTTCAGAGGTTGTTGAAGAGCCAGACGACGTCGGCGAAGTCGATCCGGCCGTTGCTGTTGTAGTCGAAGAACGTCATCGGCTCGCTCGTCGCGATCCAGCTCATCTGGTTGAAGTAGAGGACGACGTCCGCGAAGTCGGCGCGGCCGTTGCCGTTGACGTCGTCGTACTTCCCGTCGTTGTTCGTATCCGTCGGCAGGCCCGTGCCGCCCGGCACCTGGACGACGGTCGGCGTCTCGTTTCCGGTCGGGGTGACCGTCGGAGTCACGGTCGGAGTCTCATTGACCGTCGGTGTCGGAGTGGGTGTCACCGTCGGGGTCACGGTCGGCGTTTCATTCACCGTCGGGGTCGGCGTCGGGGTTTCAGTGACCGTCGGAGTCGGAGTCACGGTCGGTGTCGGCGTCGGCGTCGGTCCCGTGTACTGGATCCAGTAGCCGCTGTTGCCCGTGCCCTCGACGCGGTTGGTCCAGGAGATGCCCTGGGCCTGGTTCGCGGCGAGGCACCAGCCGTAGCCGTTGAAGGCCGCGACCGAGGTCATGTTCGTGAACGAGAACTCGACCT
>JBDKUZ010000159.1:0-4507 GCA_039679395.1 Methanospirillum sp. | reverse complement strand
CGTCGAACTCGAAGCCCGCGAGCTCCATCTCGTCGAGCACGGAGGCGAGCGCCTCGCGCCGGAAGACCTTTGCACCGCACTGCGTGTCCGCGTACGGCAGGTCGAAGAGGAGGCGGATCAGCAGGTTGAACGCGCGCGACTGGAGGCGGCGGACGGGGCCCTGCCGGACGGGCACGACGGCGCCGGGGCACCAGCGCGAGGCGATGGCGCCGTCGGCGTCGGCGCCGGCGAGGTAGGAGAAGAGCCGGGCCATCTCGGCGGGCTCGGTCGATCCGTCGGCGTCCATGAACCCGACGAACGGGGTCCCGGCCGCGCGGAATCCGGCCATGATCCCGCCGCCCTTGCCGAGTCGTTCGGGGAACTCGAGGCAGACCAGCGCAAGGTCGGGGTGCGCGGCTCCGAACCCCCTGACCAGGTCCGCCGTCCGGTCCGTTCCGTCCGCGACCACGATCACGGACCCCTCGAACCCGGCGAGGGCCTCGAGCAGGCCGCCGATGCGCTCCTCCTCGTTGTATGCGGGGATGACGATCGTGCAGTCGGCCTGCGCGGTCTCGCTGGTCGCTGTCGTCTCGTCCGGCACCTGCACTCCGCTCCCCAATCGGCTGCTATCGGCGCCGATCATACTTATGATGGGCACGCGGGCGTGAATAACCCTGCGGGTCGATAAAACCTTTTTCGGCCGGCACGGCAACAGATCCCTCTGATGACGTCGTATCTTGACCGGCTCCGGACCGGGGGCGAGGGCGCGAATCCGTTCTTCACGATGACCGGCACGCGCGTGCTGCGCATGGACGGAGGCGTCGGCGAGCTCGTCGCCGCGGTGCGACCCGAGTTCTGCAACGGCGAGGGCTGGGTCCAGGGCGGGCTCTACGCCGCGCTCGCGGACGAGGCGATCGTGCTCGCCATCTACCAGACGCTCGGCGAGACCGAGACGATCGCGACGATCACCGAGTCCACGTCGTTCCTCCGGGGGGTTAACGCCGGCAGTCTCCGGGCCGTCGGGCGCGTGGTCAAACGCGGCCGGCGCGTGATCTTCGGCGAGGGGCAGGTCTTCGACGGCGACGGGAAGCTCTGCACGGTCACGACCGCGTCCTACGCCGTCTCGACGAGATGACGGGGGCCGGCACGGACTCGACCGCGCCGCCGGGCCGGGACCGCGGTCACCGCGACGACACGTCGAGCAGGAGGCGGTTCAGGGCGTCCGGACGGTCGGCCTGGGGCACGTGGGAGGACGGGAGCTCGAGATACGTCCACGCCTCACCGGAGGCGGCGATCCGGCTCAGGGCGAGAGCGGCCACCGCTGCGAACTCGCTCTTTTCGCAGCGGATGTAGGTCCGCGGGAGGTGGCGGAGGCGGTCGGGGTCGAACGCGATCCGCTCCACGTACGCCCGCGCCGCTTCGAGGCCGGCGAAGGAGAGGGGATCGGAGCTGGCGGCGGCGAAGAGGTCGAAGAGGGACTCGCCGGGCTCGGGAAGCGCGGCATCGAGGTAGACCGCGCGGGCGATCCGCTCCGGGATCCGGTCAACGACGCCGGTGACAACCATCCCGCCGTAGCTGTGCCCGACGAGTACGACGTCACGGAGGTCCTCGCCGGCGATCAACCGGCAGACCTGACCGACGTGCCCGGAGAGTCCGGTGGCATGCTCGTCCTCGAGGGTGGGCGCGAGGACGCGGTGCCCCCGCGCCTCGAGTGCCGCCCTGGTCCCGTCCCAGATTCGACCCCCCAGGTGGACGCCGGGCGGGTAGTCGTCTCTCCCCGCGAGGCGGTTCCAGGTCTCGGACGAGATGGTGCCGCCGTGTATGAGTACGTAGTTCGCCATCGATCGCACCCGATCGGTACTCGGCGGGGGATAGTATCTTCCTTGGGGTTTCCGCCGGCCATGGAATGGCCGACGCGTCGTCGACCTGCGCCGTCTCCTGCCACTCCCCTATTCGCGGCTCCGCCGGATGCAACGGTCGGAGACCCGGGCGACCTCCATTCCGAAAGAGATCGGCGCGGGATCGGCGTCCTCGATGGACCTCTCCGGGAAGCCCGAGGTCGCCGGTTCGGAGGCTACGGGTCTCAGGACGTCCCCGGGGCTCTCCCCGTCCGGTTCCGGTCGTAGACCTGCTGTCCGTACAGCATGTACCCGATCCCCACCAGGATGAGCAGGTACTCGCCGGCCGTGACGGCCGGCGGTGGGGGGACCGAGAAGAAGACGAGCGCCTGGTCGGCGGGCGCGGTGAAGAAGAGGAGCGCCGCATCGACGATCCCCAGGACGCCGGCGAGCCCCGGTCTCCGGAGCAGTAGCGAGGCCAGCCCGGCGAGCGGGAGCAGCAACCCCACGACAATGAAAAATGCCGCGAACGCCAGGGTCCGGATCTCGTTCATGCGCGTCTCGAATCCCAGCGGCGTCAGCAGAAAGCCCAGGATGAATCCCACCCCGAACAGGACTGCCAGGATCCGCTCCGCACCCCCCAGCGCTCTCCGCGTCTCCGACACTGATGACATGTCCATACTCGTCGTCTGTCTCCCGGGCGCTCGTGGCATAAGCGTATCGGTCGGGACGGCATCTCCGGATCGCGCTCCCCGTCGCTCCCGCGGCGGGCAGGGTGAAGACGAAGGTCGAGCCCTCGCCCGGCCATCGACGCGACCCGGATCCTGCCGCCATGCCGCTCGACGATCCGTTTCACGACGGCACGACCGATGCCCGTGCCCTCGTACGTATCGTGGGTATGGAGCCGGCGGAACATCTCGAAGATCCGGTCGTACTCCTCCTCGATCCCGATCCCGTTGTCCCGCACCGCGGACAGTCCCATGCCGTCATGCGCATCGCGAAGATCCGGGCCTCCAGCGGAACGCACGGTCGGCGCCAATTGACCGCGTTGCCGACGAGGTTAGACCTGTCCGAGCAGGACCACGTCAGCCACGACCTTCCCGGCGGATACGTCCGTATTGATCGCGGTACTCCGACCGAACAGGACGGCGGCAGACGAAGCGGGGGCCAGTCGATAGGATTGTGCGGGACGGTGCCGGCGGCAATCCCGCAAGGCTCATTGTGGACGCGCGCCTACCTTAACGGCGAGAGGCGAGCGGGTGAAGTACATCTTTGTGACCGGCGGCGTGATGAGCGGTCTGGGCAAGGGGATCACGGCGGCCTCGGTCGGCCGGATCCTGAAGAACCGCGGCGTCGGGGTCACGGCGGTCAAGATCGATCCGTACCTGAATATCGACGCCGGGACCATGAACCCGGCCCAGCACGGCGAGGTCTACGTCCTCGCGGACGGCGCGGAGGTCGACCTCGACCTCGGGAACTACGAGCGGTTCCTGGACATCGACCTGTCGGCCCAGCACAATATCACCACGGGCAAGGTCTACCGCTCCGTGATCGAGAGGGAGCGGCGCGGCGACTTTCTCGGCGACACGGTCCAGATCATCCCGCACATCACGGACGAGATCAAGGCCTCGATCCGGCGGGCGGCCCTCGAGCCCGACGCCAGCGGGCGCGTCGCGGAGGCCTGCCTGGTCGAGGTCGGCGGCACGGTCGGCGACATCGAGTCCATGCCGTTTCTCGAGGCGGTCCGGCAGATGCGGGGCGAGCTCCCGCACGACGAGACGGTCCTGATCCATGTCACGCTCGTCCCCGAGGACACGATGGGCGACATGAAGACCAAGCCCACGCAGCACTCGGTCAAGGCCCTTCGCGAGGTCGGCCTCTACCCCGACATGATCGTGGGCCGCTCGACCCACCCCCTCTCGCCGCACACGAAGCGGAAGATCGCGGCCTTCTGCGACGTGCCCCAGGGGGCCGTGATCAGCGCGCCCACGGCCGCCGACATCTACCAGGTCCCGGCCGAGCTCGAGAAGGAGGGGCTGGCCGACGCGGTCATCGAGCACCTGCACCTGCCGCGGTGCGAACCGAGCCCCGAGTGGTACGCCACGGTCGCCCGCGAGTTCACGAGCCGTGTGACCATCGGGATCGTCTCGAAGTACGGGATCGAGGACGTCTACCTCTCGATCAAGGAGGCCCTCAAGCACGCGGGCCGCGCGACAGCGACCGAGGTGACGATCGCCTGGCTCGACGCCGAGCGGCTCGAGAGCTGCCAGCTCGCCGATATCGACGGGATCCTCGTCCCCGGCGGGTTCGGAAAGCGCGGGATCGAGGGAAAGATCGACGCGATCCGGTACGCCCGGGAGAACGGCATCCCGTTCCTCGGGCTCTGTCTCGGGTTCCAGCTCGCGGTCGTCGAGTACAGCCGGAACGTGCTGGGCTGGTCCGATGCCTGCTCCGAGGAGATCGGCGACGGGGGCCGGTACGTGATCGCGATCCTCCCCGAGCAGGAGGAGGTCGAGGAACTCGGCGGCACCATGCGCCTCGGGGACTACCCGATCGCGCTCGCCGACGGAACGCGGGTGCGGGAGCTCTACGGCGCCGGCGCGATCGTCGAGCGGCACCGGCACCGGTACGAGGTGAACCCGGCCGACATCCCCGCGCTCGAGGAGGCCGGCGTGGTCTTCTCGGGGACC
>JBDKUZ010000158.1:0-5648 GCA_039679395.1 Methanospirillum sp. | reverse complement strand
CAGGTCTCGCAGACGCCGTCGGGCACCGGGTTCTCGGCCATAGCCGCCGGCTGGAGTCACAGCCTGGCACTGCGCGCCGACGGCTCGATCGCCAGCTGGGGGTCTGATTGGTACGGCCAGGGGTCGCAGACGCCGACGGGCACCGGGTATCGGGCCATTGCTGAGGGCAACTATCACAGCCTTGCGCTCCGTGCCGACGGCTCGATCGTCAGCTGGGGCAATAATGGCTATGGCGTGGTCTCGCAGACGCCGTCGGGTACCGGGTTTACAGCCATTGCCGGCGGCGGGGAGCATAGCATGGCGCTCCGTGCCGACGGCTCGATCGTCGGCTGGGGCCAGGATCTCAATGGCCAGGTGTCGCAGACGCCGACGGGCACCGGGTTTTCGGCCATTGACGCCGGCGGCACTCACAGCCTTGCCCTGGTCCGCGATACGGCGTCGCTGACTATCGACCTGGAGGCGAACGTCTCGGTCGACGGCGGCATCACCTGGCTCGACGCCGATGCGGCGCCGGGACCGTATCTCCTGATCGGCACCCCGCCGCGGTTCAGGTTCACGGTGACGAACACGGGCAGCTATACCCTCCCGAACGTCACGGTCACGGACTCGGTCCTCGGGCCGATCGCCCTCGACACGACCACGCTCGAGCCGGGAGCGTCCGCGGCGAACGTTACCGTCGGGACGTGGACCGACGGGGCGTACACCTCCACCGCGACGGCCGCCGCGACGTACGACACGATGACCGTCTCCGACTCGGACTCGGCGCACTACGTCGGCATCGAGCGGGCCGTTGTCGGGTTCACGGCGAACGTGACCTCGGGGATGGCTCCCCTCGCGGTCCGGTTCACGAGCGCCTCGAGCGGGCGCGACATCACCGGTCTCTCCTGGGACTTCGGCGACGGCGGGACCTCCACGGCCGAGAACCCGGAGCACACCTTCACCGATCCCGGCACCTTCACCGTGAACCTGACGGTCACCAACGCCGCGGGGCCGAACAGCACGACCGTGACCGTGACCGCGACCGAACCGGTCCTCGTCGCCGGCCCCGACTTCTATACGACCCCCGAGGACACGCCGCTGGTCGTGGACGCCCACGGCGTCCTGGGCAACGATACGTACTTCGGAGCACGGACCGCGGCGAGGGTTGCCGGGCCGTCGCACGGCACGCTCGACCTGGCGGCGAACGGCTCGTTCACGTACACGCCGGCCCTCGAGTTCAACGGCACCGACTCGTTCGCGTATACGATGACCGCGGGTACGCACACGAGCGACCCCGCGACGGTCACGATCACCGTGACCGATTTCAACGACCCGCCGGTCGCGAAGTTCACGCTCTCGCCATCGGCGCCGACGGTGCTCGATATGGTGGCCTTCACGGACCAGTCCACGGACGTCGACGGCACGATCGTCGACCGGTCCTGGACCTTCGGCGACGGCGCGAGCTCGTCCGAGCGGAGCCCGACGCACCGGTTCACGGCGCCCGGGTATTACAGGGTGAACCTGACCGTGACCGACGACGAGCTCGCGCGCACGACGAGGACGCTCATGGTCAGGGTCACCTCGACCCCGCTCCCCGCCCCGGTGCCGCAGGCGATCGTCGCCTGGGGCAGCGATGAGTATGGCACCGTATCGCTGGCACCGGACGGCGCCGAGTATACCGCCATAGCTCCCGGCTTCCTGTACGATCTCGCGCTCCGTGCCGACGGCTCGATCGCCAGCTGGGGCCGGCTCACCGCACTCCCGGAATTTTTCAATGAGTACTCACCGCCGCCGTCGGGCACGGGGTTTACGGCCGTTGCCTCCGGCGTGTATCACAACCTCGCGCTTCGGGCCGACGGCTCGATCGTCGGCTGGGGGCGAGATGATTTTGGTATGGTATCCGAGACGCCGAACGGTACCGGGTTTACGGCCATTTCCGCCGGCATGTATCACAGCCTCGCGCTCCGTGACAACGGCACGATCGTCAGCTGGGGCAAGTGGGATTCTCCGGAGCTGTACAGCCAGTATCCGTTCCTTCAGCCGCCGGCGGGCGTCGGGTTCGTGGCCGTTGCCGCCGGCATCAATCACAGCGTCGCCCTCCGCGACGACGGCTCGATCGCCATGTGGGGCCCCAATGCCGCCAGTCTGCCGGCGCCGTCGGGGACGGGGTATACGGCCATTGCCGCCGGCTATGATCACAGCCTCGCGCTCCGAGCCGACGGCTCGATCGCCAGCTGGGGTTCCGATACGTATGGCCAGGTCTCGCGGACGCCGAACGGCACGGGGTTCACGGCCATTGCCGATAGCATCACCCACTGCCTCGCGCTCCGTGACGACGGCTCGATCGTCAGTTGGGGCGATGATCAGTACGGCCAGGTCTCGCAGACGCCGAACGGCACAGGGTTTACAGCCATTGCCGCTGGCGGCTATCACTGCCTCGCGCTCGTTGCTCCGGTGGCGCCGGCGATCAATCTCACGATACTGCTGAACGGTCTCGATGCGAACGCATCGGTCGCACCGTCGCTTCTCGACGGCACCAACCTCACGTGGACGTACACGGTCACGAACACGGGCAACGTCCCGCTCTCGGAGATCGTGGTGGTGGACGAGCCGGGAGGCATTCCCGGCGGGACCGTCACGGTCGGCACCATCCCAACGCTTGCGGCGGGGGCATCCATGAACCTCACCCGCACCGATACGGCCACGATCGGGCAGTATACGAGCATCGGCACGGTAACAGGCACCTGCGGGAACCGGACCGTCACGGCGTCATACCCGTGCCGTTACGTTGGGAGGGGCACCCAGTCGACACCCGGAGATGACCTGCCTCCGCCGGTCGCCAACTTCACTGCGAATCCCTCGAGCGGCCATGCACCGCTCACCGTCCAGTTCACGGACAGCTCGAGCGGGTTTATCGAGTCCCGCCGCTGGACCTTCGGCGACGGCGGCAGCTCGACAGTGCAGAACCCGACCCACACCTTCACGGCGGCCGGAAACTACACCGTGATCCTGACGGTCACGAACGAATCCGGGTCGAACAGCACGACACGGACCGTGAACGTCACCGACGCGCCACCCGTCGCCGCCTTCACGGCGAACACGACGAGCGGTACGGCGCCGCTCGCGGTGACGTTCACGGATACCTCGACCGGCGCGCCGACCGCGTGGTCCTGGGACTTCGAGGACGACGGCACGGTCGACGCCACGACGCGGAACGCGACGCATACCTACCCGCTGCCCGGCACGTACACGGCAAACCTGACCGTCACCGGCGCCGGCGGATCGAACAGCACGGAACGAACCATCCATGTCGTCGCCCCGCGGACAGTGAACTTCACCTGGACCCCGGCGGCCCCCGTCGCGGGGGAGGCGGTTGCCTTCACCGACACCTCGACCGGCGACCCGATGACGTGGGAGTGGAGCTTCGGCGACGGCGCGACCTCGATGGATCGGAGCCCCGTCCACGCCTTCTCGGCTCCGGGCAACCACACGGTCCGGCTGACGGTCTACTACCCCGGGAGCGAGATCGGGCGCGACGCCGTCCGGACGGTCGCCGTCGCCGCCGCGCCGCCCATCGGCGGGAGCACGGCGTACTACCTGGTCTCGACCGTGCCCGCGGGGGCCCGGGTCTATCTCCGGGGCATCGGCGACGACCTCGTGCTTGCGGGGAACACGAGCGCCGGTCCGCTCAACGTCACCGTATACCTGACGGGCACGCCGGTGACGGCGATCGTTGCCAACCTCAGCGGGTACGGGGACGCGACCTTCCCGATCGCGTCCTATCCGCCGGTCGGCGCGAGCGTCCCGGTCAACCTGACGCTCGCCCCGGCGCTCATGCCCGTGCCGCCGTCGGCGTCCGCGCCGACCGACACCGACGTCGATACGAAGTACGACGACGTCAACGGCAACGGGAGGAAGGACTTCGCCGATGTCGTCCTCTACTTCAACCAGATGACCTGGATCGCAGCGAACGAGCCGGTGGCGGCGTTCGACTGCAACGGCAACGGCCGGATCGACTTCGCCGACGTCGTCTGGCTCTTCAACCACCTGTGAAGGTGTGCAGTCCCGTTCTTCCAGCAGGACCGGCCCGTGCCTTCGACGCCGCGGATCCGTTCGAGTTCGTGGACGCACCGGGCCGCGGTGCTCGCGACGGCGAGCGGCCGGACCCGCATCGTCGCGGACCGCCCCCTGGCGGCCGTCGACGTCTTCCCGCCGTCCGTGAAGGGCATCGACCGCTCGGGTGTCACGGTCGTGTCCTCCCTCCCGCGGCCGGCTTCGTTCACCCCGTCCCCGGGCCGGCACACAGCCCGCCGGGGAGAAGGAAGGGCGGGCGCCCCCGGTCTCAGGAGGTGAGGACCAGCGTTGCCGACTTGGTGTACGTGGTGCCGTCGGTGGCCGTGACGGTGCAGGTGGCCGTGAACGGGGTCCCCGTGCTCCGGTCCTCGGGCGGACAGAGGTCGGGACCGTAGTACGGACACCCGACCCAGGTGTACCCGTCATTGATGGTGTAGGAATCGGTCACCGGGAGTTCCTGGGGCGGGATCCCGTAGTCGGGCATGCCCGCCCAGCGCTCCGAGTACTGGTGGAAGCATTCCTTGGTCCCGCCGCTGTTTCGGGTCCCGGTGATCACCCAGTCGACCCGCTGCACCAGGACGCCGGCCGGGAGGCGGCTCGCATCGTACGCCATCACGCTGTGGAGGTTCCAGTTCCAGTCGTAGAACTTGTTCGTGTCGTCCCAGAAGCGGTAGGGCGCACAGGTCCCCGAGACCGTGATGGTCACGGGCGCCGGCGTGGGCGTGGGGATCTTCGTCATCGTCATCGGATGGAGGGTCGTCACATTCGGCACGATGCTGCCCGTGAGCGGCCCGCCCTGGAGGTTCGGGAGCAGCAGGCCGACGCCGATGCCGACGACCGCGACGGCGGCGATCGCGATCAGGAGGAGTATCCGGTTCATTGCATCTCTCCTTGTCTCGATGCTGTACGATCCGGCGGACGGATGTTAATGGTATTTATTTTGATCCCGGCCATCGAGGCTCGGCGGACACCGCCGTCCGTGAACAGCGTGGGAACGGCCGGGACGGAATCGTTAAGGATCGGCCCTTGGATATGCTTCTCGAAAGACCGGTCGAGCTGGGGGTCCGCGGCGGACTGGAGACGCGGCCGGCGCTCCGGGACCGGGTGAGCCGGGAGCGGGTCGATGCCTGAACGGTCCGTGGCCGTCCTCTTCGAGGACACGACGGATGCCGCGGGCGAATCCTCGCGTATACAGACGGGTACGACCTCTCTCGCTGTGTCGCGGACGCCCGGACGTTCGACGCGGTCCTGCGGAACCTCGAGGTCCTCGTGACGGCAACAACCGTCCCGTCGTTGACGGCCACGGCCGCACCGCGAGGGGGGGGTCCGCGCGCTCCGTCGTCGCCCTCTCTCTGTCCCATGATTCAGGCCGAATATATTACTGGCGGTCATAGGAAATGTTCAAATATTACTGTAGATAATATAGTTATGGTGTGTTAAGCACCATGGGGAATAAATGGCAAACTTTGTGCAGAAGTCGGTCACGAAGGCCGCGACCAGGGTCCTGGCCGCGCCGATCGCGGACGTGGCCGCGTTCACGGAGGTCGTGGACGACATCATCGCGAACAACCCGTTCGGGTGCACGGCGTACCAGT
>JBDKUZ010000157.1:0-9040 GCA_039679395.1 Methanospirillum sp. | reverse complement strand
CGTACCATTTTCCTTCCCGTTTCGATCGGCCGGAGACGGAGATAGACTCACTCAGACTCACCAGACCCCCCCGGGAGGGGTTCCCCCGGGGCCGGCGACGTCCGGCCGCCGTCACTCCTCGGGCACGGTGCGAATCGTGCAGAACGTGCCGCAGGCGTCGCAGCTGCCGTTGCAGGGCTCGACGTGGATCGTCGCGGAGCAGCGCGGGAGCGCTGCCTCGATCTCGGCCTCGAGCTGGTCGGCGAGCGCATGCGACTCCTCGACCGTCAGGCCGCGGGCCACGCAGAGATGGAGGTCCACGAACCGGTCCGGCCCCGAACGGCGGGTCCGGAGTTTATGGAATTCGGCGATATTGTCACGGTGCGCCGCGACGATCCCGCAGATGGTCTCCTCCTCGTCCTCGGGGAGGCGCTGGTCGACGAGGTTGCCCGAGGCCCGGCGCATCAGGTCGTACGCGGCCTTCAGGATCACGAATGCGACCGCGACCGCGATCAGCGCATCGAGCGCGACGATCCCGGTCAGGAGGAGCGCAATAAGGCCCGCGAAGACACCGACAGAGGTGTAGACGTCGGTCCTGAGATGCCAGGCGTCCGATTCGAGCGCGATCGAATCGGTCGCCTTCCCGACGCGCATCAGCCGGCCCGAGACGTACCAGTTGACCGCTGCCGAGACGGCCATCACGGCGACACCGACGGCGAGCTGGGCCGGCTCGAACGGTTCGCCGCCGGCCAGGAGTTTTCCGACGGCCTCGTACACGATCAGGACGGCCGCGACCAGGATCAGGGCACCCTCGATCAGGCCCGAGAGGTCCTCGAAGCTGCCGTGGCCGAACTCGTGCTCGGTGTCGGGAGGCTGGCCCGAAGCCCGGACCGCGAAATACGCGATCACGGCCGCGACCAGATCAATCCCCGAGTGGACGGCCTCGGCGATGATCGCGACCGAGCCGATCGCGAACCCCACCGCGAGCTTGAGGACGACCAGGAGCGTATTCGAGGCGACCGAGAGGCGTGCTACCCGCTGCTTCTCGCGGTTCGTCGCGACGTGGTCGTCCATAACCCTTTCGATTGGGTCCAATCCCCCAAAGGCATTTCGGATCCGGCCGGGGTAACGACTATCGCGCGCCGGCTCCCACCGCAAGGGACACATGGCGACCGGCACCCGTACCCCGATCCTGCTCGCGCTCACGGCGGCCGTCATGTTCGGCGCGAGCGTCCCGCTGGCCCAGGTCCTCCTTGGCGCGGTCCAGCCCGTGATGCTCGCCGCCCTCCTCTACATCGGCGGCGGTTCGGCCGTGATCGGAGCGCGGCTCGTTCGCGGGTGGAACACGGGCGAGTCGCCGCTCACCCGCCGCGACTATCCCTGGCTCGCCGGCACCATGCTCGCGGGCGGCTTTCTCGCGCCCGTGCTCCTGATGTTCAGCCTCGCCGCAACGCCGGCCGCCACAGCATCCCTGTTGCTGAACACCGAGGCCGTCGCGACGGCCCTGATCGCGGCCGCGTTCTTCTCGGAGGGGATCGGCCGGAGGGTCGTGGCCGCGATCGGACTGATCACGGCCGCCGGCGCAATCCTCTCGTTCGACCCGACCGGTCACCTCGGTCTCTCCCTCGGCGCCCTCGGGGTGGTGGGGGCCTGCGTCCTCTGGGGGTTCGACAACAACTGTTCGCGCCAGATCTCGTCCAAGGACCCGTTCGCGATCGGGACCGTGAAGGGGCTCGGCGCCGGGCTGCTCGCGTTTCCGCTCGCGCTCGCCCTGGGCGAGTCGGTCCCGCCGCTCGAGATCGCGCTCCCGGCGATCCTCATCGGCGCGGTCTGCTACGGGGCGAGCATGATCTGTTTCATCCTCGCTCTCCGGAGCCTCGGCGCAGCGAGGACGGCGGGCGTCTTCGGCCTGGCGCCGTTCATCGGTGCCGGCCTCGCCCTCCTGATCGCGCCGGTTGTCCCGGGGTGGCAATTTCTCGCCGCCCTCCCCCTGATGGCCGCCGGAGCCCTCCTGATCGCCCGGGAGGAGCACGTCCACGAGCATGTCCACGAGCGGGCCACCCACGCCCACCGGCACGGGCACGACATCCACCACCTGCATGCGCACGAGGAGGGCGGGGACGCGGAGGTGCACGCTCATGTCCACACGCACGAGGCGCTCCGGCATACCCACGCGCATACGCCGGACATCCATCACCGGCACCGGCACTGACGCGATCACTGGGAGAAGAGTTGGTGTGACCGGGTCCCGGGGGGCGGGACGCGGCCGCATGCTGCAATGGTGGAGGTTGAATCAGGGCGTGACGGAGACTTCGACCGAGTAGGTGGTCATATCGGCGGTCGGGGTCTCCCATGGACGGACGTAGAGGGCCGTGATCTCCTGGAGGCCCGTGGCAACGGCCTCGATCTGCCAGCGGCGGATACCGCCGGCGCCCACGCGGGTTCCGTTCGAGTCGTCCGGCAGGTAGTCGGTGGAGGCGACGCGGAGGCCCTGCGTGGTAGAGAGGTTCCACGAATATCCCGTGGTCGGGTTCTCAGCGAGTTCGAGTGTGAGTGTGGTGTTAAGGGGTACAGCAATGGTGCTGCCGTTCATGCTCTCGTTCAGGAGGAGCGGGGCCGCGACCGTGACGTTCGTCGTGGGAGGGGGAGTGCCGCCCGATGTGCAGCCTGCGACAAGAACGGCCGCGGTGACGACCCCGGCAATGAACAGGAGCTTCGGCAGGTGTGTCATGTCAATCGCCCCACTGTGGGGCAGATTCCTATTAGTAGTTATCATACTTAATTCCTTATATAACTTCGAAAATGTTCGAAGCGATGGCCGGCGCCGCCCCGATCCGCACCCCCGAAGACGGCCGGGGTCCCGCCCGACGGGCGGCGACGGTTCCGTCCTGTCGCCAGCGGCGGGATGGACTGCGCCGGCGCTGTCCGGTCTCCCTCCGAACCCGTATCCCCGATTCAGGGATATACTCCTTCGCCGGCCGTCAGGACGGCGTCGGCCCGGGTCCACCCGCGGTTGCCGGACGGGAACTCTACGAATACACTGTCCGTGTAGCGGTTCGAGGTCCAGCCACCGCGCCACCATTCGTTCGACGCGGTCAGCCGGACGCCGACCGAGGCGTTCGCCGGCCCGTCCGCCCGATAGTCGATGAAGGCGGTGACGGGGTGACGGTAGCAGCGAACTCCGCTCCCCTGCCCGGGCATGGCGCAGTCCGCGGGGGCAGGTGCCTCGCCGCCGCCGAGCAGCGGCTCGTGCCCGGCCGGATCGCGCGTCTCGATCGACCGGTTCACGGTGAGCGATGCTCCGAGCGAGTACGGCGCCAGTATCGGGTTCGACTCCGAGCGCCCGGTGGCTGGCGGTGCGGGCGTGATCGGCGGTGGCGACCCGCCGGGGACGATCGCGATCGGCGTGCCCCGGTATTCGGGCAGGAACCGTTCGGCCCGGATCTCGAGGGCGGGCGTTCCGTTCGCCTCGACGATCGCGACCTCCCAGCCCGGCCGGACACCGTAGCCTTTCCCGTCGACGATGGCCTGCCCGAGGGGGGACGACCCGTTCATGGACGGGAGCGGGACCCGGAGCACGAGGCCGTCGACCGGCCGGTCGATCGCGACCGAGACGTCGTACGAGTAGGCGTGCCGGAGCGACGGGTCGCCCTCCCCGGGCGGGCCGCCGACACATCCGGCGAAGAGGAGCGCGACCGCGAGCAGCAGCGGGAACGCGAGACTGTCCACGCGGGTCACCCTCGAAAGGCCTCCCAGATCGCCAACGCGAACTCGAGCGTGATCAGCAGGATGATCACCCACTCCAGGAAGTTGCCGTGTTCGCGATTCACCTCGTCCGAAAGCATCTGGTAGTTCTCGCGGATCACGTCGATCTTCCTGTCGACCGAGGCCCGCCACTGATCGGCCCGGAGCACGCGCAGCGCGGTCGCGTAGACCCGGGCATAGTAGACGTCCTCCGTGATCCGGATCAGGTTCTCGATCCCCTCGGTCACCTCCGAGACCTCGGCGTAGGTCTCCATGAGCCGGTTGAGCAGGGCGTCGTACCCCCGCCGCCGACGGAATCGGCCGAACCGACCTCCCGCCTCGAGGTCGTCGTACATGCGCTGCATCTGCAGGGTCAGGACACGGTCGTAGTACCGGAGCTCGAGAACCTGGACGACCGCGTACTCGATCACCTCGACCAGGTCCGCCGGAGGCTCCGGTGCGACGAGCAGGGCCGCGTCCCAGGCGAGGACGGCGCGGTCGTCGGCCGCGTACGACAGGGTGTTGCGGAGCACATCGTCGCGAGTCGCGGCCGAGAACGCGACCTCCTCCCCCGCGAGGAGCGCCACGGGATCGAGCGCCGGGTCGTCGCGGTCGACGACGTAGACCGTGTAGTCCTCGTAGAACTCCGTATCGAGCTGGCGCGCGCCGAGCTCGGGGCCGAGGACGTCCCGGAGTGTGCCGAGGGAGTCGAGATAGGCCCGGTCGAGCCCCCGCTGGCCCGCGAACGAGAGCGCGACGGGAAGGAGCGAGGATGCGGGAGCGGTCGCGACCTCCAGGACGAAGCAGAGGCTGATCGCGCCGATCTCGTAGACGCGCGCGACCGCCGAAAGAGCGTACGCGGCATCGCCGACGGTCACTTCGACCGGAGGAAGCCGGACCAGCAGGGGCGGGTGCTCGATCCAGATCGACTTCGGGCTGACCCGCGCGAACGACGCCCGGGCCGTGGTGCCGGCAGCGGCGGCCTCGAGGTTCGCCAGGTCGATCTCGTGGCCCGTATCGTAGACGCGGTAGAACCGGATCGCGAACATGGCCGTCGTGTTCGATACGGCGGAGGGAGAGATAATACGCTCGTTATCCGCGGTGAGGGTCTCGGGGCCCGTGCGGGTTGAAAAAAGAGGCTATCGCCAGGCCCTCGGCGACGTTCGAGGGCCACGAGAGAGTCCGCGTTCACGACGGGCAGAGTCGACGCGCCCTATTCTCTCCCGGGCTATCCGGTTCCGAGCGTGACGGTCACAGGCGGGACCGGCGCGGGCCAGCCGGCCCGGCCTTCCCCGGCGGCACGAACGAGTGCGTCGGCAAACATCCGCGCCTCGACAGGATGCGGAGCATCGTTGGGGACCGTCACCGCGTATTCGATCACCTTCCCGCCGCGCTCGGTCCCGATCGCGGAAAAGCGCTGAAAACCGAGGAGGACGGTCGCGTTCCGGTAGGCGTGTGCGTATTCCGGAGAGCCGAGGTTGATCGATGGCGGCAGTCGGATGTAGCGGAGCCCACGCCCTTCGGCGACGGACCGGTATTCCAGCGCGTAGTCGATTCCTCCTGCCTCGAGGAGCGAGAGGAGGAAGACCGAACCGTCCCGGACCGCGACCTTCCCCCCGGAAGCGGGGTTGACGAACTCGGGCAGGCGCACCTCGAGCCCGCTCGCGTTCGCCACCGGCGCAAGGGGCGGTGAGAGGTGATCGCCGAGGACGGGTCCGAAGACGGCCTTGCCCCGCTCCTTCTCGGCGAGCAGCAGCACGAGCATGGCCCTGTATCCGGCCGCGTCGAGCATCGGGTTCGCGATCCCGACGCGGACATCGGGCCGGGCGAGGATCTCGGCCCAGTTCGTCTCTTCGATCTCGTTCGCGTACCGGCTCGCGTTCGTGTACGCGATCACCATCTCGGTCGTCCCGAAGGTCGTGTACGATTCGGTGCGCCCGGCCATCAGGTCGGGGATCAGGGAAGCGTCGGCGACCGCAACCACGTCGACGGACCGGTTCAGGTCGGTTACCTGGCGGATCGCCTGGATCGAGCCGTGCCCTTCGATCCGGATGTCGATATCGGGATGCGCCGCCTCGTACTCGGCCTCGAACCCGGCAAGGGGGTCCACGAGCGAGCCCGCGACCATGATCGTGACCGGAATCTTCGCCGGCGGCGCGGCCGTGCACCCGGCCCCGACGACGAGGAGAGCGAGGGCGGCGAGAACCGCCACCGCCGTCAGCGGATCTCGATCCGGTCGACCCACTTCACCCACCCCGAGCCTTCGGTGATCACGGGCGAGCCCGCGGGGTCCAGAACGGCGATCCGGAACGGTCCGCCCTGCTCCTTCGAGAGCGGCGTGCCGTTCTGCTCGTACATCAGGACCGGCACGAGCGTCGGCGGGGTCGCGAGCTCCTTCAGCTCGGGCGAGAAGACGACGAACCCTTTCCCGTCCACCCGGTCCCGGTTGAGGACCCACATATACCCGTCGGGAGCGTGGACGCGCAGGGTCTGGTTCGGACCCATACCGCCCACGCGATCGGCGAGGGTGCTGAGTGCGACGCCTTTGATCCGGAACGGGCCGTACCGCATCCCCGTGGTCGAGACCGCGCCGCCGACGCCGGAGATCGATGGAAGCGCGAGGACTCCGGCGTAGTCGAGGGTGACGTTCGTGGTCCCGTTCAGGACCAGGGACGCGTTCGGCACGGGCGCCGCACCCGGCGACGGCGCCCCCGTGCAACCTCCTGCCAGGACGGCGGCCAGGACCGCGAGAATGACGGCGAGCGCACGATGCACCTCACCGCCTCCGCAGGAGCAATGCCACGCCGATCCCCGCGAGTCCGAGCGGAAGGAGTCCGCCGGCCTTGGTCGGAGACGTCGTGGTTGTCGTCGTGGTCGTGTTCGCGTCCTGGAGCGACTTCACGGAAGCGTGCCGGTCTCCCTGGTATCCGCCGCGGTAGACCCGGACCTCCGAGACCCACTTGACCGAGATCCCCGAGGTGGATGGCAGGAGGTCATTGTAGAAGTACTGCGCATTCTCCGGAAGAGCGACACGCATGTCCTCGTTGCCGAAGACGTGGAGACCGTCGGGATTCGTCGAGGTATCCGCGAAGAAGACGAGCCGCATGCCGTTGTAGAAGTCGGGCGGGTACCCCGTCCCCTGGAGCTCTCCCGATGCAGCATCGGCGCCGTTGTACCAGGTCACGACGAGCGGACCCTGGCGCGGAGGCGGGTGAACCAGTGTCTCGTAGCCGTAGACGACGTTGTAGCCGTCGGCGGCCGCGACCATCACTTCGTCACCGGGCCGCAGGCCACCGACGATGCCGCAGATCTCCTTCACGTCCGTGCCCTTCACGGCCCCCCGATCTTTGAAGTTGACCGTCTCGTTCGGGTCCCACTTGTCGCCCTCGAAGACCGGGCCCTGGTGATAGTAGTGGGTTGTCCCGTCACCGAGCACGGGGAGGTTGGCCTCGAGCCAGCGACAGTCGACGGTCGTGGTGTTCAGCACGGTCGAGCCGCCGGGTCCGAACTCGGTCACGGTGAGCGAGGTCGTGGGCTCGGCGAGTGCCGGCGCGGCCGTGACGGCGAGCAGAACGAGGAGGGCGGCCAGGACAACGGCCGCGGTGTGACGTGGGTGTGGTCGGGTCAGCAGGATCACCTCATGTGAAGAACGGGTCGATCAGGCGTGCGATCGCCTTCATGAACGCCCAGATCGCACCGAGCGGGGAGGCCGGCGAGATGATCGCCGCGGACCCGCCCGGGGATGCATCGATCGCGGGGCCGTTTCCGCTCTCGCGGACCTGAAACGAGAACGTGAACGAGAGCGATCGGGCCGCGGCCCCACTGCTCTGTGTGACTGTCGGGGCGGAGGACGGGGCGAACGATGGCGAAGCCGTGACGGGGCGGGTCGCCGGGGTTGTGGCTGTGGAAGACTCCGTCGCGTTCGCCGTCAGCGTCGGCGTGGGGGTGGCCGTGACGGTCGTGGTCCCCGCTTCGTCCAGGTCGCTCACGTAGTCCAGCCCGGTCGTGATCGAGTAGTCGTAGGTCCGGTCGTACCCGGTCGACGTGGGAACCGGGGACTCGGTCGGTGCCGGGGTGACGTTCCCCGTCTCGTTCTGAGTCGAGAACGGAGTCGCCCTGGTCGGAGCCTGCACCGATGACGACGAATTCGTCGTCGCATTCGTTGGGGTTACAGCCGTCGTACCGATGGCGCCCGAGCCTCCGTCGTCGGTCGGAAACGTCGTTGCCGCGATAGAGAGTGGTGTCGTGGTGGAGACCGCTGATGAGGCCGGGACGGTTGTGGCTCCGGAGACCGTCGTCGGAGCCGCGGTGGTACCGCTCGTGCCCGGCAGGGTCGTGGTCTTCGTCGTGGTGGTATCGGTCGTTTTCTGCGTCGGAGCCGTGGTCTTCGCAGCGGTGGTCGCAGCGGTCGTCGTTCTGGTAGTCGCCGTGGTCGTCGCTGCGGACTGGGTCGACAGGATTCGGATCTCGCCCACGGATTGGACGGAGAGCCCGGTCGTGGTCGGGTAGACGCCGTTGAAGTAGTGCCACTCGCTCGACGGCATCGAGGCTTTCATGTCCGCGTTGCCGAAGACGTGCAGGCCCCAGGGGTTCGTCGACGTATCGGCGTAGAAGACGATCCGCATGCCGGTCGAGTACGACGGGACGTATCCCTCGTCGGCCCTGTACCAGGTCAGGACCATCTGCCCCTGCCGGGCGGAGGGGGAGTAGACGCTCCCGTACGAGAACCGCTTCGAGAAGCCGTCGCTGGCGCGTACCACCAGCGCGTCCCCCGACTGCATGCCGCCCACGAGCCCGCAGAGGTCGCGGAGCGCGGTTCCCTTGACGGCGCCCATGTCCTTGTCCTGGACGTTCTTGGACTCGGTCGGATCCCAGAGATCGGCGTCGTCGAAGGTCGGGCCCTGGTGGTAGTAGTGTGTCGAGCCGTCGCCGCGCACGGGGAGGTTCGCCTCGAGCCAGTGGTAATCGACCGTGCGCTCGGAGAGAACGGTCTTTCCGTCGGCCGCGAGTTTTACCACCCGGACGTCGGTCGAGGCGGCCAGGGCCCCGCACGCCAGCAGCGAAAGGCAGACGAGCAGGCCGCAGGCGCGGAGAAGGGAGGGGCGGAGGGGATGGACTTCCATCGCCTCCTCGCTACCGGGCCGTGACGTAGTTCGCCCGCTGGACGGTCTCGGTCGAGCCGTCCGTGTAGGTGATCTTGACGAGCGGGCTGAACGTGCCGGCGGCCGGGTAGAAGAACGTCGGGTTCGTGTCCCGCGAGTTCCAGGTGTTCAGGTGCGCCGTGGCGTCGAACGACCACCAGGCAGACCGGACCGTC
>JBDKUZ010000156.1:0-12216 GCA_039679395.1 Methanospirillum sp. | reverse complement strand
CTGGTTGAAGTAGAGCACGACGTCGGTGAAGTCGGCACGTCCGTTTCCGTTGACGTCCTCGTACTTGTCGTCGCTGTTCATATCCATCGGCGAGCCTGTCCCGCCTGGAACCATGATGACGGACGGGGGGACAGTGACAGTGATGTACCCGACCTTCGTCAAGGCGTCCAACCGATATTCGGTTGAAGCCTTCAGAGTGACGGTATAGGTGGTTGCCGTAGTGTACACGTGGACCGGATTCCGCTCGATCGAGTCGATTATACCATCGCTCTCGAAATCCCATTTCCACGAAACGAAGGGGTCGGCGCTCGTGGAAAGGTCGGTGAACTGAACGGTCAGGGGCAGGACGCCAGATGTCACATTCGCGACGAAATCGGCGTCAACAAGTTGCCCGATCCGGACATAGATCGTACGAGTTGTGCTGTTCGAGCCTCCGGCATTCGAAACGGTCAGGTTCACGGCATAATTGCCTTCGGACACGAACGTGTGAATGGGGTTCTGCTGGGTTGAAAAACGGCCGTCATCGAAGTCCCAGATCCAGGAATCGATGGGGCCGCTCGAGGTGTCCATAAACTCGAGCGAGAGCGGGACCGATCCCTCCGCGGCGTTGGCCGTGAAGGAGGCAACTGGCGGGGGCATAGGTGCGATGACGGTGAAGGCATCGCTCCGAGATGCGTAACTCCCGGTGGGGCTCCCACCCGGGTTTGCTACCATAATGGTGTACGGGCCGAGATCGGCGTCGGATGGGATAGCGATCCTGCACTGGATGTCCCAATTATCCTGGACGGTCTCATCCGTCGCGGAGATCCATGTGGAGTTGTTCACCAGGACAACGCTGGTGCCGGAGGAGAAACCGGTACCGCGGATTAGATACGAGCCACTCGAGCCTGCGCAGCCAACAGCCGGAGTGATCCGGCTTACGCTCAGCGGCGCCGGCGTGAACTTGACGATGACCGACGCGCTTGTAGGAACGGCGATCAGGGCAAGGCAGAGCAGAAGAGCGAATGGTCGCAGGTTCATGGCAATAGATTAGAGGCATGATCGATAGGTATTTCGAAATAGTTATTCCGCCGCCAGTGAGAAAAGCGTCAAAGATGATTAAGGGCCGAACGACGTCGGCCCGGCTGGAATCGCCGATGAGCCGGCCGAGAATCCCCGGGAACCCACCTCTCCCCTCTCGCACACAAGCGATACACTCCCCCACAATCCCGGTTTGTGCCAGATCGATCTCATCCGCGAGCGAGATTGAAATCGTCCGATCCTAAAGCAGAATCCGCTTTGCGGCCAAAATTTTGGCGGGTTCCTCTGTTTTCAACAGGTGAAGAGCGTGCTTTGTGCCAGATTACCAGCCAGATCCGGAAACTTTCTCCATGGTACTCCTCTTCCATGGGGATTTCTTCCCGGAAGTGGCACATCTGGCACAACTGGCACAGGAAGTTGGTGAAACGATGACGAACGGAAGGTCCGCGACCCGTTCATGCTGCCGGCCGTCGGTTCCAGGCAGATCCCCACGGGACCTTGGCGAAGGTTTTTATAATTACTCGCAGTAATACCCCTGTACCCAACCGGCCCTGGCTTCGCTCCACACCAAGAAGTCATGATCAGGAATTCAGTAAACGTCGTCATCGTCTGTATCGGACGCGGCCGCCCCCGGGGCGGTGCGCGTGGGCATCGAATCGCCGGTCGCCGCCTTCCACGGGAGGGACAGCCGTGACCGAACGGGAACGCGCCGGCGCCATCGCCGTCACCGCGGGTGAAGGCGTGAGTATCGTCGCAGAGGACCGGCCCGGCGTCGCCCCGGGTCCGCCGCCCTGCGCCCTGCGGCCCATGCCCGGCGACTGCCGGCCCGGCCCGCACGGCACGGTGTCGACCGACGAGATCGCCGAGCGTGCCCGCGCGTTCCAGGAGCAGAAGGACGCGATCGCAGCGGCCCTGTCTCCTCTCGCGCCGACACCCGGAAGGACCGTCGGCGAGATATCCGCCGCGCCCGACACCGACAAAAAGCGGCGCGAACTCGAGCGGACCCTCCGCGACATGGCCCGTATGTCGTTCATCTTCCGCCGGCCCGACCCCGTCGAAGTCCTCCGCGAGGTCCAGTTCCACAACGCCCACTACGCGTACGCGCTCGACGCCGAGGACCTGCCGAATCTCGTCTACGACGAACTCGAGCGCGCCCGAAAGACGCGGCTGCCCGCGAGCAGGCTCTCGAAGCACGAGAACCACTACACCGAGGTGGGGCTCGCCGAGCGGTTCGTCGCGCAGCACTGGGAGTCCGTCCTCCACTGCGCCGGGATGCGGGCCTGGTTCGTCTGGAACGGCCGCGTCTGGGAGCGGGACACGGCCGGCGTCGTGCGGACGAAGGCCAGGCGGACGGCCCGCCGGCTGTACGCCGAGATCTCCCGGATCGAGGACGAGGCGACGAGGCGGTCCCTCTCCGCCTTCGCGAAGCAGGCCGAGAGCGCACGGACGATCAGGGCTATGCTGGAGCTCGCGGAGTCGGAGGTGCCGATCTCGGTCGCGGACCTCGACGCCGGGATGGACCTCTTCAACGTCCGGAATGGCACCATCGAGCTCTCGACCGGGCGTTTTCGCGAGTACCGGCCCGAGGACTACCTGACCAAGCTCGCGGACGTGGACTACCTCGAGGGCGCGGCCTGCCCGACCTGGGAGGCGCACCTCGCCCGCATCTTCGGCGGCGACGCGGAGGCGATCGCCGGGTTCCAGTCGATGTGCGGATACAGCCTGCTCGCCGACAACCCGGCCGAGGTCTTCTTCATCCTCCACGGGACCGGGGCCAACGGAAAGTCGAAAACCCTCGAAGTCCTCTCGACCATCTGGGGCGACTACGCCCAGAACGTCGACGCCTCGCGGACCCTCCTCGCCCGCCGGCACAGCGACGGCCCGCGGACCGAGCTCGCGGCCCTGGTCGGGGCGCGGCTCGTCACCACCTCGGAGGGGGCCGAGGGCGCCCGGCTCGACGAGGCCGTGGTCAAGCAGCTGACCGGCCGCGACCCGATCACGGTGCGGAAGCTCTACCAGGAGGAGTTCACCTACCGGCCCGGGTACAAGATCTGGTTCGCCACGAACCACCGGCCGCCCGTCTCGACGGACCCGGCCATGTGGCGCCGGATCTGGCTCGTGCCGTTCGCCGTGACCATCCCGCCCGAAGACCGGGACGAGGCGATCGCCGCGAAGCTGCTCGCCGAGCGGTCGGGGATCCTGAACTGGTGCCTCGCCGGCCTCGCGCGGTACCGCGAGGCGGGCCGGCTCGCGCAGCCCGAGGTCTTCGCCGTGGCCACCGAGGAGTACCGGCTCGACGCCGACGTGGCCGCGCGGTTCGTGGACGAGGAATGCATCGTTACCGGTGCCCCGAACGACCGCGAGGTCCGGTCGGACCTGTATGCCGGCTTTGTCTCGTGGGCGAAGGACAACGGGGTCGCTCCGGTCTCGGCAAAGAAGTTTGCCGAACACCTCAAGAGCCGGGGCGTGACCCCCGACCCGGGCCGCGCCAGGGTGATCAACTCCAGGGGCGAGGCGGAGTTCGTCCGGTTCTGGCGGGGGATCCGGTTTAAAGACAACGATGAGGCGAATCCGGAGGTGTTCGGCATATGAAAAGCGTGCCGTGTACCGGATATGGCGGCCCTTCCGGATTCGGCAGCGATGATTCTCTTCGTTTCCCTCCGACATGGCAATCTCTATCGATATAGCTCACGACATGGCAATCTATATCGGTATACCATGCGTATACCGTGGTATGCCGACCTGCACCACGGTCAAGATCGATCCCGCGGTCCGCGACCGGCTCAAGGAGCTCCGCCGGCACCCCCGCGAGCCGCTCGGCGACGTGATCGAACGCCTCACACGGATGGCCTTCGACGACGAACCCCTCAGCGCCGAGACGATACGCAGGATCGAGGAAGGGCTGGCCGACATCAAAGCCGGCCGCACCCGCCGGCTCGAGGACGTGATGGCCGAGCTGGACGCCGAAGATGAACAGGCCGTACGCCGTTGAGCTGACGACGGCCGCGGTGCGCGACCTGCGAGAGCTCGACAGCGCCGGCCGCCGCCGGATCGGGGCCGCGCTCGACGACCTCGCCCGGCAGGAGGACCCGTACCGCCACGTCAAGCACCTCCATGGCTCTCCCGGGAGCGCATTCCACGCCCTTCGCGTCGGCGATTACCGCGTCATCCTGACCATCGAGGACGCGGTCATGGTGATCTTCGTCATCGAGATCGAGCACCGGAGCACTGCCTATCGCAGGTTCTGAACGCCCGATGTTCTATGTGTCGTCATTATGTGCCCGGCCGGCGACGACCCGTCGGGAAACCTGACCTGAACGAGGGCCGGCGCAAACCTCGACCAGATGCCCTTCGAGACGGCGCGATACGCGGGCAGCGATATCCCTGTCTCCACGATCGATCGCCCGCGCTCGCCCAGTTCTATCGGATCAGGACCGAGGACGGCGAGGACAGGTGCGGCGTAAAACTGCGGCAGCTCGTCTTCCACTAAGACGACGAGCGGCACCGGGAATTGTGTGGTCCGGCCAATGTGGTTCGTGGACGAGCGCCGGAGTTGCAACAATAATGATGGTTGTAACATGGTTGTCACACCGGTTGTAACTCAAAATTTCGGCGCATCTTCCGTGAACTCGAAAAAGAGCGCCGTTCCGGCGTGCGTCAAAAAGTGAGTTGCAACGTTTCGAAAAACAGAGAGGAAGGAACGAGGGAAGACCGGCACCGGACGTGCACACTGCTTCCGGAAAAGTTGCAACTATGTACAACGATAACGGGTATACTGGGTTGAATTGTCTATCGGGCGACGATACGGCCGGGGACATAGTTACAACCGATGTTACAACCACGGTGACAACTGCCCCGAAAAAGTTGTAACATTGCAACTCCGTGATCGCCCGGCCGGCCATCGTCTCGATCGAGAGCCCCTCTCACCGGCCTCGGACCACGATGCCGGGTGTGGCCGTCCGCTGGGGAAATGCCGGGCGCTTCTGCATTGCGGAAATTTTATTGTTATCATCATAGACTAATCCACAACCTTCCCGGCGATCGCAGGATCCCGGTTCGGCCGACGGAGAGTTGGCATGAGCATATCGAGAAACGGCATCCCTGTCCTGATCGCGCTCGTCTGCGCGGTGCTGATCGCACTGCCCGCGAGTGCGGCCCCGCCCCTGCACAGGGTTGCCGGCGGCGGATGGGGCGTGACGAGAGACGACACGGGCACGAATACGGACGTCGCCGGCGACACCGTGCACTTCACGTGTGCCGCGATCCAGGGCGCGGACGGTGCGTGGAGCGGAGAGGGCACGTTCAGCGGACACCTCGACGGCGCGCCGATCAGGGCGCACTACGTCGTCGACCGCGGAACGACCTACACGGGCCCGATGTTCAGGGACGCGAACCTCTGGGGAGAGGCCGAGGTCTCCTACCGGGGCGTCACGTCGACCCAACCCTTCTTCATGCTCGTCCTCCAGGACGCCACGGGGAAGCCGAACAACAACCTCGTGACCGCGATCTTCCTCGGCGAAGAGGGCACCGATTTCTTCCACTGGTGGCCCATCTTCAACGGGGGCATGCGCGGCGGCGCGATCAACATCGACTGACCCCACTCTTTTTCCGGTATCGTGCCGGGGGGCCCCGCGGAACTCCCGCGACCATCGTGCGACGAAACCGTTCCCGAAGAGGACTCGCTCGCCGTTCGCCCGGCCCCGGCCCGGCCGGGATCCTAGGTGAGCCGGACGAGAATCCCCGGGAACCCTGCCCCTCCCGTCCCGCAACGCAGCGATACGCTCCCCGCCGGCCCGGGCTGTGCCAGATCGATCGCGTCCGCCGGCGAGATCGAATTCGCCCGGTCCTGGCGTAGAACCCGATTTACAAACAGGAAAACGGCGAATTCTCTGTTTTCAACAGGTGAAGAGCGTGCTTTGTGCCAGATGTGCCGGCCGGACCCGGAAACTTTCTCTATGGTACTCCTCTTTCATGGAGATCTTTCCCCGGAAGTGGCACAAGTGGCACAACTGGTACAGTGACGGTTCGTGAGATGATGACGAACGGAAGATCCCCGATCCGCCCCTGCTGTCGTCCGCCAGTTCCCGCCGCGCCGATGTACGCCGCGACAGCCGGCGAAATGGACACTCGAAACCCTGTCGCGATGCGAATTCCTTCCGTTACTCTCTCATTCTCTGTCTAATGGTCCTGTACTTGGGCATTGACCCGGGTACCGTGACAAAAAAGCAGCGAGGAGCATCTCACTTCTCTTCTCTTCCCTGAGTACGTACAGGAGCTTGGAGCTGAGTCAAGTGTGTCAACAGATCTAGAGTTATTAGCTCTCTTGACTCAGCTCCAAGTCCGCGACCGTTCCCTCCGGGGGTTCACCAGCCTTGAGGGACGCCCTGCAGTGACGGATCTCCGGAAATCATCTCGACCGCCACCACGGCCGCCGGCGCCGCACCGTTCGAGCCGATCGGGCCGGCCGATCCGTCGGGAACCGCTTCCCTCGCGGCGCCGGGCGCCTCCCTGCCCGCGTCGTTCGCGGCGCCGGCGGCCGTGCGGACCTGCAACCGACGGCGATCCCCTTTCTGAGCCGACGTCGATCCCGGCAGAAAATATATAAGTAAATAAGCACACGCTTATACAGAATTGCATGGACCCCGACGAAACGCCTGAAACGAACACCCACCTCTCCGAGATCGTCCCCGACATGGCCGGGACATTCAAAGCGCTCGGCGACCTCACGCGCCTCCGGATCATACACCTCCTCTCGACCGACACGAGCGGGACGCTCGGGGTCAGCGAACTTGCCGCCCGGCTCGACATCTCGCAGCCCGCGGTATCGCAACACCTGAAGACCCTCAAATCCGAGGGGCTCGTGGACTCGCGACGGGAAGGGTTCTACATCTATTACACGATCGACCGCGAGCGCATGGTGGAGTTCCGCGACCAGTTCGAACTGATGTACGCGAGCATCATGGAGAAGTGCAACCGGGAACTGATCCGGAGATCCACCCGCGACCGGAAGATCCGGGCCTGCGTGATCTTCTACTCCTACTCCGGGATCACGCGGAGCGTGGCCGAAGGCGTCAGGAATGCCACCGGGTGCGATCTCGTCGAGGTCCGGACAAAGAAGCCCTACACCCCGATCTCCATCTTCACGACCGGCATCCTGCGGTCGCGCAGGATGGCCGCCGACCCGATCGAACCGGACGAGATCGATGTCTCGGTCTACGACCTCCTGATCATCGGCACGCCCGTCTGGGCCGGGAGGGCATCCCCCGCGATCAACGGCGCGGTGAAGGCGCTCAGGGGGTGCGAGGGAAAGGCCGCGGTGGCCTTCATCACCTACTCGACCAGCCCCGGGGACGCCCTGCAAAATCTCGGGAAGGCGCTGGCGGACCGGGGGGTCAGAGTCATGGCCGAGATCTCCCTGAACGGGGAGGTCACCAGGAGACCGGACGCGGGCGGCGAACTGCTCAGGCGGATTGTCGAGGCAGACCCTTTCAGCGGCCTGGACACGGGAACGACAGGACAGGAACAAAAAACGGACGTGAAATCATGAGGACCTGCAGCAGTATCGTTATCGGGGGACTGGCCGGCCGGTGTGTCGGCACGATCAAGGGCCGCTTCGGCAGGAGTCCCGCGGTATGATCGGAGAGGGCAGTTCCGTGGAGAACAGCGACCGCCAGTACCGCGAGACCTTCGATCTCACGATACGTGAAACGCTCAGCCAGGCCGTCCGGATCATCGCCGCCGATCCGGCGCTCGTCATCCCCGGAACGGTCATCCTGCGCCACCAGCGAAAGGCGGCGGCAGTGCGGACGCGGCACGAGCGCGAGGGACTCCTCGTCCCGCCGGTGATGATCGTGAGCGTCACCTCGCGCTGCAACCTCGTCTGCACCGGCTGCTACATGCACGGGCGGGGCGAACGGCCGGACGCCGAGATGAGCCCGGAGATTCTGGCATCCGTCGTAGAACAGGCCGCGGGACTCGGTGTCTCCGTGATCGTCCTCGCCGGCGGCGAACCGCTGGTCCGGCACGAGGAGATCGTCCGTCTGGCACGGGCCCATCCCCGGGTGCTCTTCCCGGTCTTCACGAACGGCCTCCTCATCGACGATCGGGTCGCCGATACCATCGCGGAGTGCCGGAATATCGTGCCGGTCGTCAGCTTCGAAGGATTCCGGGAGGAGACCGATGCACGGAGGGGAAGCGGGGTCTATGACCGTCTCCTCTCGGTCTGTACCCGCCTGAAGGACCGGGGCGTCTTCTTCGGGTGCTCGATGACCGCGACGCGGGACAATCTCCATCACGTCACCGGGGACGCGTTCGTACGGCAGAGGATCGAAGCCGGTGCCCGGGTGATGACGTTCGTCGAGTACGTGCCGATGACGCCCGAAACGGAGGATCTCGTCCTGACCCCCGAGCAGAAGAAGGCCCTGCAGGTCGTCCTTTCGGAATACAACCGGGAATTCCCGGCGCTCTTCCTCGGTTTCCCGGGGGACGAGGAGGCGTACGGCGGGTGCCTCGCCGCGGGCCGGGGCTTCGTGCACGTCAGCCCGTCCGGCGACCTCGAACCCTGCCCGGCAGCCCCGTATTCGGACGCGAACCTGACGTCGGTCTCGCTCGAGGAGGCACTCGGGTCCCGGCTGCTCTCCCGGCTCCGCGAAAAGCCGGAGTATCTTACAGAGACAGCCGGAGGGTGCGCCCTCCGGGCGAACCCTGCATGGGTAGAGGATCTCGTGGTCGAGGCATAATCCGCTATCAATAACCGGATGACCGGAGATCGCGATGAAAGCAGTTGTGTGCACGCACTACGGGCCGCCCGAGGGCCTCACGTGTGGAGAGGGAAAACGGAACGGTGAAAAGAATGGATGAGAAGGAAATCGATACCGGAGACCCGAAGGCGGTACGATCACTCGTGGTCGTGTTCTCCTACCATCACGGGAATACCGGGCAGATCGCGGACGCTGTCGCACAGGTGCTTGGCGCCGAGGTAACAACACCCCGCCAGGTGAAGCCCGAAGAGATCGCGGAGTACGACCTGGTCGGCTTCGGCTCGGGGATCTATTCGGCACAACACCACGAATCGCTCCTCGATCTCGCCGATACACTGCCGCGGGTCACGGGCAAAAATGCCTTCATCTTCTCGACCTACGGGGCCCCGGCCGTCGCTGCGGGGGGAGATTTTGTGAAGAAGAACCACTCGCGACTCCGGGAGAAGCTGCAGGCGAAGGGGTACTCGGTCATCGGCGAGTTCGGGTGCGCGGGATGGAACACGAACAGTTTTCTGAAAGTTTTCGGCGGGCTGAATAAAGGCCGGCCGAATGCCGAAGACCTCGAGCATGCAGGAGAGTTTGCCCGGAACCTGAAGGAGAAAGCCCGCTGAATTATGGGGGTGCGGTCGAGACGGGTGCGACGATCACGGTCACGGGCCGGCCACAGGGAAGAGCGGCGCCACGTCGTCGGAGCGCTCGCATCTCGAGATCATCTGCGACTACCTGATCCGCCGTCGCCGTGAACTCGCACAACTGTCGCCCTCGGCCTCATCACCGGGCCGGCCGGCGCAGGCAGCAACGCAGGCCCGTCGCGCTGGAAGAGGGGGAGTTACGGGTCGTTGAAGAGCCGGACGACGTCGGCGAAGTCGGTGCGGGCGATGCGATTGCAGTCGGACGACGGCCCATCTCCCCGCCGGCGATCCCCGCAGCCGGCGCCTCGACGCACCTGCCGGAACCCAGCACGACAATTGACCCGGCCGGGCTGCCCCCCGATTTGATATTTTCAGGTACCATCGAACCATCAAGTCATACAAATCATTATAAATCAAGACATATTCTCATTGAAACAGAGGTTGAAAATTATGATTAATAGAGCATGGCACTGCCAGCGGGGGCAGGTTGATCATGAATCCGAATGCCGGCTCAATTAGTGGTTTGATGGGCAGGGGCTGAAGATCCATGACCCAGTTCGATCCTGTCTTTCTCGCCATCGGCTCTCTGGGCGTGCTGATTTTTATTATTACCAGCATGCTTGGCATGGGTTTTGGCCTGACCATTCCTCGGATCCTGGCCCCGCTCAAGAATCGACGGCTGGTCGTCATGTCTCTCGTGGCCAACTTCGTACTGGTGCCTATCCTGGCATTCGTGATCGCGAGGGTCGTCCCGCTCTCCGAGGGACTGCAGGTCGGCCTGATCCTCGTGGGTTTCGCTGCCGGGGCGCCGTTCCTGCCGAAGCTGGTCCAGGTGGCCAGAGGCGATATGGCGTTCACGGCCGGGCTGATGGTCCTCCTGATGGTGGTAACCATCGCCTACCTGCCCCTGGTCCTGCCGTTCGTATTGACCGGAGTGGAGGTCAATCCCTGGGAGATCGCCAGGAGCCTTATCCTGTTGATGCTGATCCCGCTCGCTATCGCCCTGTTCATTCGAGCCAGGTACGAAGAGGTGGCCACGGGCCTGATCCCTACCATGAACATGGCTGCCAACCTGTCGCTCGCGGCGATGTTCATCGGATATTTTGTGGCGTATTGGGATGAGACCTCCGGAGTTCTCGGAACCGGCGGAATCCTGGTGGCCGTCCTCCTGGTCGCCGGCGCTGTTATCCTCGGGTATCTGCTGGGCGGGACGGATCCGGGTACGAAAAAAGTCCTCGCACTCGGAACGGGCCAGCGGAACCTGGCCGCCGCGTTCGCCGTCGCCACCAGCAATTTTGCCGCCGACCCCGAAGTCGTTCTGGAGGTCATGGACGTGGCAGTGATAGGCCTGATCATATTGATGATCATTGCCGGAGAACTGGGTCGGCGGAGTGCACCGGGAACTGGAAAAAGCGGTATGCCCGGCACACTATGAAATATGAAAAAAATCCTAAATGGAATTTATGAGATAACATCCATATTTCCAAGGTATTGAGAGTGCCTCAGTCCGGATCTTCCATCCTCCCGGTTCGAGTCCGCGCACAACGACCCCGACCGGGGCCGGCCCGTCCCGACCGCACTCCGGCATCGCCGCTACCGCTGCGACCGTGCCGGAACGGTCGACCCCTGCCCGGGGTCGACGGGGCACGGACGGCGCCGCCATGCCGCCGGACGACCGTCCCGGCCGCCGCATGGCCTATTCCCGGACCCTCTTCATCATCTCCCGGGCAAACGCTTCCGCATTCCTCAGGTCGTCCGCATTCGGCCGGCCCTTATTGAGCCCCCCGAAATACTTCAGAAAGAGGTTCGTGTTCCACCCCGCGCAGCCGAACTCGCCGATGACCGCGTACCCCTTCGTCTGGAGCTTCTCCCGGATCCGCGAGTGGTTCTTTGCAACAAAATCCCCGCCCGCGAAGACGGCCGGCGCCCCGTAGGTCGAGAAGAGGAAGGCCTTTGTCGCGCCCGCCGGCGGAAGCCTGTCGGCGAGGTCGAGGAGGGACGCATGGAACGTCGCGTCGTAGATCCCCGAGCCGAAACCGACCAGGTCGAACTCAGCGACCTCGTCGGGCCGTACCTCCCGCGGCGTTGTTACCTCCGCGCCGAGCACGCGTGCGCAGGCGTTCGCGATCTTCTCCGTGTTGTGATGATGATACGAGTACACGACCACGAGCGATCGTACGGCCTCCGTGTGTCCGGACCCGATGCCATTCTCCTCCATGCGTTTCAGCGCTCCACCTCAATACCCGCCACGGGGAAAACGACGTCTCCCTTCGTGCGCCCCGGATCGATGGCGGACCTCGACAGGATTCTCCCGTATCATCGTATCGCCGATGGTGAATCACGATGTACGGCGATAGGTCTTCCGATCTGTTCCGACAGGGCGGACCCGGTTCGAGACCGAACTCCGCACGCCCCCGCCGCATATTGCCGTCCGTCGCCTCTCTCCCGGCGAACGGGCCGGCAGGTATTATACCCTATTCGGGCAAGGAGTGCTTCCATGACGGTCACATCCGAGGAGATCGCCTGGGACGTCGATGGCATCCCCGTATCCGGCACCCTGACCCGGCCGGCCGGCGCGGGCCCGCACCCGGGCGTCGTCTTTGTCGCGGGAAGCGGGCCGACGGACCGGGACTGGTGTTCGCCGCTCTTGCCGGGGACCAGCTGCAGCGGTCGGCTCTTCGCCGAGGCCCTCACCCGGGAGGGGTTCATGACCCTGCGGTACGACAAGCGGCCGTCAGGGCCGCACGCGCAGGAGAACGCCAGGCGGCTCATGGGCAGGATCAGCATGCAGAGCCACCTCGACG
>JBDKUZ010000155.1:0-10754 GCA_039679395.1 Methanospirillum sp. | reverse complement strand
CGAGTTCGCGGTTCGCGGCGGCGAGATCCTCGGTCCGCTTCTTCACCCGCTCCTCGAGTTCGGCGTAGAGCTGGCGGTTCTCGTCCTCGGCCTCCTTGAGCCGCGTGATGTCGTTGCCGACGCAGAGAACCCCGAGCGGACTCCCGTCCTCGCCGAAGATCGCCCGGTTGGTCCAGGTAATATAAGGCCGGCTTCCGTCTTTTCGAAGGGTCTCGTTCTGGTAGACCGAGCCCCCTATCGGGGCGCGGCAGATCCCGTGCACGATGTTGCCCAATGCGGCGCCCTCGCTGTCGACTTCGGGCACGATCGTCCCGACCACGTCGCGGCCCAGGAGCTCGCCCGACTCGTACCCGAAGAACCGCTCCGCGAACTCGTTCACATACCAGACCGTCCCGTCCGGGCCGAGCCGGAGGATGATCGAGTTCGCGTCCTCCACGAGCTGCCGGTACTTCTCCTCGCTCTCGGAGAGGCTTGCCTCTCGCTCCCGGAGCTGGTCGATCGTTCCCTTGAGCCGCCCGACCATCGTCCCGATCGACGACTCGAGGACCGAGAACTCCCGCGCGGCGCTCGGTGCGATCGGATGGTCGAGGTCGCCGCGCGCGATCGCGTCCACGTCATCGACGATCCCTCGTATCGGGTTCGTGAGCCGGCGTGCAACGATCCCGGCGCTTACGAGCCCGATCGCAAGCGCCGCAAGGGCGGCCAGGGCGTGATAGAGGACGAGGTTTCCAAGGGCATCGTCGAGCCTGCGGGTGCTGTAGGTCAGCTCGGCGATCTTCGAGACGTCGGAGGCGTACGCATCGTCCCGAAGGGGAATGAAGATGTACCGGGTCTTTCCCCCCGTCCCCGGCTCTTCCACGTCGAACCCGGCCCGGGTCTCGAGTACCCGGTCGAGCCGCGCGGAGAGCTCGGCGTCGGGCCGGAAGCTCGCGTTTCCGAGCTGGTACTTGAAGTGGGTGAAGAGGCGGGCGTCCACGACGTCCGGATTCAGGATTCGGATGTCCCTGATCGCCTCGCCGTACTGGATCGGCTGCTGACGATAGCTCAGGCGATCGCTGATCAGGCCCAGTTCGAGGATGTACCGATGGTCCGGCGTCGGCGCATACGCGTACTTGCGGAGCTGCCCCGAGAACCGGTCGTGGACGACGCGATCGGGGTAGAAGCCGCTCGTGTTCCGAAGGCGGTTCAGGTAGTCGGCAATATCGTAGTTGCCGCTGAAGTCGAGGTCCTGGTCGGGCGGATACGTCGTGAACTCGACCATGTTCGAGGCGTTGATCACGTAGAGGTCCATCGAGTCGCCGACGGCCTCGCGCTTGATCCGCGTCAGGTTCATGGCCGATACGTCCCCCCCGGCCCGAGCATACTCCTCCTGGAACCGATCGAGGCCGTCCGCCATCTTGCGGTTCATCACGTCATCGAAGAGCGTATATCCGGCCTCGATCAGCACGATCGCGTTGACCAGTTCCCCCTCGGTCTGGTTCTCGAGCAGGCGCTGATCCTCGCGGAGGTTTCGCTCCGCAATCGAGTAATCAAGGACCGTGATCCCGAGCACGCTCAGGACGATCAGGGCGACGATGAAGACGAAGAGTGTCAGTGAGAACGGACGGGAATGCAGAGTGAACACTGGGACATCCACGGGACGGGTTTGGAAGATACTCGATAGATCGCATGAAAAAGCTTCCCTCGCGATGTCGGAGACTCACGACCGTCGCTCCCTCGCCCTTGTGGAAACGATGAAACGGTCCCGCGCCGAAGTTCGTGCATGGACCTGCCGTTCACCCTCTCCACCGACCCGCCGATCACTGTCCGTCGGATGAGACGAGGCGAGCTCGGTATCGCGATCGATCTGGCCGGAGACGAGGGCTGGAACCCGGGCCTCTATGATGCGGAGACCTTCTGGGCGGCCGATCCGGACGGGTTCTTCGTGCTCGAGGACGACGGGCGGGTGATCGGCACGGTCTCGGTGGTGCGGTACGGCGACGACTTCGCCTTCGGCGGCCTTTACGTCCTCCTGCCGGAGTACCGGGGGAGGGGGATCGGGTACGCGCTTCAGCAGGAGTTCACCCTGCCCTACGCCGGCCTTCGGAACCTCGGGATCGACGGAGTCTTCGGGATGCAGTCCCGGTACGCGTCGGCGGGCTTCCTCTTCGCATATCGGAACGTCCGGTTCGAGGGAAGCGGTGGCGGCATCTCTCCGGCCG
Organism: Methanospirillum sp.; assembly: GCA_039679395.1. Classification (GTDB taxonomy): domain Archaea; phylum Halobacteriota; class Methanomicrobia; order Methanomicrobiales; family Methanospirillaceae; genus UBA288. The sequence goes on along the minus strand of JBDKUZ010000155.1, from coordinate 8,553 downwards.
GTGTGATACCGCTCGAGGAGGTGTCGTTCGAAGCCGTCGCGGAGTACGACCGGCCGTTCTTCCCCGGCCCGCGCGAGGAGTTCCTCCGGGCGTTCCTCGCCCAGCCCGACGCGATCGGGTATGGGGCCACGACCGCCGACGGCGATCTTGCCGGGTACGGCCTCGCCCGCCCCTGCCGGACCGGGTACAAGGTCGGACCGCTCTTTGCCGACAAGCCGGCGACGGCCGAGCGGCTCTTCCGTTCGCTCTCCGCGGCCGTGCCGGGCGAGCCGCTCTATCTCGATGTGCCCGAGCCGAACGGAGACGCGATCGCGATGGCCGCGCGCTACGGTATGCACGAGGTCTTCGGGACCGCGCGGATGTACACGCGCTCGGTCCCGGTCCTCCCGCTGGACCGGATATACGGCATCACGACCTTCGAGCTCGGGTGACTCAGCAGGAGACGCCCCGCCGCCTGAGCTCCGCGGTCTTCCGTGTCGAGCAACGTTCGCAGCGGAACTGCGGCGCCGGGTCGGCCGACCGGTCGTATCTCCCCGAGCGGACCAGCCGATACCCCCGGCAGACCGCGCCGCAGTCGGCGCACCGGACCTGCTCGCGGACCTCCCAGGCGGGGCCGATGGCGGCGGACGTGAAGATGAACCGGTCGACCCAGAAGAAGATGAGGCCGCCGATCAGGTTTGCTACGATCGTGGCCGCGAGCGGCCCGATCGAGCCGAGCCAGACCAGCACGACCGCCAGAAGCGGGGTCGATGCCTGCCAGCGCACGAGGTAGAGCGCGTAACGTCGGAGGGAGACGTCCATCGGTATACGCGTCCGCGCTATGCCCACATAAGGAGGCGGATCGAGGCCATTACCCGAGCCGTTTCAGGGATGCCTCGATGAAAGCCGGGATGTCCTCCGGCTTGCGGCTCGAGACGATATTGCCGTCCTCGACCACGGGCTCGTCCACGTACTCGGCCCCCGCGTTCTCGATGTCGACCCGGAGCGAGGGCCAGCCCGCGATGCGCCGCCCCTTCAGGACCCGTGCGTTGATCAGGAGCTGCGGGGCATGGCAGATGGCGAGCACCGGCTTGCCGCTCTCCACGAACTTTTTCACGAACTCGACCGCGGCGGGGTCGATCCTGAGGTCGTCCGGCGAGTGGCCGCCGGGGATGAAGAGCACGTCGAACTCGTCAACCGTGACGTCCCGGACCGCCCGCTCGATCCGGACGGGGGTGTCGTGCTTCCCCCTGACCTCCTCGCCCGCCTTCAGCCCGACGACGGTGACCGTATGCCCCGCGTTCCGGAACGCCTCGGCCGGCTTGGTGTACTCGACGTCCTCGAATCCCTGGCCGACCAGTGCGACGATGGTGCTCATGCGAGCCTCATGTGGCCCCGTCGGGTTAACTTTTTCGGCCTACTTCCCCTTCTCGACCACCTGGAGGTCGGACGAGAGGTTCTGCGAGAAGTCCTTCCCGGTGAAGTCGGTGCCGACCGGCAGGACCACCGTGAACGACGAGATATCGTCGATCCCGACGCGGGGTGTCCCGTCCGTGGCGAGGTCAAGGATGTGGCCGCCGGAGCGGCGGTCGGCCGAGAGGAAATGGAGGTGCCATCCCGTGATCGCGACCCCCGTGGCGTAGGGCGGGGTGTACGTCCCGACGAGCGTTCCCGAGACGTTCCGGAGCTCGCGCACTCCCTGCTGCGCGATCGCGTCGGCCAGGCGGGGGTACGGTTTCGTCTGGGCCGGCGCGGCACGGACCTTCACGTAGTCGAAGGTCCCGTCCACGCGTACCATCGCGAAGAGGTTCGGCGAGGAGAGGAACGTGCCGAGCCGCTGCTCGAGACCGCTGAGGTTCCCCGCCAGCCCGAGTGCTCCCGTGCGGTCGGGACGGAAACGGGTAACGGCCGCGAAGGGGGTGGTCTCGTTCGCCGGGGCGCGGGAGACCGATCCGTCGGCCCGCGCCTGCCAGACTACCCCGTCGAGCATGGTAAGCTCGCCGTCGAGCCGGTCGAAAGTCCCGGTCCCGATGTCGCCCTCGCGCTGTAGGGCGGCGACGGTCACCGTGCCGTCGTAGACCCCCTGGAGAAGGGCGTCGATGGTCGAGACCTGATAGAGCCGGTCGCGGCCGGTCTCCTGCGCCGCCATTCCCATTCCCGCAATCGCCAGCACGATCGCGCCGATTGCGAGCACGACCGCGACGATGATCCCGTTCCGCTGCATGGTCCGTCGATCGATATGGTGCGGCCGAGACTATAGAGCAGCCCCCTCGGTCGGCGCGATGGGGGCCGGGCGGAGACGCGGCGAGAGGCCGAGGATGTCCGGCCGGACGCGGGCGAGGTACGAGAGCAGGTACCCCGTCAGGACGGCCTCGAATGCACCGACGATGAGATTGGCCGCGCCGACGACGACCATGCTCTCCGCGATCGCCGCCTCGCCCTGCGTCACCCCCTGGATCCCCGAGACGGTTACGATTCCGATCATCACCAGCGTGCTCGCGACGAGGGCGATGAAAGTCGCGGACGCGCCCCGCGCGAAGATCGACGCGCGGGTATGTGCCGTGGCCCGGAAGATCGCGTACGCGGTGACGAGCTCGGTCGTGTTCACGAGCAGGTTCGCGCCGATCACGGTCCAGCCGCCGTGGCCGACGGCAGCCGAGAAGACGTTCGCGACGAGCGCGGCGAGAACCCCGAGCATCGGCCCGAGGAGGATCCCCGTGAGCGGCATGAGCGAGAGGTGAACCCCGCCGAAGACCGGGATCTCGACCTGGAAGAGGGCGAAGACCGTGGCCGTGCAGAGGGCCGCGAGGGTAAGCCGTGCGGGATCGAAGGGTCGACGGCGAAGGAGATAGAGAGAGACGCCGAGCAGGACGAGCGCGAGGCCCCACCAGAGCGCGGCCCAGAAGAGCGGGAGGGTGCCGTCCTGGAGGTGGATGTGGGCCACGCTAGTCCCCTCCGACGAGCGCGGCCACGAACTCCTCCTCTGTGACCGGCCGAGGCCCAAGGTCCCGGCCGGTGCGACGGCAGACATCTCGCCAGAGCCTGACCACCCGCGGCTCGACGAGCCCGGCCCGCGCAAGGAGGTCCGGGTCGTAGAAGAGGTCTCGCGGCGTCCCGTCCGCGATCACCGACCCCGCCTTGAGTACGTTGACCCGGTCCGCGATCCGGGCCGCGAGGTCAAGGTCATGAGTCGAGAGGACGAGGCCGTACATCCCCTGCCGCCGGAGGTCGCGGATCAGCGCCTCCACGCGACCCGCGTGGACAGGGTCCAGGTCCGAGGTCGGCTCGTCGAACGCGATCACCTCCGGATGCATGGCGAGCACGCCCGCGATCGCGGCGAGCCGCTTCTGGCCTCCGGAGAGATAGGCGGGGATCCGGTCCCTGAGGTCCGCGGCCCCGACCGATTCGAGAGCCTCGATCGCGACCGAGCGGGCCTCCGCGGAAGAGAGACCCAGGTTCATCGGCCCGAAGGCCACGTCCTCGACCACCGTGGGGGCGAAGAGCTGGCTGTCCGCGTCCTGGAAGACCACGCCGACGGTCCGCCAGAGCTGACGTCTGCGGGCATCGTCCACGGTCTCGCCGCGGACCTCGACCCGTCCCTCTTCAGGGACGAGCGTCCCATTCAGGTGCTCGATCAGGGTCGACTTGCCCGAGCCGTTCGCTCCGCAGACCGCGACCACCTCGCCCCGGTGAACGGCGAAGCACATCGCGTGCATCCCCGTCGACCCATCGGGGTAGACGTGGCTCGCGCAGTCGATGTGGACGAGTGCGGTCCCGTCGAGGGGTCCGCAGCAGAGATCCGGGCTCATGGCACCCCTCCCGCAAGTCCGGGCAGACCGGCCGCTGCCGCCGCGCCCAGGACGACGAACGCGACCGTCACCACCGCAAGCTGTACCCGTGAGGGCGGCGGGAGCGGCTCGGCCGGCGCGAAGTGCCCGGCGTACCCGCGTGCGGCCATGGCGCGGCTGACGTGATCGGCCCGGTCGTACGAGCGAAGAAAGGAGAGAGCGAAGATTCCGGCGAAGAGCCTCGTCCGGGTCAGAACGCCGCGCGTGAGTCCGCCGCCGCGGGCCCTGAGCGCGAGCAGAAGGTTGTCCACGAGCGCCATGGTCGTGAAGAGGAATCGGTACGAGAGGAGGAAGATCTGGTCGATGGGAGCGGGGAGGCCGCGCTGGACCATGGCCGCCATAAACGCGTAGCGCGTGGTCATGAGCACCGCAAGAGTCAGCGTGACCCCCGCCAGGGCCCGGGCGAGAAGAGTGACGGCGAGCATCACTCCCCCCGTGGTCAGCTCGAGCCCGCCCGCGCTGACGAGCTCGCCGCCGGGCTCGCCCCAGATGAGGAGGATCACGAGCGAGAGGACAAAGAGCGTGGGAAGGATGTACCAGCGAAGGAGTTCGCGAAGCGGCAGCCCCGCGAGCGCGTAGACCGCCACCGTGCCGGCCCAGACGAGGAGGAGGAACCAGACCGGCTGCGCGAGCGTGACCAGGATGACGAGCCAGGCGAGCGCCCCCACCTTCGCGCGAGGATCGAGACCGTGGAGGCGCGAGTGCCCAGACTCGGCCGAAAGAGTGATCATATTCGGATCGGGGAGGTGGGTTGCGCGGTACGGCGCGGAGGTCGGCATTCTCACTCCTCCCGGCCGACGCAGCAGCCCCGGTCGCGGGCGATGGCGCCGCATTCCGACCGGGTCGGATGGCCCATTGCCGCGCAGATCGTGTTGACCACGTCGCGCGGAATCCGGTCCTCGCACCGCGCCGCCTGTTCGCAGGCCGTTTCGGGCTCCATCCCCATGCGAGCGAACGCGAGCGCGAGGAGCCGGTGACGGCGCGTCAGGAACTCGGCGCACCGCCGACCGCGCTCGGAGAGGGAGATGCCGCGGTACGGAGCATGCACGACCAGGCCGGCCTCGACCAGGGCCCGGATGGTCTTGGTGCTGGTCGAGGGGTCGACCCCGAACCGCGCCGCGAGGTCCGCATTCGTGACCGGTTCGCCCCGCTCGAGCAGGAACTTCAGGTACTCCATCCGCCGCGGCGATAGCCTCCCGCCCACCCCCTCCGTCATGCGGGATACTCTTGCTGCCCCGGGTGGATAAGGTTTTGGCCCCGTACCAAATTAGCGCCGGTCCACGAGACGTCTCGGCCGGCCTTTGATCTGGTGGAGCTCGAGCCCCCCCGGGCTTGTGAAGGAGAACAGCACCCCGAGCTCCCCGCCGGCCAGCGCGGCTCCGAGCAGCGGGTTGTGCTCGGCGAGCGTCTCGACCATCCGCGCCCGGATCCCCGTCCGGTCGCAGGCGCCGGGGTCCCGGCACTCGAGTCCGATCCGCAGGACCGCGCCCGCGTCCCCCTCCCCGTAGAGGAAGGCTTCGTATTCACCGGTCAGGTCGGCCATGTTTCCCGGCGCGAAGACGGCCCGCTCGACCTGGATTCGGTCGAGGCGTGCCATGCCGACCTCGACCCGGTCGGCCTCGCGACAGGGAGGGCGGATCCTGAGATGGGTGCGGCCGCAGGCGCATCGTTCGCGCGAGACGATGGAGGTGACGTCCTCGCTGTCGTAGTTGAGGAGCACCATACCCGATCGGCCGCCGACCGGGAGGAGGTGAGAGATGACGATCCGTCCCTCGGCCCCGTCCGGGACGAACGACTGCAGCTGGGGGTCGTAGAGGTCCAGGTGGACCATATCCTCGGGAACGTGAAGCCCGGCCTGCGCGGCGCATTCGCCGCACATGGTCCCCTCGGTCGAGCCGTAGGTGTTGTACACGGGGCAGCCCCAGCGCTCCGCCAGGTACGAGCGCGCCTCCTCTGCGAAGGACTCGCCGCCGACGATCAGCCGCTCCACCGAAGTCTCGCGCGGGTCGATCCCCTCGACCGTGAGCCGGTCCGCGAGGTGCAAAAGTTTGAAGACCGAGCCGACGATCGCGGTCGGCCGGAAGCTCGTGATGATCCGGCTCGGGAACGTGCATTTCCCTGTCGGGATGATCGTCATCCCCAGCCGGTGCGCGGCGACGGTCATCGTGTTCCCGCCGACATTCATGCCGTACGAGGTGCAGACCACGACCCGATCGCCGTGCCCGAGCCCCTGCGAGGCGAAGGAGCGGGCGTACTTCTCGGCGTACCGCGCCCAGTCCTCCCAGGCCAGGAAGAAGGCCTTGGGCACGCCCGTGGTCCCGCTCGTCTCGTGGATGGTGAAGATGTCCGCGCACGGAGCCGAGAGGAACCCGAAGTCGCGGGTGACGGGAGGCTGATGCGAGCGGATGGTCGAGCCCGAGACGATCGGGAGCGCGAGCAGGTCGTCGTGGGTGCGGATCTCGCGGGCGCTCACGCCGTTTTTCGCGAACCAGCGGCGGTAGAACGGCGAATGCTCCTCGGCATACCGGGCCGTGTACCGGATCCGCTCCTCGGAGAGGGCGTCGAGGGCGTCGCGGTCCAGAGTCTCGATCGCGGGATCCCGCATCCCCGGGCTCGCCGTCATGACCATCCATAGGCAACAGGGAGAGATAATACCGATCCGCCCCCGTTTCGGGCGTCCCGACCCGAGGGGAACCGCGCCTTTTTTATGGTATCCCGGACCATCTAGTAAAGCGCACTGTGCGAGCATGCGCGGATAGTGTAGTGGTTATCACTAGGCGTTGCCAACGCCTAAACCCGGGTTCGAGTCCCGGTCCGCGCATCCGTTTTTCAGGTTGGCGTCGCCCCGTCAAACATATCAATGCCCTGACGCCTGCGTCTCTGCGAAGTCTCCGGAAAAATTAAAAAACACCGACGCGCCGCGATCGGACATTTCATCAGCGGCCCGAATTCCGTGCGGGCTCGTTCGCGCGCTGCATGGACGCGGGCACAATCACCGGGGACGATATCGCGCCGGTGTGCGAGTAGGGATCGATGATCTCCAGCGAACGGTCAGGGTTGCGAAGTCGGCAGCTGGCGGCTGGTTGCTGCCGCTGCCCAACCTCGATTATTTCCGCCCTTTCAGGAGTGGCCTTAGCCGTGCCGCCTCTCCGGCGTCCTCGATCCGAAGCAGGAACGTCCCATAACAGGGCTTCGTGAATGGGAAGAATACGACGTCGCCGTCGACGCCGATCGCAATCGGCGGGACGCCGATGATGTGCTTTTCGAAGAGTTTGAACCCCGGGTTCACGTGGCAGTACTGCGGGCAATGCCTCTCGACGTACTCGCGGCATTCGGCGAACGAGGCCTTTGAGAGGACCACCTCGTACGGCAGGTCCTCTACGCAGGGCATGCAAAGACCTCGTCGATCTTTCGCTTCAGCTTCGTCGGGTTATGGACCGCCACATCGGCGATCAGCTCGCAGGGGAATGTCACCTGCCCGGCCAGGGCCTCGGCTTCGCGACCGAAAACGATCAGTATAAACCGCGCTTCCGGGAGCAGGTACCGGGCTGTCGCGGCGAACGTGAGCCCGGCGTCGCTGTGGGCGAACGCGACACAGAGGTCCGCCGTGCGCGTTCCCTCGGCCAGCTCGCCGATGCACCGCTCGATATCGACCGCCGGGCCGACGTAATGCCGGTCGGGGTCGGAGACCCGGAGGAGCTGAAGGACCGCCGGGTTGCCGGCGCATGTGGGCGTGTACCCGGCGATCTGGAGGCGCCCGAGCAGGTAGAGCGCCAGCGCCTGCTGCACCGGCACCTCGGGACAGCCGAGCAGGAGCAGGGCGTCGCGTGTTTCGGGACTCATCTCTCCGCCTCCAGGAGCTCCGCCGTGCGGAGCGGGTGGTGACAGAACGGACAGGACGCATCACAGTCGCGGATCGAATGCGGACAGACGCCGAGCGAGAAGTCGGCGAGCGGGTGACCTTTTCCTTTCATCTCAAACTCCTTGTACCATCCGAACGGTGCACGCTTCACTGTAACGCCACGATCGGCGAGGGCTGCAGTGAACGAATTCAGCACGGCGAGGGCGACAGCGGGCGCCGAGAGCGCGGGCGTCAGGTGTGCGTACGGGTAGACCACCGCCCGGTCGACACCGATCCGCCCGAGCCGGACCAGCACCTCGTCGGCTGCTCGATCGACGATTCCCGCCGGCTCCTGCTCGTCCCCCCGTTCGACACAGGTGAAGAGGACGCAGCAGTCCTCCAGGCCGTCCTCGAGGGTTTCGACCTCTTCGGCCAGCCGCGTACGCTTTGTGGCGCGGTAGCGGAAGAAGTCTGCGTGGATCCCGAGGAGCCTCATCGGCATCGACCCACCAGTCGGCTCAAGGCCTCGGACGAGACGATCCCGATCAGCCGGTTGTCATCGTCCACGACCGGCAGTGCCGAGATCGCGTGGGACTCCATCCTGGCGGCCGCCTCGCCGACCGTCTCGCCCGGCCCGACCGTAACGACGGTTCTCGTCATAATCTCGGCCAGGTGCGAATGGCCGCGTGCGACTGCCTTCGCGATATCCCAGGAGGTGACAATCCCCGCAAGCGCGCCATTCGGGGCGAGGACGGGAAGGTGATTGACCCCAAGATCGATCATGACCGAGGCCGCATCGACGAGGACGGCACCCGTATCGATCGTGGGGACGGCAGTGGTCATGACGTCCCGGACCTCGATCCGGGAGAGGAAGCGGCCGACCAG
>JBDKUZ010000154.1:0-33141 GCA_039679395.1 Methanospirillum sp. | reverse complement strand
GGCGTGCGAGGCCGTGAGGAGGACGGGAAGGCCGAAGAGACCGGAGAGGAGGGGGAGGAAGATCGCGTCCGCGCCAAGGGTGTGCCAGGCCAGGAACCCGTATCGGAGCGCGAAGAGGCCGAGTGCGCCCGAGACCGCGAAGACGGCGAAGGCCCACGGCGGGGAGTCGTCCGAGAGGACCATGTAGCCGACGACCGCGACGAGCAGGATGCCGATCCCCCAGTCGAGCGCAGGCTGGAGCGGCGGGAGGAGCAGGACGCAGACGAGCGAGAGAGGGACCGCGAAGGTCATGGCCAGCGCCGAGCCGAGGGCCGAGCAACGGACGGCCTCCTCGCCGCGGCCTTCGAGACAGAGCGCATGGGCCGGCAGGACCGAGAGCGCGGTCTCGGCCTCGGGTACCCCGAGGAAGGTCGAGGGGATGTTGTCGAGGAACGAGTGGGTGATCAGGGCCGCGAACATCGCCGCGGCCAGCGCCTCCTCGCCGAGCACGGCCGCGAAGCCGGCCCCGGTCGCGAGGAGAGCCGAGGCGAGGGTATTCGCGTGGATGCCCGGTGCAAGGCCCGAGGCGGCCCCGAGGGCGACGCCGAGGAGGGTCCCGGCCACGAGCGCGAGCATTACCTTTTCCTCGGAGCCCGCGAGCATAAAAGCGATCGATACCGTTTAGTCCGGGCGCGCCGACAGGCTGGGAGATGAGGATCGCCATCACCAGGCTGCCGGACAAGGGCGGCGATGATGCCGGACGGTGCGCCCGGTTCGGCCACGCCTGCTACCCGGTCTCGCCGCTCAGGGCTGAGATCTCTCCTGCCGCCATCGAGGCCTTCGGGATCGACCTCCTGGCCGGCCGCTTCGACGGGCTCTTCTTCACGTCGGCCCTTCCCGCTGACCTCGTCGGGCCGCGGGTGGCGGCGTCCGGGCGGCGTTCCCGGGTGATCGCCATCGGGCCGGCCACGCAGGCGGCGCTGGCCCGCCACGGTGTCGCGGCCGAAGTCCTCCCGTCGTTCTATTCGAGGGACTTCGCGCCGCACCTCGGCAGCTGGCTCGAGGGGAAGACGGTGGGGATTCCGCGCGCGGACGTGCCGAACGATGCGCTTCTCGCCGCGATCCGATCGGCCGGGGGAGAGCCGGTCGAGTACCGTGTCTATCGGCTGATCCCGACGGGGGAACCGCTCGACCTCGCGGACGCCGACGCGGTCCTGTTCACCTCGGCGAACTCGTTCTCGGAGGCGGTCTGGAGTCCCCGGGACGATCTCCTCGTCTGCGCGATCGGAGACGTGACGGCGGAGCGGATGCGCGCCGCCGGGGTCGAGCCCGACGCAGTCGGTGACGGCTCGCTCGAGGGCGCGCTCCGGGCGCTCGAGGATCGATGACCGAACCCCTCGTTTTGCGCCCGGGGATCATCGTGGTCGACAAGCCTCGCGGCCCCTCGAGCCACCAGGTGGCTGCGTGGGTCGGCGAGATCCTCGGCGTCGACGTCGGGCACGCGGGCACGCTCGACCCCATGGTCTCGGGCGTGCTCGTGGTGATGCTCGGCCGCGCGGTCCGGCTCGCTCGCCTCCTGCTCAAGCACGAGAAGGAGTACGTCTGCCTGATGCGGCTCCACAGCGACGTCGACGAAACCCGGATACGCGCGGTCGCGGAGGAGTTCGTGGGCCGGATCTATCAGCGCCCGCCCCGGCGATCGGCGGTCAAACGGCAGCTGCGGATCCGCCGGATCCACGCGCTGGAGATTCTGGATATCCAGGGCCGTCTCGTTCTCTTCCGGGTGACCTGCGAGGCAGGGACCTACATCCGTTCGCTCTGCCACCACCTCGGGATCGTGGCCGGCTGCGGCGGCCAGATGATCGAACTCCGTCGGACCCGGTCGGGCGCGTTCGGCGAGGGCGACGCTGTCACGCTCCACGCCCTCAAGGACGCGGCCGTCCGGGCCTCGGAGGGCGATCGCTCCGCCCTCGACGCGATAATCCTGCCGGTCGAGGCTGCGGTCCCGGACCTCAAAGCGGTCGTGATTCGCGACCGTGCCGTGGATGCGATCTGCCACGGAGCCGCGCTTGCCGGGGTCGGCGTCGAGGAGATGCCGCCGTTTCGAGCCGGCGAGACCGTCGCGCTCGTGACGCGGACGGGGGAGCTCGTCGCACTCGCCCGCACCCTCGTCTCGAGCGAGGCAACCGCACCCGGAAAGACCGGGCTCGTGGCAGCCCCCGAGACGGTCTTCATGGCCCCGGGGACGTATCCGCGGGGCTGGACGCGAAAGGCGAAGTGAGCGATCGACAGCAAGACAGCTCTCGACCTCCGACCTCAACCACGACGACCGGACGACGGAGGCGGGGGCATAAGCTTAAGAGTGTCCCGGGTCAACCCGATCCCCTGTCTGTTCTGCTGAGGTAGTCTAGTCCGGTAAGGCGCAGGCCTGGAAAGCCTGTGGTGCTTTGCGCCTCGGGAGTTCAAATCTCCCCCTCAGCGTTCCCGGAGACAGGTTCATGACGGACGGGACTGGAGCGCGACCCGTCAGCCTCTTTCTCATTCTCTCGTTCGTGGGCGGCGCCGCGATCTTCTCCTCGACCATCGCGAAGAATCCGGTCCTACCCCTGCTCGCGCAGTCGCTCGGGGCGGACCCGGCGGCGATCGGACTCATCGCAGCGGCCTCGACCGTAACGGGGATCGCGACGAGCCTGCTCGCCGGCCGGCTCTCCGATCGGTTCGGCCGGCGGCCGCTCCTGCTCTTCTCGGGAATCGTCTTCGCGACTGCGCCGTTCCTCTACCTGTTCGTCACGTCCCCCACCGAGCTCGCGCTGGTCAGGGCTTACCACGGCCTTGCAACCGCGGTCTTCGGGCCGGTGGCGTCGGCATATATCACGGATGTCGCTCCGGTCCGTCGCGGGGAACGGCTCGGGTATTTCTCTTCGGCGCAGCTCGCCGGGCGGGCTATCGCTCCCGCTATCGGCGGTGCGCTGATCGCCGTCGGATCGTGGGAGTGGGTCTACCTGGCCTCTGCCGTTGCCGGCGTCGGCGTGCTTGCCGGCATGTGGCCGCTGCGGGAGCCCGGGCCGACCGGCGGCGAGGACGGCTCCACGGAAACGGGTATGGAGAAGGGAGGCGTCGCGACGCCGACGATCCTCGCGACGTCGATCGCGGAGGCCGGTCAGTACTTCGCATTCGGCGCGATCGAGGCGTTTCTTCCGCTCTACGCCCTCTCCATCGGGGTCGCGCCGACCATCATCGGCCTGCTCTTCGCGGCACAGGTCGGAATACGGACGGTTTCACGCCCTCTCTTCGGGCGTCTCTCCGACGCCAGGGGACGACGCCGGCCGATCCTGACAGGGCTCCTGCTCTCTGCCGGTGCGACCGCACTCCTGCCGTTCGCGACCGACTGGGAGGGGCTGCTCACTCTCTCCGCCGTCTTCGGCGTCGGTCTCTCGGTCGCCCAGGCCGCGACACAGGCCTTCGTGGCCGATGTCGCTCCGGAACGGGGGCGCGGCACTGCGCTCGGCGTGATGTCCACAATCATGGACATCGGGCAGGCCGCGGGCCCGGTTGCGGTCGGCCTCCTGGTTGCGGCCGGCTCATATACAGCCGGGTTCGTGGGTGCCGCCCTCGTCGTGCTGGGTGCTACGGCTGTCTTCGGGATCGTCGTGCGATCGGAGACCGTTCCGGCGAGTTAATGCTCAACGTAATTGCACGGCAATATCGTCTGGCAAACACTCAAGCCGGTCCCCGGTGACGATATGTTTGCCGGGAAGCCGGTACAGGGTTGCGGGGCGGATGCACTGCTGGGGGCCGCACCTTCCGATTGCGTCCGTCCCCTCTTCTTATGGTTCGTCTCGTTCACTTCTCGCTCTGCCACAGTGACGGAGCTCCCCCGGAACCGACGGTTCCGCGGGCCGGCCATCGCGGACGACAGGTGTAATCGGGATGGATGGAGGCTGGTCGCACGGCCTTCGGGGAATGGGAGAAGCGAAGGGGGACCTTATGCTCATCATAATTGCCGGGCAACGTCGCACGGCAAATATTCATCTCTCACCCGCCAGACGGATCTCCCAGCCACCGGGGGCACCTGATACACAGTCCCAACAGGACGGGTGCGACAATCGGGCCGCATCTCCGTTCCGTACCCGTCTCCTATCACCCCGGGGCTTTAAGGCCGTTTCTCAGAATATCGAGGCCGCACGGAGGACTGTGTCGCCCGCTTCCGTCCATGAAGTGCCGCCATCTCATCCACGTCTGCGCCCCCTGGGCGCACGGCGATTCGAGAGGGGATCGGGGGACTTTTCGGGGGCGAAGAGAGAAATATCCCGAGTCACTATTTCCAGTATGCACCCCGAGGAGCCCTCGCCAGATGAGGATAGGAGACCGTCGGCTGCCAGGACCGGGTACCGGGGGCTCCTCGTCGGGACGATCGCCGCCGTGGTCGCAATCGGGCTCCTCCTCCTGTCAAGCAGCGATCCCGGCGGCGAGCTCGTCCTCCTGGGTGCCGGTGCGCTTCAGGTTGCGCCGTTCGTCATTCTTGCCATGGCGGCGTACCTGGCGGAGGGCTCCCGCCCCCTCCGATATCTGACCGCAGTGATCCTGCTCGGGATCGTCGGTTCCCTGGTCCTCGTCTCGCTGGCGTTCGGCATCATCGCGGTCGTGCCGCTCGGAACGATCGAGGCGGGGACGCTGCCATCCGGGATCGCGCCGACCGCGCTCGCGCTTCTCGGGCTCGGGTCCCTCTTCGGACTCGTCTCGTTTGTCGGGCTTCTCCCGCCATTCCGGCAGCGGCTCGCCCGGTTCCTGCCCCTCGACCCCGCCTCCTTCGTCCAGGCGGTCGCGCTCGTGCTCGTGCTCGCCCTGATCCTGATCCCCCCCGTTCCCCTAATCGTGAACGGCGCTCCGCCGCTCCTCTCTGCGAACCTGCTCGGGAGCGGGGCCTTCGGAAATCCCGACGAACTGGCGCGGTCCGAGGTCTACTCCCTTCTCTTCATCATCTACGCTTCCTTCCTGGTGGTCGGGCTCTTCGTCCGGCGAAACTTCGCCGAAGCCCTCGAACGGCTTGCTTTCGTCCGGCCGACGGCGCGGCAGATCCTCTTCGCTCTCGGCATGGCGGTGGTCCTCGTCGTGGTCTTCGGTCTCGTGGATCGGGCGATTTCGGCCGTCTGGGGCGCACTGGGATGGCCCGTCACGGACCAGGCCGCGTACCGCCTGCTCTTCTCGGGCATGCTGACCCCCGCAGGGGCGGTCACGGCCGCAGTCTCGGCCGGTGTCGGCGAGGAACTCGCAGTCCGAGGCGTACTCCAGCCGGTCTTCGGCATGGTCCTTCCGAGCCTCCTCTTCGCCGCGCTCCATGCATGGCAGTACTCGTGGGACGGGCTCGTCTCGGTCTTCCTCGCAGGGCTCGCCTTCGCCTGGATCCGGAGGCGAGCGAACACCACGACGTCTGCCATCACCCACGCCACATACGACCTGATCCTCTTCGCCGTTCTGGCCGCGGGCTCGGCGATCTGAGGGTGATGACCGTGCGACGCTCGTGGTGGCTGGCGGGATCGGCCCTCCTAGTCCTCCTCACGGCAGGGTGCCTGACCCCCGTCGGATCGGCCGGCCCGGCGCCCGCTCCGATCGCCGGCGAGACGGCGGACGTCCTCTATTTCTGGGGCGAGGGGTGCCACGCCTGCCATGCCGTCACCCCGTTCGTCGACGAGCTGGCCCGCGATCACCCCGAGGTCCGGTTCGAGGAGATCGAGACCTACGGAAACGAGACGAATGCAAGCCGATATGCCGCAGTGAACCAGGCTCTCAACGTCACGCCGCGGGGCCTGCCCGAGGCCGTCGCCGACGGCCGGGCGTTCTTCGGCGAGGCCGAGATCCGGAACGGGCTGCCCGGGGCTGTGAGGGCTCTCGAGGGCCGGCGGTGATCGCGGGGATCATGTTTTTAACATGCTGCAACGACTCCATCGCCCATGGCCGATCCACAGAGGGGGCTTGAGGCGGGAACGGTTGTACCGCTCCGGGGGCTCGTCGACTACCAGCCCGGCGCGGTCGTCTCGCGCATGCTCGTCTTCAAGCCCACGGGAACGATCACGCTCTTCGCGTTCGACGAGGGGCAGGGGCTCTCCGAGCACACGGCCCCATACGACGCGATCGTGACCGTGCTCGAGGGGACGGCCCGCGTGACCATTCGCGAGCAGGAGTTCGCCCTCGGCGAGGGGGAGCTGATCATCATGCCCGCGAACGTGCCGCACGCGGTGTTTGCGACGAGTCGGTTCAAGATGGAGCTCGTGATGATCCACGAGTGAGTGCCGGAGCGGGGGATGGTGCGTGCGTCTCGAACGCAGTCCCCATCACGGGTAACGCAACCGGACCTGCGTTAACTTCGGAAAGGTTGAACCGCCCGTGCATCAAACGGCAGAGGGATGAAGCAGATCGCCCTCTACGGCAAGGGAGGTATCGGCAAGTCGACGACCTCGGCGAACCTCTCGGCCGCGCTCGGAGAGGGAGGGCGATCGGTCCTCCAGGTCGGCTGCGACCCCAAGCACGACTCCACCCGGATGCTGATGCACGGCGAGCCCCTGCCGACCGTGCTCGACCTGGTGCGGGAGCGCGGCGCGGCGAACGTCGCCCTCGAGGACGTGGTCAGGACCGGATACGCCGGCGTCAGATGCGTTGAGGCCGGCGGGCCCGAGCCCGGGATCGGGTGCGCGGGGCGCGGGATCATCGCGACCTTCCAGCTCCTCGAGGAGCGCGGCGCGCTCGAGGCCGACGTGATCGTCTACGACGTCCTCGGCGACGTCGTCTGCGGCGGCTTTGCCATGCCCATGCGCGAGGGCTACGCCGAGGAAGTTTATCTTGTCAGCTCGGGCGAGCTGATGTCGCTGTATGCGGCCAACAACATCGCGAAGGCGATCGCGCGCCTCGCCGAGCGGCCGCGGTGCCGTTGCCGACTCGCGGGCGTGATCCTGAACGCGAAGGGGATGGAGCGGGAGGAGGAACTGGTCCGTGCGTTCGCCGACGCGATCGGGTCGCGCCTTATCGCCGCGATCCCGCGGGACCGCGTTGTCCAGCTCGCCGAGCTCCACCGCAGGACCGTGATCGAGTACGCCCCGGACTCGGCACAGGCCGCGGTCTACCGCCGGCTCGCCGACGACGTGCTCGGAAATACCGATCTCTCGATACCGCGACCTCTGACCCAGAATGAGCTCGAATCCCTCGCCCTCGAGTACACCACGCTCTGACGGCTGCACACTCGCGGGTGCGCTCTCGGTCGCGTCCGCGGTGGCCGACGGGGTCACCATCGTCCACGGCCCTTCAGGCTGCTCCCACCACCATGTTTCGCTTCTGTTGACCGCGCTCCTCGACCGGCCCGGCTCGCGGTTGCCGATCCTGCTCTCGGACGATCTCGGCGAGACGGAGGTGATCTTCGGAGGCGAGGACGCGCTCGACGAGGCGCTCGACGAGGCCGCAACGCACTCGCCAGGATCGATAGCGGTCCTTTCGACCTGCGTGGCCGAGGCGATCGGCGACGACTGTGCTGCGGTCGCTGAGCGGGTCCGGTCCGTTCCGGTCGTGGTTGTTCCCGCAGGAGGCTTCCTGGGCGGGGGGTTCTACGAGGGAGAACGGGCTGCGCTCGAGGCCTACGCGGCGCTCTCTGCCCGCCTGCCGACCCCCGATCTGGATGAGGGCGCCGTGGTCGCTCTTGTCGGGGAGAAGAACCTCGAGTACGAGGCCGACTCGCATGCAGCCGAGCTCGGTCGCCTCCTCGGCCGCCTCGACCTCGGGATCGGACTCAGGTTCGTCCGCGAGACGCCGACCGCGCTCTTCGGCCTCCTTCCCAAGGCCGATCTCCTGGTGCTGCGGGAGCCCGGGCTGGAGGCGCTCGCGGCCGGGTTCCCGGTCCGGCCGCAGACCCCGCGCATCCGCGGGTTCCCGGTCGGGCTCACGGCAACGCTCGCATTTATCCTGGACGTGGGCAGGGCTCTCGGGCTCGACGCGACTGCGGCCTGCGAGGCCGAGGCCGCGCATCAGGACGCCGTGCTCGCCAGATTCGGTGACCTCTCGGGGTCACGGATCAGCCTTCCCGCCACCTCACGGTGGGCTGTGGAGGTCGCGGACGCGCTCGGTATGATCGTCCACCCGTCGGGTATCCCGGTCCCGGTTCCCGACCCGGCACCGGTCGGGACGGCCGGGATCGGCCGGCTCCTCTCACGCTGGGGGCGATTGCTCTGAGCAGCCGTTGCCGCGCAGGACCGCTCGTCCCCTGCGCCATGGTCGGTGCGGTCGCGGCCCTCTCGAGCTACGACGGGCTCGGGGTGGCGGTGCACGGCTCCTCGGGCTGCTGGTTCTACCCGTCGTCCCTCCTCCGGGTCGACCTCGGCTGCACGGACCTCTCGGGCGAAGACGCGGTTCTCGGCACGGAGACGCGGGCTCGCACGACAGTCGAGGCCATGCTTCACCGCCACCGCGCGGTCGCGCTCGTGAATACGTGCGTGCCCGGGCTCGCCGGAGAGGACCTGGCCGGGGCCCTCATCGACCTGCCCGTCACGGTCGTGGACGCCCCTGGGTTCCTCGGGGATGTATGGGCAGGCCACGCGTGCGCGATCGCAGCGCTTCGACCGGTCGTGGACGATGTGGCCGAGGGTGTCGGGATCGACGGGCTCTCCCCCCTCGATCCGTTCGCCCGCGGAAACCTCCACGAGTGCGAGCGTCTTCTGCGGATCGCCGGCGCTTCGCCGACTGTCCGGTATGCCGGGGGGCAGCTCGAGTCGCTCTCGCAGGCAGCCCCCGTCTCAGTCGTCGCGAATCCTGCGTTCGCTGCGGGGCCCGGAGAGCGCGCCGGCAACCTGCTCGGTCTCGATGCGGTGCTCGCGACCTTCGACCGGCTCTCGGACCGCGACGACCGGATCGACGTCGCCGCCATCGAAGCCGAGTGCGCCGGAGCCGACGAACGCTGCGTCCGGGCCTGCGACAAATATCTTCGGAGCCACGAACCGCCCCGCGCCGCGCTCTTCGGCGAGGGGGCGTATATTGCCGCAGCCGCCCGGCTCCTCGACCACTACCTCGGCGCCGATTGCCTCGTCCTCGGGTACCGGGACGCTGTTCCCCCCGGCGTGAAATGGAAGGCGGTCCGGGCCGACGACCTGGGCAGCGCCGAGGAGATTCTCAACCGGGCTCAACCCGACCTGGTCCTCGGCTCTTCATTCGAACAGCGGCTCCGACCCGGGGCCGCGTTCGTCCCCGTCACTCAGCCCATTCGCGGTCGATGGCGGCTCGCGGCCATGCCGTTCGTGGGGGTCGAGGGGGTTCTCGCGCTGGTTGAGGCCGTGCTGAACGCCTGCGCGGAGGCAAGGTAGATATGATCAACGATGGGCGGCAACGGGGCGCTATCCGGCCAGGGGTGCGGGTGGCGATCGTACAGAAACAGGACCAGCAGACGGGCAGAACGGTCGAGGGCGTCGTGGCGGCGGTCCTGACACGGTCGGCGACCCATCCTCATGGGATCAAGGTCCGGCTCGTCGACGGCCGGGTGGGCCGGGTAAAGGCCGTGCTCGGAGATGGTCCTCCGTCGACATCCTGAGCCGCTATCGATCAGGATCGCTTGCGCCGATGCGGCGGCATCCGCCGATTGCCGTCTCGAAAGAAAAGGCCGGGATGGGTAAGAGGCCTCCCGGGCGGCCTGAACGACCCTGTACTGATCAGCTGCCTTCGATCAGCTCTTCGATGACCCCGCGCCCGAACGGGTCCGCCACGAACACCTCCTCCACCGTCTGGCGGATATCGTCGTCTCCGATACGGTTCAGCGCGGCCGCGGCCATCCAGCGGCAGCACTCGTTCGAACCAAGTAGGTTCTGGATCAGTGACGGGATGGACCGCTCGTCACCGATGTGTTCGAGCGCCCAGATGGCAGGGATCCGGACGCGCCAGTCCCGATCCCCGGCCGCGATCATCAGGGCCTCGACCGAGGGCGGTCCGATCCGCTCCATCGCGACAGCGGCCCGCCACCGGGTCTCCCGGTGCACCGAACGGAGCAGGGGCGCAATTGCGAGCACGGCGCCCTCTCCTCTTCTGCCGATCTCCTCTGCCGCGTCAAGCATCTGGTACGTGGTGCCGTTGACAAGCGCATGCACCAGCGCTCCGACCGTGGTCTTCTCCCCCATCGCGTCTCTCCCCCTGTCGATCTGCTGCTATCGACAGAAGGGGCTCTGCTGGGTGAATAATAGATATTTGCAGCACGACATTGCCCGGCGATGTCGCCGGGCAACTGGAGAGGTCAGCTTCCGTTCCCGCTCTACGTCGAGGCGGCCGGATTGGGCGGCAGCGTGGTAATCGGGAACGGCAGGGGGAGCGTCGTCGGCGTCTTCGTCGAGGGAACGGTGGTCGCCGGGACGGTGGTCGCCGGGACGGTGGTAACGGGCACGGTCGTCGTCTTCGTGGTCGGAATCGAGGTGGGCGCCGTCGTGTGGGATGTCGTCGGCGTCTTCGTCGTAGGAACTGTCGTTGTTCGGGCCGCAGTCGTGCGGTTGGTCACGGGCACGGTGGGAGTCGCCGGCAACTGGGTTGTCGGAAGGAGAGAGACAGTCGGCAGGGGGGTGGCTCCGCCGGTCGAGACGGGGGTCCATGTCGATGCCGGGGTCGTGCTCTCCGTGCTCTGGCTGATCACCTCCACCGTTTGGAACGGCGTCGGCGTATACTCCCCGCCGGTGTACGCGTCGTCCCGGGATCCCGTCGAAGCCGTTGCCTCGGTGGTCGTGACCGGGACAGTCGTCGCGGCGGTGCTGGCTTCCGCGGTGGTCGGCGAGGGGCTGGGGGCCGCTGTCGGAGCCTCGACGGCGTCGGTGAGCGTTCCTCCGGAAGCGAGGATGACGGTGTGATACCCGCTGGTATTCTGCGGGATCGCGCCAGGGCGGACCTTGTCACTGGAAACGTAGAGCAGCTGGCCCCGGAAAGTCGTCTGCACATCGCCCGACGGACCCGTCGCCTCGCCGAAGTCGGCGGCCTGCACGAGCGGCGACGGGCCGACAAGCGGCGAGGCCCGGAACGGGGCGTACCCCGGCGTCGACACGGCGCCGGTATCGTTGGCCCGGGCAAGGAGCGCAGCCCCGGCAGTGTCCGACAGATAGACGCCCATTGTGACGTTCTCCCGGACCATGACCGTGTAGTCGGGCTTGGCCAAGAACGTGATATTGTTGGCGCCCTGGCTCTTGGCATCACCGGGTGTCTTGTCGTTGATATAATAGTAGAGCGGCCACCCGCGGAAGGTGGTCTGCTGCTTTCCGTCGGCACGGGTAATGTGACCGAACTCCGAGATGTTGATCCCATTTCCGCTGGCTACACTCTCGGCGTAGAACGGCGGGTAGAAGCGGCCGACATCGCCGAGGTTGGCGACGGCGCCCGTATTCGGGACATCGCGGGCGAGGATGTACAGCGATCGGCCCGTCGAGTCGGTCAGGATCTTGCCGTAGGTCGGATGATCGGTGAGCTTGACCGTCAGGGGTTGCTGCTGCGTGCATCCGGCCATGAGCGTGGCTGCGGAGAGGAGAAGGAGGGCGAGCACGACGATGGCCGCCGTGCGGGGGGAGCGGTCCATGACACTGAAGAGGTTGGGAGCCGGATTATATGAGACCTCTGATCGCGCGAAAAAAGCCGCACCCGCACCTTCCGCCGGGGGCATCGCGGACACCGGCGCATCTTCAACCGCTGCTTCCCGCGTACGCATGAGACAGGACTTCCCCGAGTCAACGCCGCATCGCAGGAGCCCCTTTTGGGGGCGAACAGCCTCCACCCCCATACGGGGCTTTCCCTTCCACGGGGGCATCAACGATCGCTCCCGCGTAGACCTGACGCTACCGATGAAAAAGGGAGAAGGCTTCCCGTACCGACTCGTGGACGCGGGAGAAGTCGACTGAGAACGCGGCAACCGCCGTCTTCCGGAGGAAGGAGGAACGGGAGGTGGAAGGCTCCGGCGCAGAGCCCGCAGCCGCCACAGCCGTCGGGCAGTGCTCTAGCGGTTCCGGTCCGGCTCGATCTCGATGGTAGTCCCCGCGCCGGTCGGCATGCCGGTGTCGGCGGATCCGGTCTGTGTCTCGAGCGGTGCCTCCTCGGGAATGACAAGCCAGGCGAGGAGGTAGGCGAGCACGCCGGTCCCGACCGTGAAGACCGTGACGACCACCCAGATGAGGCGGATCACGTTCGGGTCGATCTCAAGGTATTCGCCGATCCCCCCGCAGACTCCGGCGACCATCCGGTCCGTGCGCGAGCGCTTCAGTTCCTTCATACGCCAACCCATCGGCGATCGGGGATAAATATGTTTGGAAGGTGGGACCGGCGCCGATCGTGCGACGCCAAGTCGGCTCGTCGGTCACCGGGATCCCCGGCGAAAGGAAGCCGCATCGGTCGGTTTCTCCGCCGAGGGATGGTCCGTCCCTCTTCCAGCTCCGTTACGCGGGTGCGCTCGGGCGCGGTGCCGTGCCCGATCTCGTCATCAATACTACCTGCAGAACCGATTTGGAGAGAGAAAAAGAGAAAGCTCCCAAACTCTCAGAGGTGGTTGAAGAGCCAGACGACGTCGGCGAAGTCGAGCCGGCCGTTCGCGTTAAAATCGAACGCGGCCACCGGCTCGTTCGCCGCGATCCAGCTCATCTGGTTGAAGAAGAGCACCACGTCCGCAAAATCCGCCCGGCCGTTGCCGTTCGCATCCTCGTACAGTCCGTCGCCGTCCGCGTCGAGGGGGATGTCGCCGCCCTGGATGCCAACGGGCCGGACGGCCAGAACGGTGAAGCAGTCGAGGTTCATGTATCCGACGGGGAACCCGACCGTGAGGTTGTGCGAGCCGGCCGTCAGCCGCACCTGCTCGGAGGCTTCGGCCTCCGCGAAGGACTCGTAGTCCCCGGTGTTCGGCACGGCGATCGTAAAGGCCGGCGCGCCATCCACGGATACTTCCATCCGCGCCATCGCGTTCGGCGAGGCGACACGGGCGCTGAGGCGATAGACGGCCGTCCTGTTCGGGGCAACGGTATAGCCGAGCCACTCGCCGTTCCTGATATAGGCGACCGAATACCCGCCACCGGGCAGGGACTCGATATCGACGCCCTCGGCCGTCCGGTACGCCCCGCCGAGGTTCGCAGCTTCGGTATCGTGGTATGCGACGCCCTCGCCGCCGCTGGCGTAATCCTCGGCTTCGACTACGCCCGGGATCGTCGCCGGCGTGATCGCGGGCGTCGGTGTCGCTGTCACTGTCACTGTCGGAGCGGCACCCCATCCCGCGAGCCGTGCAAAGAGCTGCCAGGCCGCGTACGCCTTCAGGTTCCCGTTCAGATGCTGGGTGTGGGCGGGATCGCATCTGTACCAGTCCACCTTCTCGGTGTGGGAGTTCTGCCAGGCCAGCGCCCAGTTGCCCCCGTTGTAGTCGCACGCATCGTTGGCGCCGAGCGCGAGGTAGCCGTTCCCGTCGGGGTCGTACGATTCGATGTCGGCGAAGTCGTAGAGGACCCGGTTATGGCTCCGGCACCAGTCACGGATCTGGTTGTTCCGCAGGTTCAGGTTCCCCGACACATCGGTCCCGTCGAGATGGCCGGTCATGTACACGAACGTGACCTCGTCGAACTCCTGCTCGAGCCCGTCCATGAGCGAGAGATAGGTGGTGATATCCGCCTCGGATGCCCATGAGACCTGGCCGCACCACGACCACATGACGACGTTGACGTCATGGTTCTCGGGCCGGCTCAGGTACGTGCGCGTCCTGGAGGCCCACGTCGAGAAGTCCGGGTTGCCGAGGTCGCCGTCGACAAAGTAATCATCCACGTCGAGCGCGCCGTCGGTCCCGCCGTCGTTGAACGCGTAGCTCCCTGACGGCAGGGGTGCCCCGGTGAACGTTGTCGGATCGGCGAGACCGGCCATGCCGCTGATCAGCTGCGAGCCGTGCGAGGTGTGGCCGTAGGCGATGTGCAGGTTCGCCGACGCGTTCGCGACCGCGGAGGCAGGGATGGCCGAGAGGTCGGTCGAGGTGTGGTTCACGATCAGCGGAGCGGATCGGGTGGCCGTCGCCGTGCCGGCGAGCAGGGCCGCGACAAGCACGGCGATCACGAGGAGACGCATGGGGGCATCCATGGAGAAGGATCGCCGATGGTTCCAATTAATCTGTCGAAACGTGTGTATAACGCTGTTACAAAAACGAAATAGTTATATCAAGGATCTGGATCGAGAGAGAATTGTGCCGGATTCCCGGTGCATCTCAGTGCGACCCCGGAACCGGAACGTTCGATCGGAGCGACTCGAAAGCGGCAATCGCTCTCTCGGCCGTACCGGGGATTCCAGCCGACCGGGCCATGTCGCGGACAGCGGCATAGACGAGCGCGCGCTCCTGTCCGGGACGATCGGTGATACCGGCTGCGAGGGAGATCGCCGGGTCCACAAGCTCGCCCGAACGCGCCTTGGCCGAGAGGTAGAACCCGAGGTCCGGGCTATGGGAGGCCGTACCGCCCGTGCCCGCGGCGACGAACCCGGCCCCCGCGATTGCGGCTCCGAGCATGGCAAGCAGAAGGTACGGTGTGACTCCTTGCATCCTTAATGGTATTCGTTGTCCTGACATATAGCCGGAGCGGTCACTGCAGACGTTGTTTATGTCTTTCTTTCCCCCTCGTGCGGTGATACATCCCGGTTTCGGAAATTTGGCCGATTTCAAAGCGCGCGACGGTCATGTCCGCCGCCACGGCAGAGTGTCGCTCCTGCGGTCTTTCCGGCGGCCGGATGCGACCGGAATGCTTCGATGCCTATCCCGAAAAGACCCTGATTGCCGGCCTATCCGGAAATTCCCGCCTCCTCCGCCGATTTTTCCTCACCGATGGGGTTATCTAGCTTGGATGGCCAAACTGGATCATACGGCGCTCGAGGCAGCGCATGTGATCCAGATGAAAACCATAACTGCAATACTGCTGCTGATCGGTCTCTGCCTGATGCTCCTTCCCCTGCACGCGGCGGCGGCGGGACCGACTATCATCGTCGCTGCAGCCGACGCGAGCGCAGCGTCCAAGGCACAGGCCCAGATCATCTGCGACGGGCTTACTGACGAACCGCAGATCAACGAAGCGTTCAATATGCTGCCGCCCGGAGGCGGAACTGTTCAGCTGACCGAGGGGATCTTCAAGACTGCGAACTGGATCTATCCGACCGGTAATTCCAACCTGATCGGCGCGGGTGAAGATCGGACCGTCATCAACGTCTACAACCCGACCCAGTATTTCAATCCCATCCACTGCTACCAGCCGAACATCTACATTAAGGGCTTCACCCTCCGCGGCATGGGATCCTTCCTGATCCGGACGCACGACATCACGATCGAGGACGTCACGGTCACGAACGTGGACATCGCGGGCACCCGGCAACCGGCAGGGGGTAACGGGATGTACTTCATCTGGGTCGACAACCCCGGGGTCGGCGACATCACCTTCAAGAACTGCAAGGCGATCGACTGCAACACCCACGGGTTCAACATGAACGCGGCCGTGAAAGAGGGACAGCAGGAGGGAACCGAGGACTGGACGATCAGGAACCTCAAGTTCCTCGACTGCCAGGCGATCCGGTGCGGCTACAGCATGGCTGACGGCTCGAACTCCGACTTCTCGTGCGGGTTCGACATCCAGGAGTCGAACGCCCTCGAAAACGTGCAGCTGATCAACTGCCTCGCAGAGGACAACTGGGAGAACGGGTTCCACTGCGAGCCCGGCTTCTACCTCGGCACCAAGAATTTCTACATGGAGAACTGCATCAGCCGCAACAACGGCCAGCGCAAGCCGGCCGACCCGCCATACCGGGACTCCTACCTCTCGGGCTACTACATCCACCGCAATTCCGTCCTGAAGAACTGTGTCTCGGAGAACAACAAGAATGCGGGCTTCTTCGCCCACGACGGGTCGAACACGACCTTCGACGGCTGCGTCGATATCGGGTCGACGTACGGGTTCAAGATCGTCAAGGGCTGCACGGACATCACCCTCAGGAACTGCTGGTCCAAGGACGCGAAAGAGTGGGCCTTCTGGGGTGCATTCGGCACCAACATCCGGCTCGAGAACTTCCAGCAGATCAATATGGGCGGCAAGGCCGTCGACGGCGGAGCACCGACGCAGTCGGGCATCGGCTGGTACTACCACGACGCGCAGTACCACCACTCGGTCTCGAACTCGTACTTCGACATCACCGGCTACGGGCCGATGATCGAGGTGCTGAACCAGGAAGGGACCGGCAACACGTACATCCTGAACCGGGCCTCGACACCGTACGCCCTCCCGGCGATGCCGCAGATCGCGGCGAAGTCGATCCCGCCGCTCCCCCAGCCGGGTCAGGGTGGTATCACCCCACTCGGCCCGATCGCGACACCCGGCGCGGTCCAGCCCACGCAGATAATCCCGACGATCCCGGTCGGCGTGATCGGCACGCCCGCTGTCGTCGTGACCGAGCCGACGGTTGCGCCGGCCGCCACCACCACCGCGAGCCGGTTCGGCCAGCGAAAGGTCTCGCCGCTCCTGGTGAAGCGGAGCTCGAGAGGCGCTCAGGCGACCGTAACCACAGGGACAGGCTCGCGCTCCCGCTCCGCGTTCGGAACTATCCGCCCCGGGTCCTCGTTCGGTTCCTTCGCGGGCCGCTGGTACCCGGTCGGCTGAATATTTCTCTCTTTTTTTTAGTTCCTCCACGGGAGAAAAGACCATATAGCGGGACCGCAGAGGACAAGCCGGAATAATCATGGTGCGGACCGAATGGACTACAGACGGGCAGCAGCTCGTGCGCGACCTCGCCAGGGAGGACGCTGCCGAGCTCTTCGCCGGCGATAATGAGATGAGCCAGCGTCTTGCCGGAGGTGATACAAAAGGGAAGGCGGACCTCATACTCCGGCTCGATCACCAGCGGAAGCACGCGTGGTACGCACCCGGCGATGACGCGCCGGGCGCGGACTGGCGCGAGACCGACTATGCCGAGGTCCTCGCGTGGGCGTGGGATAGGGGGCTGCTGCTCGGGCCGAGGGATGCGGCCGTGTACGACCGGCTCGACCCGCGGATGCAGATGTTCATCTGCAACGGCGAGGTCTACGCGGTCAGCGACGACGGCATCGTGGTAGACACGGACCTCCAGCGGAGTGTGACCGAGGCCGAACTGAGGGTCGAGATGTCGCTCGCGGGCGGGGCGGAGTTCTGCGGCCCCGGGTGCCAAGCCGAATAAGGAGGAGAGCGCCAGAGCACCCGCCGGAGGCGGCGGGGAGAATCGGGGGCGATGGTCGGGCCCGTGATCCGCACGGGATGCCCGACGACCTTCATATTTTTCAGAGTTCCCGTCGACCGGTCTTCACGAGTCCCGCAGCCATGACCGAAAGGCCGTACCGCGCCGGAACTGTGCTCGACTGGTTCGAAGCCAACGGGCTCGTCCCGGTTCCCTGTCGCCCCTGTTCCAAGGCCCCGATCGGAGCGATCTCGAGCCGCGGCCTCTACGGGGGCACGCCCCCGGCACCGGCCGTGCTACGCGCAATGTACGGCCGGGACCGCTTCGGCGCGGTCGTCCGCGACTCGTTTCACCTGCCGACCCCCGAACGCCTCGAGCGAGTCCGCCGGTTCTGGCAAATGCCAGGAGTGCGGCTCTGGGGACCGGAGGCGGTCTCGATCTCGGTCGACATGAACTATCCGACTGCTGACGGATACCGGGCAGCCTGCCTCGACATCGACGACGACGCCTGCCTTCCACTCCTCGAACGCCACCCCTTCGACGCGTGCCCTGTGGTTGCGGGCCGGCACGGGGCGAAGGCGCTCTTCAAGCTCGACCGGGAGGGAGCCCGGACGCGGGCGATCACGCAGTTCGCCCCATCGGCTCTGGGGTCTCCTGCTTTCGAGCTCTTCACCGGGTCGAAGCACGCGCTCGTCTTCGGTTTTCACCCGGCATCGACACCGGAGGAGCCCGTGATGTACCGCATCGTGCGTTACGCGGACCGTGCCCTCCCGGTGCTCGGCTGGAGCGCCGTCTCGGCAGCGGCCCTCGGGTTCGCGCGGGAGCAGGAGTTGCTGATCAGAAAGGGCGCCGGGCCCGACCTCGACCAGAGCGGGCTCGAACGCTGGCTGTAATGTTCCTTCAGGCAGGTACCGCGGACGCTGTCGGTGGTGCAGACGGCGTTGCGTCAGAGGACAGCGGGCGGGGTGCAACCCGTGGCGAGGAGAGCGACGAAGGGATGGGGGGCCGTCTCACGAAGAGGGGTAGCTGTCCTCCCACGCATGCCCTTTGTGATCGGCGCCCCCGGGCGGAGGTGGCTGACGGGGCGGCAGACGTTGATTTATCAACTGTTGCGTCATCAACATTTATCTCTTCGCCGGTTCCATTCTATTCTCACATTCGAGATACCATGTCCGACGAAATGCCGCTGGCACGACTCCTCGGGATCGTGCTCCAGCACTATTATGCCACCCTGAACGAGCGTCTGCGCCCGTTCGGGCTCTCCGCCGGACAGGCCCCCGTCATGCTCAGTCTCTCCGTCTGCCAGAACGTCACGCAGGAGGCGCTCGCGCGTCACTTCCGCGTCGACAAGGGTGCGATCGCACGGGCAGCACGCCGACTGGAGGAGGGCGGGTTCATCCGGCGCGAGACCGATCCCGCCGACCGGCGGGCTGTCCGGCTCTTCCTGACCGCCGAGGGCGAGCGGATCGTTCCCGAGATCGCCCGGTTCGGCCGCGAGTGGGAGGCTACAGTCGCAGATCGGCTCGACGCAGACGAACAGGCGATGCTCCGGTCCCTTCTTTCCAGGATGGTGGGAAGCTGTGCCGACGGAGGACGCTGCCATGAGTGAACCCGCCGACCTCAAGAGCGAGTGCCTTCCGCGCCAGCCTGAGACGGCCGGCGTCGCCCTCCTCCGTGGCGACCCGAAGACCGCAATCATCCGCCTCTCGGCTCCGATGATCGCGGCCATGCTCCTGATGTCGAGCTATAACATCGTGAACGCGATCTGGGTATCCGGGCTCGGAGCGGACGCGATGGCCGCGGTCGGGTTCGTCACACCGCTCTTCATGGTCCTGATGGGGCTCGGGAGCGGTCTCGGCGCCGGGGTCACATCGACGATCGCCCGGCGGATAGGCGCCTGCGACAGGCCCGGAGCAAACAACGCGGCGGTGCACGCATTCCTGCTGGTCCTCGGAATCGCGGCCGTTATCACGGTCCCGTTCGTGCTGCTGGCCGAACCGATTGCAGCCCTCTTCGGCGCGGGCGCGACTGCCGGACTCGCTGCAGAGTACGCTCGGGTTATCTTTGCCGGCACCGTGCTCTTCCTCTTCGTGAACATCGGCTACGCCGTGCTCCGCGCCGAGGGGGACTCGAAGCGGACCATGTACGCAATGGTCGCCTCGTCGATCCTGAACATGGTCCTCGACCCTGTCCTGATCTACTGGGCCGGGCTCGGAGTGGCCGGAGCAGCCTGGGGCGCGGTCATCTCGATCGGGATGGTCACGGGGATCCTGCTGTACTGGTTCTTCGTGAAGCGCACCACCTATATCTCGATCCGGTGGGTCGACTTCGCTCCCGACCGCCGGGTAATCATCGATATGCTCCAGGTGGGCCTGCCGGCTTCGCTTGAGTTCGGGCTGATGGCGGCGCTCTCAATCATTGTCAACTGGATGCTCGTTCTCACCGCCGGCACGGACGCGGTCGCCGTGTACACTGCCGGGTGGCGGGTCGCGCTCTTCGCGGTCATCCCGATAGTCGCGATCGGTACCTCGGTGGTTGCGGTGGCCGGCGCGGCGTACGGGGCGAGGCAGTTCGAGAAGCTCCGGGTAGCCCACCGGTTCGCCACCGGGCTCGGACTCGGGCTCGGGCTCGTCCTGAGCGCGATCACCTTCGTCTTCGCCCACCCGATCGCCTCGATCTTCGCCTACTCTTCCGAGAGCGCGCCGCTCGCGCCGATGATCGCAGCCTTCCTCGGGACGATGTGTTTCTTCTTCCCGTTCGTAGCGCCGGGGATCGTCTCGGGCTCCATCTTCCAGGGGACCGGCCGGGGAGTCTACTCCCTTGTCGTGAACATCTTCCGGAACCTGGTCTTCATCGCGGTCTCGGCCTACCTGCTCGCGTTCGTCTTCGGCCTCGGCGAGGCCGGCGTCTGGTGGGGGATCGTGGCCGGGAATATGATGGGCGGCACTTTCGGCTACCTCTGGGCCCGGTTCTACGTGAACCGGCTCATCCGTCTCAACGGGGCCGGTCCGGCAGACGATGCGCTGCCGGCCGCTGCACCCGATCCAGCCGCGAGGCCGGCGGCCGAGCGCTGACTGCGCGCACGGTTTCGGGGGTACCGACCCCCAACTCTCTGCGTGCGCAACGACAGTGCTATGGCGAGATCCACCGAGTGGAATCCTGTTTGGTGGGCAGGAGATGGAACAGGAGAGGACCGAGCACGAGAAGATTCTCGCCGGGGAGCTCTACGAAGCCTCCAATCATGGATTGGTAGAGGCATGATGCAGGGCTCGCCGGCTGACGCGCAGGTTCGGTACCTCCCGCGAAGACGAGATCGACCTGCGAGCCTCCGTACTGCAAAGGCTCCTCGGGGCTGATGGGGATCGTGTCGCGATCGAGCCGCCATTCTACTGCGACTACGAATGTAACATCCGGATCGGCAGCGACGTGGCAATCAACATCAACTGCACCGTGCTCGACGGCAACACCGTCCGGATCGGGGACCGCGTCCTCTTCGGACCGGCCGTGCAGATCTACACCGTCCACCGCCTGGTGATCCCGGCTGAGCGGCGATGCGACCTCGAGCTGACCTCGCCGGTCACCATCGGGGAGATCGTCTGCACGGGGGCGGTGTGATCGTCTGCCCCGGTGTGACCGTCGGTCCGAACACGACGATCGGGGCGGGCAGCGTCGTAGTCTGTAATATCCCGGCAGGAGTGCTGGCCGTGGGCAACCCATGCAGCGTGGTCCGGAGATTCTGACCCACCCCGCTCCGGCCAGCTCGAGCCGCCGCTCAGTATCCCGGGAAGTATTCGTGTCGGACGCGATCGCCGGGCACCCCCATCTCCGTGAGGATAGCAATCATCGCGTCGACCATGACAGATGGGCCCGATACGTAGAAGCCCCGGCCGCGGACATCGGAGACCTGTTGCTGGATAAACGCCCGGTCGATCCTGCCGACGTGCCCGGTCCACGCGGGGCCGGGCTGGGTCAGGGCGATGTGCACGGAGAAGAGCGAGTTCGTCCGCTGCAGCTCCTCGAACTCGGGACCGAAAAGGATATCCTCCTCCGTCCTGGCCGAGTAGAGGAGCGTGACCCGGATCAGCAGGTGGGTATCGGCGACGTATCGGGCCATGCTCCTGAGCGGAGTTACGCCAATACCTCCCGAGATGAAGACCACATCCTCATCCCCGGCGTCCAACGTGAAGGTGCCGTACGGCCCCCGGATCGTCACCTCGTTTCCTGGTGCGAGCGCAGACAGGGCGTCTGCGAACGCGTGGCCCGTCAGCCCCTTGGTCACCTCGAGCACGGGCTCGGTCGGGCTGCTCGAGATGGTCAGGTGCCGTGTCAGGGACTCCGGGCCCCTGTTGATCGTGATGAACATGAACTGACCGGCGAGATACGAAAACTCCGGAGGCCGATCGAACCTGACCGAGACCGCGCGGGGCGACCGCCGCACCACCTCCGCTACACGTACCCGGTACTCCGCTGCTCCGTCCATGTCGCCGATCTGTATCGTCTCGGCAGTAAACCGTTGTGGTGCGAGGGCACCCCATTCGCCGGAACCGGATCCCAGGTCTCAGATCCACGGACGGGCATGGGACCCTTTGAAAGAGGACAGACCACAGGTCGGACAGGGGCGGACACCGTGGACCGCGTCGAGATATCGCGTCACGGTGAGCACGAAGGTCGAGTGGCTCCAGGTCAGGGGCGAGACCGAGAGTGGGGCGCCCGTTAGCGGATTGAGCTGCTCGGGCATCAAGCCCGTGCGGGTTGCATGGCTGCAAACCCACTCCAGAAGCCGTAGCGCGTGCGGCAGATCGCCGAGACCGATGTACCACTCGGCCAGCCACAGTGTGCAGATCGGCCAAGGGTTGCCGGGGAGGCCCGGATCGTCGCCGTCTCGCTGGTATCGATCCATCTCGTAGCGGGCAACGCCGCCGATCCCGGCATGCAGACCCAGACGTGCCTCGACCGCCTCCATCGTGGCGTGGACCCGCGGATCGCCGGGTGGGAGCAGGCCGAATGCGTAGATCCCGTAGGCGCTCGCGTCCACGGTCCTGTCCGGGACAAGGCTCCCGTCGACGTCGAACCGGATCGCCTTGAAAAATCGGCCGGTCCCCCCCTCGACGAGAAGGGCGAGCGCCGCTGCCTTGACCTCGTCGGCTGCCTCGCGGTATCGGGCGACGCGGAGCGTATCGCCGAGGAGGGCGGCTATGCGCGAGGCCGCGAGGAGTCCCGCAAAAACGGCGGCGACGGTGAAGCTGAAGATGCCATGCTGCTCTTCCCACAGATCGTAGCTCGGGAGCGGCAGGTGGGTTCCGGGATCTCTGTACCGGACCAGGAACTCGGCCGCGGGAATGACGAGCGAGTCATAGAGCGAGATGACGAACTCGATGTCGCGGACCCGGTCGTAGTGGTTCCAGAGGGCATAGAGAACGAGCGCGGTCTCGTCCTCCTGGATCGGATACTGCGCCGCGCCGCCGATATCGATCCACGGATGCCATGTCGATCCGAGGGTGCCGTCGGGATGGTACTTGTGGAAGAGGTACCCCGCGGGCGTAATTGTCCGTTCGCAGAACCGGAAGAACCGGCGGGTCACGCCATAATACCCGGCCGCATCCAGGCCGATCGAGACGAAGGCGCCATCTCGCGGCCAGGCGTACGCATAGCTGTCGTGGTTGAAGGAGTAGATGTCCGAGTCGCACGAGCCGAGGATCGCGCCCCGGTTGTCGATCTGCGTGCGGAGCACGAGCAGACTGCGCTTGAATGCGTCAACGACAACGGGCGACACGTCGGCGAAGTCGATCGCACTCTTATTGACCCAGACCCGGTAGACCCGGTCCGCCTGATCGAGGAGCGGGCCGGCCCCGGCCTCGCGAACCCGGCGGTGCAGGGCGATCACATCGTCCATGGACGTCCCTGTACAGAGCCAGTAGTGGAGAGCCGATGTCCTATTCGGCTCAAGCCGGGCATGGACGCCGATGGTCGAGTCGACCGATCCGTGAGCCACGGGATTCCGGCTCAGGGTCCCGTCCTCCGCATCGACCCATGTTCCCTGGAAGGCACGGGTCTCGGCCGTACCGACGGCATATTGATCGAGCCCGGGGCCGTCCCCGCGTGCGCCGGCAAGGATGTATCGGTCCTTCCGGTAGTGGATCACCGCATCCTCCTGAGGGTGATAGAGGGCTGTCACCCCGTGGGACGATTCGTGGACGTGAAAGTCCTGGGCGAAGAAGAGGCGGAGGTCGTGCGCCCCGCCGTCGGTGCTCCGCGCAGCGATCCCGCGAAGGAAGATGGTATAGAGCGGGTGAACCGTGTCGCTGATCCTCAGCTCGACCGGGAGCACGGGGTGTGTCAGTACAACCTCGCTCACCAGTGAGTCTGGGCGGTATGCGGTGGACCGTCGCCAGTGTTCGTCGATCCAGGAGAAGCGTCCGTCAACCCAGACACCGAACCGACACCGGTGCCCCCCGACGTGGTTCTCCATGCCGACGTAGGGAAAGTAGAGGTCGCGGATCGAGAGATCAACATCGAGCGTGATCATCAGATCCCCGTTTCCGAAGCAGAGTTCCCGCGGCATCGGACACCGTTGGGCATCCCTCTGGCAAGGCTCGGTGATAACGGTTCCCCCCGGCGGGAACCCCAAAGCGCCCTAAGATCTGTTGCTGTCTATCCTGCGACAGTCCGGGCGAAGGCAGTCACCGGGAATATCTGAGAAAGGGGGGAGAGGAACTCTCCGTCCTACGTCACGATGAACTGCCCGTTCATAGTCGTCGGGTGGACGTCGCAGCGGAAGTAGTACGTTCCAGGCGTGCTCGGCGCAGTGAACGTGTAGGTCATCGTACCGGGACCGTTGACGATCTGCCCCTTGAAGATGGACGTCGAGGCCGAAGAGTCCGTGTAAACCGCGAAGTTGTGCGGAACGCCGGAGTCCATGTTGTTGAGGGTGACCGTGACCTGCGCCCCATGCGGAACGGTGATCGTGCTCTTGTCGAATTTGATGTTCTGGGCTGTGAGTGTGATGGCCGTCGGCTGCCCGCCGGCCCCACCGGATGTCGTCTGCACTCCTGTCGCGGGAGCGGTCGTTACATTGGTCGTGGTGGTGGTCGTGCACCCGGCGAGGAGTGCGCTGAAGAGCAGCAGGCCAGCCACCGCTAACATCGGTATATATCTTCGCATGGCCGGAGAAAAGGGCTGCAAGTATAAAAAGTTTGTTGAAACGCGGCTATTCGTGTCGCAATGGCAAAAAGAGATGAGGAGCGGGGGCCGACCTCCATCCCGGGTCACGTGACGGTGAACTGTTCCGTCAAGAGGGTCCGGCGGACGCCGCATCCGAAAACAGACGTTCCCGACGTACTCGGCGCGGCGAAGGTGCAGGTCGTAGTCATCGGTCCGGTCACGGTCGCGCTCCTGGAGATTATCGTCGAGATTGCTTCTGAAGGGCGTTTTCGCATCCTGAAGGATAGGATCGGTGGTGCAGGGGACTACCCACTGCACCGTACACGTTCATCCGATGGCTCGTGTGGCCCCCGAACCCCGGAACCGAGAGCGATGATGACGGCTCGGGGAGACGAAACCGTGGCAGAACTCCCGTGAACCGGGAACCGTCGCGATCACGTATGGAGGAAGAACCGGGAGGAACCCTTAAGCGCCAGACGACCATCTCTGTGCGCATGAAGACCCGGAGCGTCTCCATCGGGCTGGCCATGGTCTACGCCATGCTCGTCGCCGGATGCGTGGGTAGCCCGCTGTCGGGCGGAGGCGCGAGTTCCGGTACGCAGACCATCGCCGCGGAGGTTTCGGTCGCCCCGACGGTGTCCGTCCCCGTGCCGAACGAAACCGCGGGTTCGCCGGCCGTTCTGATCATCGATCCTCCGTTCGACGGCGGGGTTTCATCCGGGACGGTGACCGTCTCCGTGCAGGTGACGGCCTTCGTCCTGGTTCCTCCGGGCGGGCCGAACCGGCCGGGAACAGGCCATCTCGTCTACTATCGCGACGTTCCTCCGAGGACCGTGCAGGGGGAGACAGCGCTCACTGCCCCGGGCACGTACAGCACCTTGTCGGAGACAGTGCAGGTCTGGAATGGGATCTCGCCCGGGACCCATACGTTCGCCGTGCAACTCGTGAATGCAGATGACACCCCCCTTGATCCTCCCGCGATCGATGCCGTGGACGTGACGGCGGTCTCGCCCGATATGATCCGGGCCGAATGAATGACCACGCTCTCGGCATCGGTCGGGTCGACCGTGGTCCTGATGTCCGTCGACAGAGATGCGAACGTCCCCCCAACGTCGCAGTCCACACGGACGGTTCGACGGGAACCCCGATTCGCGACGGGCAGACCGTCACGGGACTGATGACGAAATACGCCTTCACCGCATCGAAAGCGCACGGCAGCTCGCTCTTCCGGCGTGATGTCCACGCGAGGGGGCGATCGGCATCCGTACCGCGACCTGAACGACACCTCTTTATTTTTCTCATGGCGGACGGACCAAAGGTCGCCGCTTCCCCTGCTATCCCAACTCCCGACTGAGGGTGACCTCCATCATATCTCGCTCCGGGAGCGAAGCCCCGAGAGGTCCGGTCGGCGGCGATCCAGTCATGATACAAGAGCGATTCGAATGGAAAAAGAATTGCCAATTAGGCTATTTCTAGCAACAGATAAATATTCTGAGACCCCATCGGGGCGCAGGAGGCCAGATGGATCCAGAGGAAGAGGAGAAGGGGCGCTTCGCCGGGTGGCGTCGCGATCGGCTTGTCATCATCTCAGCCCTGATCATCGCGGTCGCGGTCTTTTTTTTCGCCACCATTCTCGTCATCGCGCCGCTTCAGGGCGGGACCATCCCGTCGAACACGCTGCTGAGTTCCACCCTCACGAACGTCAGCCCCGAGTTCGGCCAGGAGCTCCCCCTCCAGGACGTCGGCTTCGGTCCCTCCGGACGCTCGATCTTCATCGCGTTCGTGATGGAGACCCACATGCTCTTCGCGAACCTCCAGATCGGGGGGTCGATCATCATCGTCGCGACACTCCTGCTCTACATGAGGATGCGGCGTGAGCGGTACCTGAATCTGGCCCGCTCCATGACCCTCTTCAACCTGATCCTCTTCTCGACCGGCGCGACCTTTGCGGGCGCGGGCATGTTCTTCTTCGTCTCCCTCTTTCCGACCTTCGCCTCGCACGCCTTCCATGTCTACTGGTGGCCGTTGCTTGCCGAGTCCGTCCTCTTCGGTGTCGAGATCTTCGTCCTCTATACCTTCTGGTTCGCCTGGGACCGCGTGAGCGGGCGCGTACATCTCGCGCTCGGGTTCGCCTACATCCTCGATGTCTTCTTCCAGGGTCTCTCGATCAACATGCTGGCCGCAGGCATGTTGACCCCGGGCGTTAGCACCCTCACCTACACAGATGGCGGTATCCTGACCGTCCCCTGGAGCGAGGCGTTACAACTCTGGTTCAACCCGACCCTCTGGGATCTGCAGTTCCATCGCATCGGGGCCGCTCTGGGGATGGTCGGGTTCATGGTGGCCGCGCTCGGCGTCCTCCACTACCGCGACCGGCCAGGGCTCGAAGACCGGAAACAGTGGGATTGGGTTGCAGCCTACGGCCTCGCCTGGGGAGTTCTCGGTCTCGCCGCCCAGGCATTTCTGGGATACCTGTACATGTTCCAGATCATGACGAGCGTGCCGGCCGCGTTCGAACAGATGATGCATGGTGCCCGGGCCTGGGAGATGCTCGCGATGGTGACGCTGTACGCCGCCCTCGCCCTGTCCGTGATCATATACTTCATCACCCGCCGGGACAGGCTAGTTTCCAGGCGGATGACACGGCGCCTCCAGTGGGTCTTCCGGGTGTTTTTAGTCGTGGCCGTCATCTTCGCATTCATTTTGGTCCAACCGTCGTGGATCGGTGCGGCGTCGCGGTTCGACCCATCGGCCTGGGTCAACCCGATCGGCCTGATGCGGTACAAGTACGGGGCACTCTTCGGTCTGGCCGCTATTGCGGGCATCCTCATGATCATCGACGCCGTGGTCCTGACGCGCGAGGAGAAGGAGGGGGAGTGGGGCTTCCTCACGAAGGGGTCATGGGCCGCCGGGCTCTTCGCCGGGATCTGCGGCACGGCGATCGTGAACGTGATGGGGTTCGTGCGCGAGGCCGGGCGGGCGCCGTGGACAATGTGGGAGATCATCCCGGTCTCGCACAATACTCCGACGCCGATCCCGCCCCTGCAGATCCTCGGCGTCTGGATCGTCTCCCTCGCAGTCTCTTGGCTGATCCTCTGGACCGTCTCCAAGGTCACGGCCTATCACCCCGAGGCGAAGGAGCAGGTGCAGGTCGAGCAGCACATCCAGGAGCAGGGAAGCCCCCTCGAGCAGGGAAAAGCCTGAATATGGAGTCCGCGCTCCATACAGGATATTCCGATGTATAAACGGATCCTGATCGGGACCGACGGCTCCCCAGACGCCCGCCTCGCGGAGGCGGCAGCGCTCGCACTGGCCTGCTCCTCGCCCGGATGCCGACTTGCCGGTTGCCACGTGTATGCCGCGAGGCTGCACCGAACGCGGTTCGAGGAGATGGAGCCGGGTCTGCCTCCGCAGTACCAGGAGGAGGAGCGACTGGACAGGTTGCGCGGTACGCACGACGATCTGATCTCGAACGGGATGCAGATGATCTCGGATGCGTATCTGCGGAGCCTCGCCGGTGAGGCGGAGGCCCGCGGCGTTGCGTTCGAAGCCCTTACGCCCGAAGGCAGGAACTACGCGGAGCTGTTGCGGTCGATGCAGGGTATGCCTGCCGACCTCGCGATCCTCGGGGCCCAGGGACAGGGCGCCGTCGAAGAGAGCCTCCTCGGTTCCGTGACCGAACGGGTGCTCCTTGCACCGGCGTCGGCCGACGTGATGGTCGTCCGCGCCCCCTGGATGGCGGAGGGCGGACCGGTGATCGTCGGCGTGGACGGGAGCCCCGAGAGCTACGCCGCGCTGGCCCGGGGAGTCGAGATCGCGGGGGCCTTCGGCGCGCCCCTTATCGCGGCCGCCGTCTATGATCCGTTCTTCCACACCGGGGTCTTTCGCACGATCGCCGACGCCCTTCCCGAGGAACAGCAGCGGCGCTTCAACTTCGCAGCGCAGGAGCAGCTTCACGATGCGATCATCGACCGGGGCCTCGAGGAACTCTACCGGGAGGGCCTCGCCCGGGCCGAAGTATATGCTCGTGGCCGAGGGATGGCGATCGAGACGGTGGTGCTGAAGGGAAAGGTCTACATAGAGCTGCAGCGGTTCGCCGCCGCAGAGCAGGCCTCGCTGCTCGTGATGGGACGATGGGGGCTTCACCGCGGGTGCGAGGCGGTGATTGGAGCGAATGCGCTCAACGCCGCCCGGATCGGGACGGGTAACGTGCTGATCGTTGCCCCGCCGGCCGAGCCGGTGGCGGTGCCGGCGGCAGCCCGCATCGCCGGAGAGCTCCCATTGCCCTGGACTCCCGAGGCCGAGATGGCACTCGAGCAGGTGCCCTCGTTCGCGCGGCCCATGGCCCGGCGCCTCATCGAGGCGACTGCCCGGGAGCAGGGGCGGAGCGCCGTCACGCCGCAGGAGGTCGCCGCGGCGGCCGCGCTCCACGGCATGGGACCCCCGCCATCACCGGATCTCCCCACCACCTCTGCAGAGGCGGAGGTCGTTGTGCTGAGGAAACGGAAGCTCCTTGCCCCGGGCTTCCACCGCCACATCGCTCGGAGCCGGCTGCTCGGTACGACCGTGCAGGAGGGCGACCAGGTCCTTGTCTACGACGTGACGGAGACCGTGCCGGACGGCCCGGTCAGGGTAACCGAACAGACACGGCTGGACTTCCGATGAGCCCTGGGAACGTCCTCGCCCTTGACGGGGTTCGCAAGGCTTTCGGCTCGATCGCCGCCCTCCGCGACGTGACCCTCGCAGCAGACGAGGGGGAGATCATCGGACTTCTCGGGGAAAACGGCTCTGGAAAATCGACCCTGCTCCGACTCATAGCCGGCCTTCTCAGACCGGACGGCGGCGCTATCGCGTGGTGGGGACAGCACCCGCTGGACCGGAGGTCGTTCCGGGAGATCGGCGTGCTCTTCGATCACCTCGGGCACTGGGATCCGCTGACAGGGTACGAGAACGCCTGGTATTTTGCTCGATCCTACGGGCTTCCCCCCGGCACCGCGCGAGCGAGGCTCGACATGCTCTTCGAACGATTCGAGCTCCGGAAGCGGCAGGACGACCCCGTGGCCACCTACTCGTACGGCATGCGGCGCAAGCTCGCGCTCATCGAGGTGCTCGCACATACGCCCCGTCTCCTGCTCCTCGACGAGCCGTCAATGGGGCTCGATTACCATGCGCGCCTGACTCTGTACACCCTGCTGCAGGATGCGGCCGAATCGGGGGCGACGGTGATCTTCGCCTCGAACGACATGCACGAGGCGGCGGCACTGGCAACCCGCGTGGTCCTGCTGCAGAACGGACAGGTCATCGCCGCCGGGGCGCCACCGGCGCTGATCCGTTCCCTCGACCGTGCCGTGCGGATCGATCTCCGCCTCACCGCCCCGATTCCCACGGGCTGGCTGCGCATGATATCCGGGGTCGAGGGGGTCAGCGAGGAGACGGACGGCGCCATGCCTCTTCTGCGCGTTCTGGGACGGACGGATTCCGGCGACGGCTCCGCTGCGCTTCTGGCCCGAGTGGTCACGGGGGTGGTCGAACAGGGCGGGAAGATCGGTGCTCTCGAGGTCAGTACGCCGTCCCTCGGGGATCTCTTTCTTCAATTGAGGGAGGACAAACCATGACCGGACCCCATCGGTTCTGGCAGAAGGAGCTCCTGGAGGCGACCCGCAGCCGTCGCGCCTTCGTCCTCAAATTTCTGCTGCCCCTGCTCCTGCTGGCGCCGCTCGCACTCTGGGCCGTTCCCGGACCGATGAAGGCGGTCGGTTTCTCGATGGCAGTCCTCTTCATCGGGGTCTTCGGCTCATCGGTGCGGCTGATCCACCTCCGCGACAGCCGAATGCTCGAGCGAATGGCCGTCCTCCCCGTCCCGCCGCACGGGCTTGCAGCCGAGTACGTCCTTTCGTCCTCGTTGCTGGACGGTCTGCAGCTCTCTGTTCCGCTTGTTCTCCTGATCGGGACCGGCGGGTATTCCATCCCGTCCGTCGCCGTGATACTGCTTGCCTTCCCGGCGGCCCTGGTCGGCGCGAATGCCATCGGCGTCCTCGTGGCCTCGCTCTCGGCTTCCGCGGCCGAAGGGCACCTCTTCGCCGTCCTCTCGGTCATCGGGGCTGCCATTCTCTCGGGGGCTGTTCCAGGGATAGGCTCGACCTGGAGCAGCTGGCTACTCCCATTCGGGCCGTTCTCCGCGACCCTCCGCGCGTCAGTGGATGGTGCGCCGCTCGCCGCAGTGCCGATCGCCTGGCTCTCGGCCGTCGCGCTGCTGGGGCTCGTGCTCGTCCTCTCCCCGCAGCTCTTTCGGAGCCGATAGCAACGTCCCGGCCCTCCCACGATCATTCGGCGAGAACTGCGCCACAATTAAATACCCGCATCCCCTCCTGCTGATTCGAATGACTCCCACGAGAGAGATCCGTCTCGCCCGGATCCTGATCTTGCTCTCGATCATTCTGAGCATCGTGCTGGCCCTTGTCGCACTCCTGGCCGCGACGGCAGTAGTTCTCAGGCGGATGCCGATGCCCGGGGCGTGGACGATCGGTGCGCTGATCTTCGCGCTGCTGGCCAGCGCCGGGAGTGCGTCGGGAGTGCTCGCCCTGCGCGCACTGGGAAGGGGGCGGATCCGGGAGGCGTCGAACTATGCGCTCGTCGCGGTCGTTCTGCCCCCGCCGAACTTGGTCATGCTACTCGCAGGCGGGCTGCTGTACTTCGCGGGCCACGAGCCGGTGGCGATGGCGACGGCAACGCCAGGATAACGCACCACCAGAGTGAGGTAGCTGTATCGGCTGATTCTTTTAACGGAGGCTCTTGGCATACGCGACTCGGCCGAAGAAAAAGGAACGGGGTCAGGCGCCTCTCGTCCGACCGAGCTCGAACGCCTGGCGGTTCATCTCGATCGTCTTCGGCGGAACCGAGCGCTCAATCGCCGTGAGGAGCGACTTGGGCGCGAGCGGGAGTACATGCGAGGCGGCCCCGATCAATACGACGTTCTGCGTCAGCTCTGACCCGGCCTCGCGCGCGAGGGCGGCGGCATCGATGGCCAGAGGCTGAAAGGGCGCGAGCCGCGCGAGGCACTCCTCCGGCGACGGCATCGAGAGCTGCTGCGTGAAGACAGGGGTGGGTGTGATGATCGCGGTGTTCGTCACCACGCGGCCAGTTGGCTTCAGGAAATGCCGGTACCGGAGGGCCTCGAGCAGGTCGAACGAGAGCAGAAGGTCGGCCGAGCCCGGGTCGATCAGGGGACCGAACCGGCCGCCGATCCGGACCGAGCACTCGACCGAACCGCCACGCTGAGCCATGCCGTGCGTCTCAGCGCCGCGGACGGACCGCCCCTCGGCCACACAGGCCTCGCCGAGGATGTTCGAGGCGAGGATCGTTCCCTGGCCGCCGACCCCTACGATCAGGACGTCGAAGCTCATGGAGTACCCCCTTTTGCCGGAGGCCGGCCTTCCCTGCCTATCGCGCCCTTCGGGCAGAGGGCAGCACAGACCCCGCAGCCCGAGCAGAGCGGCGTAATCTCGGCCGCCTCGCCCTTGAGAGCCAGGGCGGGACAGCCAAAGCGGAGGCAGGTCCGGCAGCCCGAACAGGCCGACACGTCGACCGTATACCTAGGCCGCGCCACCTTCGCTCGCCGCTCGTTGATCACACAGGGCTTCTTCGCGATCACCACGCGGACCCCGGGTTTACCCTGCGCCTCGCGAAGGGTCGCGATGAGCCCGGTCATGTCGTATGGATCCACGGTCTCGACCCAGACCACCCCGCAGGCCCGGCAGAGCGCTTCGAGCGAGACCTTCGGCGAGACCTCGCCGGTCGCGGTCACTCCGGTCGTCGGGTTGGGCTGGTGCCCGGTCATAGCCGTGGTTCGGTTATCCAGGATCACCAGGACCATGTTCGCGCCATTGTAGACGGCGTTCACCAGACCGGGGAGGCCCGTGTGAAGAAACGTCGAGTCGCCGATCGTCGCAACCACATCGCCGCCGGCCGTCTGCGCTATCCCCGAGCCGACCGTGATCGAGGCTCCCATGCAGATGGTGGTGTCCACGGCTCCGAGCTGGAGCCCGAGCGTGTAGCAGCCGATATCCGACGGGAAGACAGCGTCCTTGAAGACGCGCCGCATCGCGAAGAAGACCGCACGATGGGGGCAGCCAGCGCAGAGAATCGGCGGACGGGGCGGCAGGCCCTCCTCCGGGACGGGAGGGGGCGAAGTGACGTCGATGTAGCCGGCCTTTCCGAGCGCACCCCGGACCACGGCAGGCGAGAGCTCGCCCTCGGACGGGACATGACCCGTCCGTTTGCCGTAGACCCGGATGCAGCCGGCAGACTGCTTAACCTGCGCCTCGACCACGGGTGCGCCCTCCTCGACCACGAGCACCTCCTCGTGCTCGAGGCAGAAGCAGCGGAGCTGCTCGTGGTCGAGGGGATAGGCGCGGACCGTAAAGAGGGAAACATCGTCGGGGAGTACCTCGCGGACGTAGCTCGCCGCGATGCCGCTCGCGACCACTGCGCGTCGGCCGCGGACGACGCCCTCGTTGTATCCCAGCTCGAGCAGGCGCTGGCGGATCCCCGGTTGCTTCTCGTTCAGCCGACGGTGGAGTACCCGGGTATGGGCGGGGATCACCACGTACTGCCGCGGGTCGCGGCGGAACTCGGCCCCGGAGCGCGGGACGGCGACCGGGCCGAGCTCGACGTCGGCCTTGGAGTGGCAGATGCGCGTGGTCGGCCGGAAGAGCACGGGCAGACCGAACTCCTCGGAGAGGGCGAACGCGTCCCGGAGCAGGGCGTGCGCCTCCTCGATCGTGGTCGGGTCGAGGCAGGGCAGGCCGGCCA
>JBDKUZ010000153.1:0-38813 GCA_039679395.1 Methanospirillum sp. | reverse complement strand
GGCAGGCTCATGTTCAGCATGCGGAGGTAGTCCTCCGCATGCAGGAGCTTCGCCTTCCGGACACGGAGGCGCGTGCTCACGTAGATGTAGGGGGCCGGTCCGGTGGTCACGTCTGCCATGGCCGGCTCACCTCACCCGAACAGAAGATCCGAGGCATCCTTCAAGGAGGACTCCCAGACGCGGTTCAAGTAGGTGCGGTACGAGTGGTCGACCTGGAAGGCGCCGTCGGTCGACTCGGCGAGAAGCCCGCCCTCGATCTCGGCCGGGCGGCCGACCGTGAACCCGGCGAACTCGGGCTCTTTGACGAGCGCCTCGAGGATCGGCAGGTCCGTCCGGTTCACCCGGACGCGCCCTCCGCCGATCTCGGTCTTCGCCGTCGCGAGCAGCTTCCGGATCGCGTGCTCGTGGAACGCGGCAGGCTCCTGCCGGATCGCGGCGAGCGCGGCGGCATAGACCTGGTCCAGGAGCTCCTTCTCGGCGTTCAGGGTCGCTCGCTTGGTCACGAGGTTCGCGGATGACATCTCCTGCGCGAGTATGTGCTCGACCTGCCGGGAGACATCGCTCTCGGCCTGCAGCTTGATCTCGTCCGAGCGCTGCTGCGCATCGCGCAGGATCCGCTCGGACTCGATCACGCCCTCGTGCCGGATTCGATCGGCCTCGTTCCGCCCCTTCTGCTGGATCTCGCTGATGACTGCTTCCAGTCCCATGATTTGCTCCTCTACGAGAACAGGAGCAGCAGCGAAACGACAAGACCGAAGATGACGATCGTCTCCGGAATCACAGTGAACAGCAGCGCAAGACCGAACATGTCTCGGTTTTCTGCGGTCGCTCCCATGGCGGCCGCACCGATGCCCATCTCGCCGAGGCCCGTGCCGATGCCGGCCAGCCCGACGGCGAGGCCTGCGCCCACGGCCTTGAGTCCTGCCTGCGATGCCTGAATCATCTCTGCCGTCAAGACGGCACTGCTAACATCAACCATTTCTCTATTCCTCCGAAGTATACAGTCTCTTCATTCCAAACGGATTGTACTTGCGTCCCCCACCCTTGTAGAACTTGGTGAAGAACTCGACATAGTGAAGACGGATTGCATTCAGCCCCGCCTCGAGGATGCCCAGGAACGTATTGACCACGTGGCCGACGACGAGGACAAGGATGCCGACG
Organism: Methanospirillum sp.; assembly: GCA_039679395.1. Taxonomy (GTDB): domain Archaea; phylum Halobacteriota; class Methanomicrobia; order Methanomicrobiales; family Methanospirillaceae; genus UBA288. The sequence continues at coordinate 37,652 of JBDKUZ010000153.1, read as the reverse complement.
ATGATGAGCACGACCCCCACGGCCGAGAGCGCCCCGAGCTGGGGTCGGATCATCATGTCGAGCGCGATGAAATTAATTACCAGTGCGATTGCGACCGATGAGAGGCCGACCGCGAGCAGACGCGCGTAGCTCAGCACGTGCGAGATGACCGTGGGCAGTTCCAGCAGATCGAGCGCGTTCTCCTGCGCGATCGCGACCATGCCGTAGAGGATCATCACGATGCCGATAATGCCGAACGGCCGAAGACCGATCGGGGCCACGACGTCGCCGAGCTTCGTCAGGTCGAACATCAGCGGGATCGCGTACATCGACCAGATCGTCACGATGAGGCCCCACATGAACGCGAGCCAGCCGGTCTGGGCGACGATCGCCTTTCTCCGGTGGCTGCCGTGGTCCATGCGGGCGTGGTTCACGATCGAGAGGATCCGGCCGAGTGTGATGTGGATGATCCCGATCCAGATCGCGACAATCAGCATGGCTGCCGCGTCAGGGCCGTGGGCCCCCGCCTCGGCGGCGCCGCCGATCCCGAGGTGCCGCGAGAAGATCAACGGCGCCCACGGGAGCTCGAACCCGAAGAACTCGGAGTAGATCACCCCGAAGGCGATGGTCACGATGCTCCCGATGAGGAGATTGTCAAGCAGCAGGATCCAGCCCTCGGTCTTGAAGACCTTCCTGAGGCCCAACGAGAGCGCGAGGAAGATGAGACCGTAGCCCACATCGCCGACGATCATGCCGAAAAAGAGCGGGAAGACGATCGCGACGAACAGGGTCGGGTCGATCTCCTGGTACTTCGGGCGGGCCATCAGGTCCACGAACATCTCGGCCGGACGGGCGAGAGTCGGGTTGTGGTATTCGACCGGAACCGCATCGTGGTCGTAGTCGATCGGAAGTTCCTCAACGTGGATCTTTCCGCCTGTGGTGCGCTCGAGCGACGCCTTGATGTCGGAGACGTCCACCGTCGGGACCCAGCCTTCCGCGACGAAGGTCTGATCGGTCACGGCAAAGCGGAGCGGTGCCTCGGCCTGCTCGACCTCGGCGCTCAGCAGTTCGTCTGCCGCGAGCAGGAACGAGGCATGGAGCTCGCTCAGGCCTTCGAGCTGACGGCCGACGCCCTCGAGCTCCTTCTCAATCGAGGCCCGCTCTGCCTGGTAGCGGGCGATCGCATCCGCCGGCATCCCTGTTTCGTCGGGGATCCGCACGGCTGCGAATCCCGAATCCAGGAGCTGGCGTTCGACCGCGTCACGATCGCCGATCGGCGTGAAGACGACGAGGAAACCGCCCTTCTTTCCGCCGACGTACGCCTTCTCATGCACGGCCGTGATCGCGACATCGGCCGGCACATGGCCGGCGAAGACCGCGACGGTTTCGTATCCCCGATAGAGGTCCATGGGAATAGGGACCGATGCGAACGGTTCGAGCTCGGCGATCCTGGTCTCAAGGTCCTTCTGCCGGGTCTCGAGGCGCGTGCGCCGCGTCACCAGCTCGTCGGCCTGGGCGTCGACCTCGGGCAGTTCGGTCTGGAGAGACCGCCGGAGCTCTGCCGGCGAGAGCGGATGGGGCGCGGGGACGCCTTCATCGTGAATGCCGAACGCATTCGTCGCAGCGCGGATCTTCAGCAGGTCGTCCGAGGCCTCGGTCGCACCGGGGAGCGGCATGCCGAGCCGGAACCCGGCGTACTCCTCCTGACCTACATAGTCCTCGATGTGAAAGAGTCGACGCCGGTAGAGTTCGGCGATCACACCGGGCATCACATCCTTCGTACCGGCAATCAGGAGCCGGCTCATCTGCCAAGGCTCGAACATCAGTATCGCTCCGTCTCAGGCACCGGCATCGAGGGCTCCCTTGAGCCGGGAGACGAGGAGGGCGACGGCGCCGTCCAGGTTCCGCCGGCCCCGCTCCCTGAGCTCGGCTGCCCGGGCCTCGCCGTTCTTGATGATCTCGGCATGGCGGCGGTCTGCCTCGGCGTGGGCCTCGGCGAGCTTCTGCTTGCGGTACTCTTCGGCGTTCATTGTCGCCTTCGCAATCAGGTTGTCGGCCTCGAGCTCGGCGTTCTGCACGTTCTTTCGCCGCTCCGCTTCGGCCTGGCTGATCGCGGCCTTATACTCGTCCTCCGTCTTCTTGATGCTCTCTAATACCTCTATCTTCATCCAACCCTCCTTACACACTATAAGTTGGCGAAAAGCGTCATATTAAGTGTTTGTATTCTTAGTTCGGCCCATATGAGGGCCCGTTCAGACCTCGACGGATAGAGCGGGCAGACTCCTGATTGCACATCCGGGCGGTCCGCCCTCGACCTCGACTCCGCCCTGCACGCCACGGAGAACCATCCCCGCGAACTCGTTGGCACCGCAGAGCACATCCTGCTCCGGGTGGGTGCCGCGCTGGATCCCGCAGGCGATCCGGATCGACGGCCCGGCCGATACGACGACCCCGAGTCGACGCGACCCGGGGTGTCCCTTCGGCAGCACGACGAGCGGGAGCCCGTACCGCCGCACGAGCTCGATCAGCATCAGGGCCGGCGCGAGCGGACCTCCCGACGGGGCCGAAGCCACGATGAGGTCGTCGGCGTCGAGCCCCTGCACGAGCTCCCCCTCGGCGGTCTCGATGCAGAGCGGCAGGCGCCGGAGCGCCCGCGCCACCGCGAGGTAGGAGGAGGCGCCCTCCAGCACGAGATAGCCGTCGTCGAGGGGGTGGAACATTCCGCGGATCAGACAGCGTCGACCGCGTCCGATTGACAGGACGGGCAGACCGGGTGCTTGCCGACACCCTCGAAGGACTCCCCGCAGTCCCGGCAGCGGAACCGCTTACCCTTCACGCGCTCGTTGTACTCGACATCCATGGGTCCGCCTACACTGCACATCTCTCGATCACCGTCCCAGCGTCGGGCCTTCTTCGGGATAAGGATATCGGGGACATTGGCTCCGCCATCACGCGGATTTCGAACCGGTCGCCGCCAATGCTCTGCTGGATGCAGGGATACGGAAACGCCACGTCCCCGCGATGACGAGGAGCTGCAGGGCGACTGCGGTGCCGTAGGCAGCGATATCCCCCCACGACAGGAGATGTACGCCAACGAGCGTACCCATCGCACAGGTCGATGCCCGGGCAAACAGCCAGAGAGCGAGAAGAGTATCGGCCGGGCGGAAGACTGCACAGAAGAGTATCCCGAATAGAGCGAAGGTCACGACCGTCGAGATCGGAGAGGTGCCGATGTGGCAGAGTCCCTGGCCGACGCCGGCGAGGAGGACTCCGTGGACGAGACCGAAAAACCGGCCGAACTGCTACCCGAGCCAGCCGAAGACGAAGAACGGCTCCCGGAGGACAAGCGCATTCGCGAGCAGATGGGGTCCGAGAACGGCTGCGCCGAGTCCGCCGTAATGGGCAAGGGCGATCCGGGGAAAGACGCCGCCCACGATAATCCTGCTGACCGGGCTTTCTCTATCCGGGGCGTTACTCACGGCAGCGGCGGCGACGCGACCGTGTTGAACGCGATGAGCCCGACGAGGAGCATGATGCAGGCGTGCTTGATCCCCGACTTGACGGACGACTCTCCCATCTGCCCGGCGATCAGCCCCGAGAAGAAGCCCATGATCAGGACGGCGTGGTAGAGCATGACCTGGAGCAGGCCGAGCGGCATCGAGCCGAGGCCGGAGAAAGCTCCGCCCCCCTGCGCCGCTCCGGCCGTATCGACCTTGGCGAGCTCGCTCAGGAACTGTCCATTCAGGATCGCGATCACGAAGATGAAGACCAGGAACGAGAGGTAGATGATCGCGACGTAGATGAACATCTCTCCGAGCCGTTCTCGCTTGAGGACTTCCGACATCCGGGTGTCCGAGGCGGCGATGTTCAGAACCTTGTTGATCTGGGCCGAGAACTCGGATGCCCTCGTGATCAGGACGACCATCCGCGCGATGATCGGCGTCGAGATCCGATCGCCGAAACGGAGCAGGGCCTCGGAGAAGTTCGAGCCCCAGTCCATGTCCCGGTTGATCCGCTTGATCTCGTGCGACAGCACGCCGAGGTTCGCGCTCTGCATGATCCCCAGCGCCTGTCCGACGGTCAGGCCGACCTGGTTGATCCCCGCCATCCGGTCGAGGAACTCGGGGATCGCTGCCTCGATCCCGGAGAGCCGCCGTCGCCAAACCTCGTAGAAGATCGCATACGGCACGAGGATGATCAGCACGCCGATCACGATGTGATCGTCGATCCCGTTGATGTAGGCCTCGAGGTTGCCGATCCACTGGATCTGCGAGATCATGAATCCCATGTAGCCGATCCCGATCGGGATCGTCAGGAAGAGGACCCGGATCGGCTTGGACGTGAACGCTTTGAGCGGGTCGCGGAGGAATCGGCGGACGCCGGCCGACTGGTCGTACTTGACCAGCCGGGCAAAGAACGTCTCCTCGCCGCCGACCGCGTTGACCGTGACGTCCGAGAACTCCTGCCAGGTCTCCTTCCCCTTCGCCTTGGAAACCCCCTCCGTCTTGATCGAGACCAGGTCGATCATCACCATGAAGATCGTGGTCCCGACCGGGAGCATGAGGTAGATCACTGCCACCAGCTGCATCACGGCCGCACCGCCCATCATCCCCATCACGACCATGATGATGATCAGAAAGAGCGGGCCCGCGACGAAGAGGGTGACGTACGACTCGGAGACCATCGCGAGGAACCCGAGGAAGTTCTTCTGTTCGTACCGGGCGTCCTCCTGGAAGAGATGGACCCGCCCTTCGAGGAAGTTGGACATATCGCCGCCGGACTCGATCACCGAGAGGAGATCCTGGAGGAAGTCTTTGAGCTTGTTCGACGGTGTGGTCATGTGGAGTTGCCGTATGGCCGAGACCACGTCCAGGCCGAAGAAGTCGGCGTCGCGGACGATCTGCCTGAACTCGAGCGCGACCTCGCCGTAGATGTTCGCGTTCTCCGAGAGCGACCGGAAGACGACGAGCAGCTCGGCGCCCCCCTTGCGCATCGCGTACATGTACGCGACCGCATTATGGAGGGTCATATTGATCTTGGAGGCGCGCATTCCCTTGGTGATCCCCGGCCACTGGAGCGCGATCATGTACGTAATCGCGGCAGCGAGCAGTGCGCCGATCCCGGCTCCGACCACCTGTCCGATCAGGGACATCGGGATCGGGCCGAGCATGTACGGCAGGTGAACCGGGGTCGGGTTCGTAAAGGACGTCCCCTTCGCCTCGGTGAAGGCGATGATGAGGCCCGTCACGATATAGCCGACCACGAGGAAGACGATCGCGACTACACCCGACGCCATGATGGCATTCGAGAGGTAGCGCTCGACCGTGATCCCCGAGCGGGTCGAGATCAGATCCGCGTTCAGGCGCTGGAACCGCGTCGGATCCTTGGCCACCCAGGCCTGTACCTGTCCGCCGAGGATCACGTGAGCGCCTGCCGGAGGTCGTGGAGGTTGTCCATCACGCTCGCCGCGTCGATATAGTAGCTCTGGAAGAGCCGGGAGACGGACTTGTAGTCTCGGATCCGCTGCTCGTGCATCGCGATCAGGAGGCGCTTTCTCACCTCGATCTCGGCCTCGAGCTGGTCGCGGGTCCAGCCGCGTTTCTCGGTGATCGAGGCGTAGACCTGGGAACGGCCTGTGTAGTTGAGCAGGTCGCGGACAGGGTCGTACGTGAAGACGTTGTTGACCCGGAGGTTGCCGGTGGACGGGTCGATCCCGATCACCTCGACAATCTCCTGACAACGGCGGACGCGGGCCGTTCCCTGGTAGATCAGGGCCTGGATCGAGATGATGTTCAGGGCCTGCAGCATGTTCCGCGGCACGTTGAGCGGTTCGGACTCGAGCCGGTGTATGGCGGCGTCGACCGATCCCGCGTGCATGGTCGAGAAGGTCGTATGGCCCGTGTTCATCGCCTGGAAGAGCGTCTGCGCCTCGTTACCGCGGACCTCGCCGACCAGAATATACTCGGGCCGCTGTCGCATGGCGGCCTTGAGCAGGGCGAACATGTCGATCGTCGCGCCGGCCTCGGCCACCGATTCGCGCGTCACCGACGCGATCCAGTTATCGTGGTAGAGCGTGATCTCGCGTGTGTCCTCGATCGAGATGACCTTCGCGAGCGGCGTGATGAAGAGCGAGACCGCGTTGAGGGAGGTCGTCTTGCCCGAGGCCGTGCCGCCGATGAAGATGAGCGACTTGGCATTCTCGATCGCGAACCAGAAATAGACCAGCGCCTCCGGGCTGAAGGTGTGGTGCTCCATCAGCTCGACGGGGGTGAACGGCTCCTCGCGGAACTTCCGGATCGTGAAAGAGGTGCCACGGGTCGTGACTTCCTTGCCGAGGGTCAGCTGCAGGCGGGAGCCGTCGGGAAGGGTCGCGTCGATCATGGGGTTGCCGATCGAGACATGTTTACCGCTCCGCTGCGCGAGCTTGATCGCGAGCGAGATGAGGGCTTCTTCGTCGAAGCGGATGTTCGTCCGGATATTGCGGTATTTCCGGTGGTACAGGAAGATCGGGACCTGATTGCCGTCGCAGGAGATATCCTCGATATTCGGGTCTTTCATCAGCGGCTCGATACGGGACCAGCCGATGAAGTTGCGGATCAGGAAGTAGCGGAGCTTGAAGAGAGGGATCTGCTCGAGCCGGATTCCGTACTCCTCGAAGAGTCCTTCCATCTTCCGGAAGAGCAGAACCCGTTTATCCTCGTCGACCTCGGCGTCGGTCAGGATCAGGACGTCGCGAAGGTCCTCGAAGACGCGCTCGATCAGCTCGTACTCGAACGGCGTGAGCGTCGGCTCGTACAGGACGTACTCCTCCTGCTTGGTCCGGCGGTTGAAGACGATATTCACCTGGGAGCGGCCCTCGTCGACCCAGTACTGCTCGATCAGGTCGTACTCGTCGGGGAGCTCGCGGTCGACGAGCGAGCCGTGGACCCCCGGATCGTACTCGACAAGAGGCGCCTCGGGCTTCGTTCGGGCGAGAAGCCGGCCCCGCTCCTTCGGGGCGGCCATGGGCCGTGCATCGGGCGGCGGGGCGAGCACCCGCGATTCTTCCTGCTTCTTTCTCCTCAGACGCGGCAACTCCACCTTAACCGACCTCGTGCCGCCGGGTGTGACCCCCCCGCGGCGGTTGTGTCAAAGGGACCATCTGTCCCTAGAGCTACATTAACCATCCGATATGAAGTCGGCGGAATATGTGCGCGAGCCTGATCGACACCTCGATCGCGGTCCGTCGCCACTCACAACCTTTATCGACACATCAGGTAATTATGATGGAGTGGAGCCTGTAACCGCCCCCCTGAGGATGCCGACCGGCATAGGCTCGTTGGACCCCGTGATGGAGGGCGGCGTGCCCCCCGGCTCGATCATGCTCCTCCTCGGGGATATCGGTGCGGGCTCGTTCGAGTTCGTCTACACCTCGATCATCAATCTCGCGATGCTCCAGCGGCGGGACTCTCAGAATCCGTACCTGCCGTCCGAGATCCTGTACATCACGTTTACCAAGATGAAGGAGGACGTCCGGCGCGAAGTGGGGCTCTCGTTCGACGAGAGCCTCGCCTCGGAGCTCGAGTCCGACTATGTCAGGTTCAGCGACCTCTCGGAGCAGTACTTCGAGACCTCACCCGTCCCGAACGAATGGTACACGGCAGATGACCTGATCACGCGACTGAAGCGCCGGTCCGAGCATGTCTCCACGCTCGTGCAACTCTCGGCCGTACTCGAGTCGGCGCCCGAGCGCTCGCTGATCATCCTCGATTCCCTGACCGAGCTCGCTGTCTCGTACTCGGACCCCGCCGACTGGAAGGAGCTCGCTGCGTATCTTCGCGGGCTTCAGCGGATCACGAAGCGGTGGAACTCGACGATCTACCTCCTGCTGACCCAGGGGATCATCGATCGCAACCGTGTCCAGGAGATCGCGGACATCGCCGACTCCGTGATCCTCTTCCGGTGGGAGGAGTCGGTCGCCTCGCGACGACAGCGGGTGATGTTCTTCGAGAAGTTCCGAGGGGTCATGACCCATCTGGAGGAGAACGATCTGGTCAAGTTCTCGATCAAGATCTCGCCCGCCCTCGGTTACGAGGTGAACAACATCAGACTGATCATCTGAGATGTCCGAAACGGAGAGCGATGACCTTGAGAGGGTCCGAACGGGAGTTGCTGGCCTCGACGAGATGCTCTCGGGCGGACTTATCCGTGGGTCCATCGGGGCGATCGTCGGGAGTTACGGCACGGGCAAGACCACGTACGCACTCCAGTTCATCTGGGAGGGGCTCTGCCACGGAGAGACGGCGATCTACATCTCCCTCGAGGAGTCCGAGGAGTCGATCGTCCGGTACATGAGAAGGAGGGGCTGGGACCCCGGGCCGTACCTGCACTCGTCGTTCATCGTGCTCAAACTCGACCCGACAAACTTCAACCTCTCGATCAACAGCATCCGGAACGAGCTGCCCTCGCTGATCCGGAGGTTCTCGGCAACGCGCCTGGTCTTCGACCCGATCTCGCTCTTCGAGGACCTCTTCGCGACGGACGCGGAACGGCGGTACGAGATGTTCCGCTTCGTGGAGCTGCTCCGCGACGAGCGCTGCACGATGCTGATGACCTCCGAGACGGACCGGGACAACCCGTACTCGAGCCGGCACAACCTGATCGAATACCTCGCCGATACGGTGATCCTGCTCCGGCACATCCACCCGAACCAGCGCTTCCGAGCCAAAGCCCTCGAGGTCGTAAAGATGCGCCGCTCTCGCCACTCGCTGGAGACCCGGATGTACGAGATCGGGGACGACCGGATCGAGGTTCTCACTTAGCCGGGCATCGCAGAGAAGGGGAGGCTCAAGGCCGCCTCACCGCCACGCCGGGTTCAGATACCAGTACGCCGCGTTCAGGTACGCGGCGAAGCTCGTCCAGGCGATATACGGGACCAGCAGGTATGCCGCGAGCGGGCGGACGCGGTAGAACCGCTCGACGGTGCCCAGGATCGCAAGCCATAAGGCGGCTATTCCAACGAGCGCGAGCCCGAGGGAGTGGAGCGCGAAGAAGAGCCAGGACCAGAGGACATTGAGGCCGAGCTGGATGCCGAAGAGGACGAGACCGCCCTTCGCTGCCGGATGGTCGCGCCGCTGCCAGACCAGGAACCCGGCCACTCCCATCAGGATGTAGAGGAGCGTCCAGACCGGGCCGAAGAGCCAGCTCGGCGGGTTCAGCGGCGGACGGGCCAGAGTCGCGTACCAGGTCGGGATGTTCGGCATGGTCGCGATCGAGCCGACGAGGCCGGCGGCGAGGCTGCCGAGGACGAAGACGGCGAGCGCTATCCATTCGGGAGCACTCCGGGGGAGCGTCATGCTCGGGAAGTGGCGTGCCTGCCTCTAATACATGCCGATCCGTTTCGAACGGCACGGAGCGAAGAGTCGAACCCACCCGAGCCCGGCCGGCCTTCCCGGCGGTCCCGGGTCCGCCCTGGGGGAGATCGGCCCGGGAGCGGCGAGGTGCCCGATCGTCGCAGAGGATGAGACCGTGCCCCTGCCGCCGTCGCCAGGGGAGTTCCTGCTTTCAGCCTCAGGCGACGAACGCAATCCCCAGGAAGTAGAGAATGACCACGATGATCACCCCGGCAATTCCGCCGATGGCCGAGACCAGGACGGACCAGATGTTGATCGCGATATGCAGGCCGAAGAGCACATTCAGGACCCAGAGGATCACGATCCCGATCACGGCGTTCACGATCAGGGCGGGGATGCTCTTGAGAACCCGGAAAAGGATGACCACCACGATGATCGCGAGGATCAGGGCGATGATTTCACCGACAACCATGAGATAAGACTGACGGTCCCGGTATTTATCGAGTTCGGCCTGTCGCCGGCGACGTCGCGCCGGGTTCAGACATCGAACCCGAGGAGGTGGAGCGCGACGAGCGCCACCACGCCGGGAAGTCCGCCGAAGGCGCAGACGAGCACGGCCCCGAGCGTGATCGGGACGCCAGGCGAGAGGACGTGGAGCCAGTCGAGCGCGAAGAGGACGACGACACCCACGACCGAGTTCAGAAGGAGCATCGTCGAGCGCTTCAGCACGAAGTAGAGGACGGTCGCGACCGCGATCGCGGCAAGGATCGTCACCACGACCGCGAGCATGTCCGTCATCCCACCAGCCGCTGGCCGGCGACCCGCAGTGCGGGCAGGACCATCTCGCCGATGTTCCTTGTCTCGGCGGAGACCCCCTCGATCGAGGAGAGGAGGTCGAAGACGTTCCCGCCCCACATCGCGGTCCGGACCGGGGTCGTGAAGACCCCGTTCTCGACGAACGACGGATTCGAGACCTCGACCGAGAAGTCGCCCGTGATCGTGTTCGCCGTGTGCGCCCCGACCACGGACCGGACGTAGATCGCCGGATCGGCCATCACGTCCGCGACCGGCCCCTCGAGCACGATCGTGTGGAAGCCGGTGGTCGGCGCGCCGCCGTATCCGCCGCGGACGGCCGACCCGGTCGTTGTCGCGCCGTAGCGGTACGCGGTCCGGAGGTCGTACGCGAAGCCCGAGAGCACCCCATTCCGCACCAGATCGAGGCGGTGCGTCAGGACGCCCTCCGCGTCGAACCAGGCGGCGCCCGGCCCCATGGAGCGGTGGGGGTCGTCGTAGAGCGAGAGCCGTGGGTCCATGATCTGCTCGCCGACCCGGCCCGCGAGGCGGGAACGGCCCGCGTGGACATTCCGGCCGACGAGCGCGGGGACGAGGACGGCCTCGAGCAGTTCGGCAAGCGCGAGCGGTGAGAGGACGAGGTCGTAGGTGCCCGCCTCGAGCGGCTCCCCGCCGACGCCGTGCGCGGCAAAGAACGCGGCCTGTTCGCCGACCCGTTCGGGATCGAGATCGAGCCCGTGGCTCGAGGCGAACTCGAACCCGGTCGAGGTGCCGGCGATCGCCTCCACCGAGCAGGAGGCATGGGTCTCCTCGTCCGCGTACCGGAGGTCGTGGGTGTTCGCGACCTCGACCGTCGAGCGGGTGAGCCCGGCCGAGCCGGCCGTTACGGACGCCGACGGGTGGAGAGCGGCGCCGGCCTTCATCTCGTCGAGCAGCGTCGCAACCATTGCTGGCGCGAGCGTCACGGCCGGGTCGAACGCGAGCCGTTCGGCCGGCAGCTCGACCGGAGCAGGGAGCCCGTGCCAGGGCTGCGGATCGGCCAGGCGCAGGGCCGCGAGCGCGGCGTCGAGACAGGCCTCCCACCGCGACGGGTCGTTCGTGGACGAGGCCCCGACCCTGCCACCGGAAAAGACCCGGATGCCGAGGCCGATCGCGTGGCTTGCCTGGCCGATCCGGATCCGGTCGCGCGAGAGCTCGGCGCCGACCGACTCCGAACGCGAGAGGTAGACCTCCGCCTCGTCCGCACGTTCCGCTGCCTTCTTCAGGATCGCCTCAATCGTGTCCACTGCCACCCACCACCGCGTTCGAGAGGAGAATGTGCGGGGCGCCGTCCCCGACCGGGACGGACTGCCCGCCCTTGCCGCAGTATCCCTGGTGCATCCGCCGATCGTTGCCGATCAGCGCGACCTCGTGGAGCGTCCCGAGGATCTCGCCCGAGAGGGAGACGTCCCGGACCATGGCCCCGGGTTCGCCGTCCTCGACGAGGTACCCGTACTCGGCGTTGAACTGGAACATCCCACGACCCGGGTCGACCTGGCCGCCGCGCGAGCCGATCAGGAGTATGCCCGTGCGGCACTCGGCCAGGCACTCGTCGTACGTCGCGTCCCCGTTCTCGATGAACGTGTTCGACATCCGGACCAGCGGCACCTCGCCCGGCATGGCCCGCGCGTGGCCGGCGAGTCCGTCTCCGACGGCCGCGAGGGTCTCGCGGGTATGGAGGAATGCGTTGATCACGCCGTCCTTCACGAGCTCGGTCCGGACCGTCGCGACCCCCTCCGCGTCGACGGGGTCGAACCCGAACTCGGGAAGCGACGGGTCGTCGACGATCGTCAGCCCGGGCACGCCGATCCGCTCGCCGATCTTCCCGCCGAGGACGGAGTTCCCCTCGCGGACCAGGTCCCCCTCCGAGGCGTGGCCGACCGCCTCGTGGGCGAAGACGCCGGCGAGCTCGGGATCAAGTACAACCCGCATCCGCCCGCCGGCCGCGGCCCGAGCATCGAGAAGCGCGAGCGCCGTCTCCCGGGCTTTCTCGCCGCAGGCCGCGCCGGTCCGGAGCGGAAAGCCGTTGATCGCGTGTCGCCGCTCGTATCCCATCTGGACCACGCCGTTCCGCTCGGCGACCGCGAGCACGTTGTACCCCGACCGCACGAGCTCGTACGCGTATTCGACACCCTCCGAGGACGCGAACCGGACCGTCTCGTGGCGTTCGGTGTAGACCGCGCGCGTGTTCCGGACCTCCGGTCCGCGTGCAACAGCCTCGACGCCGGCCAGGAGCCGCGTCTTCTCTTCGAGCCCGTAGGATCGCGGATCGTCGGTGGGCGAGGGAATGGGGAGCACCCGGTGCGGCGCGTCCGCGAGCTCGACTGTTTCTCCAGTCAGTTCCGCGAGCGCGAGGGCTTCGGCCACGAACCGGTCGAGGTCGTCGCCGTGATAGTTATCGACCGAGACCACGCCCCAGCCCGACGGCCCGAGCACGCGGACCACGGCACGATCGAAAAGAGAGGTGGTCGCGGACTCCACGACCCCGTTGTCGATGTCGATATTGGTCGACTCGCCCGCCACGTGGCGAACGTCTTAGTAGCGCTGCATCTCAGGCGGGGGTCGGCACCGACGGCCGCGGGTGCAGCGTCGCGGCCGACTGCTCGGCGATCTTCTTGACCTTCGTGAGGAACCCCGCCTCGTCGCGCGGCACGAGCGCGTACTTGAGGACCTCCTCGATATGGGAGACCGGGATCACCCGGATCCCGGCCCGGTACCGGTCCTCGATCATCACATCATCGAGATTCGAGGCCGGGATCAGGACGGTCTTGATGCCGGCCTTGGCCGCGGCCTCGATCTTGTAGGTGACGCCGCCCACGGGCAGCACGTCGCCGCGGACCGAGAGCGAGCCGGTCATCGCAACGTCCTGCCGGACCGGGATCCCCTCGATCGCCGAGATCACGGCCGTCGCGACCGAGACCGAGGCCGAGTCGCCCTCGACGCCCTGGTAGGTCCCGATGAACTGGACGTGGACGTCCACGTTCCGGATGTCCGTGCCCGTGAACTTCTTGATGATCGCCGAGACGTTCTTGATCGACTCCTGCGCGATCTCCTTCAGCATCCCGGTCGCGACCACGGTCCCGCCGTCGTTCGACTGGGTCGGGGTCACCTCGGCCATGATCGGGAGTACGGAGCCCGAGTCGAGACCGACCACGGCGAGCCCGTTGACCCGACCGACGGCCGTGCCCTGCACGACCGAGAGGTCGTAGTCCCGCATGCGGCGGATGTAGTCGTCCGAGATCTGCTCCTCGACCGACCGGGCCGTCTCCTTGGCCGCGATCACGTGCGCGGCCGTGGTCAGCTCGGAGCCGTCCTGCCGGGCAAGGTCGCCCGCGACGCGAATCAGGCCGCCCATGTCCCGGAGTTTGAGCGTCAGGTGGCCCTTGCGCATCGAGCGCCGGCGCGCCTCGCGAAGCACCTCGCGGATGGCCGACTGGTCGAAGTGCGGGATCTTGCCGTCGTTCCTGACCTCCTGGGCGATGAACCGGATGAACTTCTGCCGGTTCTCGGGCGTGTCCTCCATGGTCTCGCGCATGTAGACCTCGTAGCCGTAGCCGCGAATGCGCGAGCGGAGCGCCGGGTGCATGCCCTGCACCGCATCCAGGTTGCCGGCCGCGATCATCACGAACCGGCACGGGACGGGCTCGGTCCGGACCATCGCGCCGGACGAGCGCTCGGACTGGCCCGTGATCGGGAACTCGCCCTCCTGGAGCGCGGTCAGGAGATTCTGCTGCGAGTGGGGCGTGAGGGTGTTGATCTCATCGATGAAGAGGACGCCCCCGTGCGCCCGGTGGATCGCGCCGGACTCGACGCGATCGTGGGCCGGCGTCTCGAGGCCGCCGGACTGGAACGGGTCGTGCCGGACGTCGCCGAGGAGCGAGCCCGCCTGAGCGCCCGTCGCGTCCACGAACGGCGCGACGGCCGTCGGGTCGTGGCTCACGAGCAGCTTCGGCACGAGCGACTCCTCCTTCGGCGTCGAGTAGCGCAGCGCCATGAAGACGAAGGCCGCCGCGATGATGCCCATCAGCCACTGGAACGAGATGAACGAGTACCCGATGATGCCGATCAGGAGCAGCATCAGGAGGGTGTTGCGGAACTGGATCTTCTTCCTCGCCTCGGCCTTGTGGGCGCCGACGATCTGCTTGGCCCTGCCCGCGGGGACGGTCCTGACGATCGGGTTGTTCGGGTCCTCGCCGTTCGGGTAGACCATGATATCCTGGATCTCCTCCTTGGGGAGGAGCTCGGCCATCGCCTTCGCGAGCATGGACTTCCCCGTTCCGGGGCTCCCGATCATCATGACGTGCCGCCGCTGAATAGCGGCCTTCTTGATCACCTCGACCGCGTGCTCCTGGCCGATGACCTGGTCGACCAGGCGCGGGGGGACCTCGATCTCGGAGGACGTGTCCACGGCAACGTCGTCGAAGAGCGTGTCGTCCTGCGCGGAGATCGGTTCGATTGCTGTATCCATCGTGATAGTGACCTCTCTACCCGGTGTTGATTTATATTTTTTCGGTCCGATCGTTTAAGTACTTTCAGCTCAGGGACGTGAATGATGAAGGTGGTATGCACGCAGGCCTCGCAGGTCCTCGGCGCCCGGCTTGCGGGCCGGCTCGGGGTGGAGACGATCGATGTGAAGTTCTCGCGATTTCCGGACGGTGAGCACTCGCTCGTCCGCGGCGCCACCGACGGCGAGACCGTGATCGTGGGGGCGGTCACGAGTGCGGACACGCTGATCGAGCTGCTGCTCCTCATCGACGCCTGCGACGAGTCGAGAAACACGCTCGTCCTGCCGTACATGGCCTACGCACGCCAGGATAAGCGCTTTCTCCCGGGAGAGCCGCTCTCAGTCCGGGCCGTCGCCCGCGCCCTCTCGACCGGCGTCGACCGCGTCCTGACCGTGAACCTTCACGACCCCTCGACGCTTGCGCACTTCCGCGTCCCCGCCGAGAACCTCTCGATCGCGCCGGACCTCGGGCGGTACCTGGTCGACCGCGGCGGGAACCCCCTCGTGCTCTCTCCCGACGACGGTGCGGCGAGGTTCGCCGCGGAGGTCGCGGCGGTCGGCGGCTTTGCGACCGACTACCTCGACAAGACCCGGCTCTCGGGAGACCGCGTGGAGATCCGGCCGAAGTCCCTTCCGGTGGACGGGCGCGAGGTCGTGATCGTGGACGACATCATCTCGACCGGCGGCACGCTCGCGGCGGCGGCCCGGATGCTCCTCGACCAGGGAGCCACGGAGGTCAGGGCCGCGTGCGTCCACGGCGTCTTCGCCGGCGGGGCCCTCCTCCACCTTGCGGCCGGGGGCGTGGGCGAGGTCGTCTGCTCTGACACGATCGAGCGGGCGAACTCGTGCATCTCGGCCGCCGACCGGATCGCCGCCGCGCTCGGGTGATGCACGAGATCGACGGGTCGCGGCTCGAGGGAGGCGGCCAGCTCGTCCGAACCGCGGTGGCGCTCGCGGCCCTCACTGGCGAGGAGGTGACGGTCACGCACGTGCGGGCCGGACGGGAGACGCCGGGGCTCCGGCCGCAGCACCTCGCGGCAGTCCGGGCCGTCGCGGGCTGCTGCAACGCGCGGGTCGACGGGCTCGCCGTCGGCTCGGATCGCCTCGTCTTCTCGCCGGGGCCGATCCGGAGGACGGACCGGACGATCGATGTCGGGACCGCGGGGGGCATCGCCCTCGTGCTCCAGGCCTGGCTCCCGGTCGCGCTCGATGCCGGCGGCGCGATCACCGTCGTCGGCGGGACCGAGGTCCCGCTCGGGCCGACCATCGACTTCGCGGACCGCATGCTCCTCCGGTTCCTCCGGGCGCACGGCGCGTCCGCCTCGCTCGAGATCCGCCGCCGCGGATACGTTCCGCGGGGCGGCGGCGAGGTCCGGGTCGAGGTCAAGCCGGGCAGGCTCGCACGGATCGACACCGGGCGGGTGCCGGCGGAGTCGGGCATCGTCTCGGCCGCCGCGAACCTTCCCCGCCACGTCCCCGAGCGGCAGCTCGACGCGGCGAGGCGGGCGCTTGAGCCCGTGACGGGTCCCCTCGGCGAGGCCGTGGTCGACCTCAGGGAAGGGGGGCCGTCGACGGGCTCGTCGATCACCTGCTGGGCGGGGTTGAAGGCCGGGAGCGCTCTCGGCCGGCGGGGCCTTCCCGCCGAGCGGGTCGGGCGGGCGGCGGCCGACACCCTGCTCGCCGAGCACGCCCTTCCCGGCGAGGTCGACACCCACCTCGCGGACCAGCTCCTCGTCTACCTCGCCCGGTACGGCGGCGCGTTTACCGCGACGGCCTGCACGCGGCACACGGAGACCGTGCGCTGGCTCCTGGGCGAGTTCGATCTCGCTGTCGACCGTGCGCCCGCTCCCGGCGGCGGGGAGGCGTTCTCGGCATGACCGTCGTGCTCGACGCATCGGCCTTCTTCGCCGCGGGCGAGGCCGCCCTCGCGGCCCTCGGACCGGACGACCGGCTCCTGACGACGCCGTCGGTTCTCGCGGAGGTGCGGGATGCGGCGGCCCGGTGCCGGCTCGAGCTCGCGCTCGAGCGCGGGCTTCTCGTCCTCGAGCCCTCGGCATCCGCACTCGGAGCCGTCGACGCTGCCGCCGCTGCTTCGGGGGACGCGGACCGGCTCTCGGCCACGGACCGTGACCTGCTCGCGCTCGCCCTGGAGCACGGCGGGACCCTGGTCACGGACGATTTCGCGCTCCAGAACGCCGCCCTCCGCCTCGGGGTCGGCTGCCGCCCTATCGCGCAGCGGCGGGCGGCGCCCCGCCGGCGCGGGTACCGGTGCACCGGGTGCGGGCGGTATGGCGACGGCCCCGGCGAGTGCCCGGTCTGCGGCGCGGCGATCGCGCCCGTGCGGGCGGGTCGCTCCCGGGGGCCGCGCTAGCGCCGCCGGCCCCATCAGACAATACATAAATAGTCTGTAACGGACCCTCTTTCCATGTCCTCGCTCGACGAGCTGATCGCGAAGGCCCGCCACCTCCTTGCCGAGGGGCACTCGCCCGGGCAGATCGCGGACGAGCTCTCGCTCTCGCAGGAGACCGTGACCTGGCTTTTGACCCAGAAGAAGGGAGACGTAGCGCCGAAGGACGTCTCGATCGACTGGACCGTGGTCTCCTCCAACGCGCTCCTTCTGGACGACGTCGCCCGCCTGATGCTCGACCGGTTCACCTGCGCCGAACCCGCACAGGGCGGCAAGCCCGCGCTCGACGGCGCCGCGATCGTCGGGATCGCGCTCTCGGGCGTCCCGCTCGCGACCCTGATCGCGGCGAGCGAGCAGGCGAGGTTCGCGATCTACCACCCGGCCAAGCACTCCTCGGCCGAGACCCCGACGGGCTCGCTCTCGGGCAACTTCGCGGGGGTCGGAAACGAGCGCTGCATCATCGTCGACGACGTGATCACGAGCGGGAAGACCATGCACGAGGTCGTCGCGTACCTCCGGCGGCAGAAGGCGACGCCCGTGGCCATCTGGGTCCTCTTCGACAAGCGCGGGCTCGCGGAGGTCGACGGCGTGCCCGTCTACTCGGTCTTCCGCGTCTCGCGAATCGACTGAGCTCGGATAAAGAATATATAGAACGACAAATCACATTTTTAGCACTCTTACCCGATAGGGAGGAATACCCGTGCTTTCAGGACAGCCGATCATCATTCTCAAGGACAACGTCGAGCGGACCCGCGGCCAGGAGGCCCAGCGTTCGAACATCGCGGCGGCAAAGGCCATCGCGGCCGCAGTCAGGACCACGCTCGGTCCGCGCGGCATGGACAAGATGCTGGTCTCGGGGACCGGCGACGTCGTGATCACGAACGACGGGGCCACCATCCTCCACGAGATGTCGGTCCAGCACCCCGGCGCCAAGATGGTGATCGAGGTCGCCGAGACCCAGGACGACGAGGTCGGCGACGGCACCACGACCGCCTGCATCCTCGTCGGCTCGCTCATGGAGCAGGCCGAGCTGATGCTCGCGAAGATGGTCCACCCGACCGTGATCGCGAACGGCTACACCATGGGCATGGACAAGGCGCTCGAGATCGTCGAGGAGAACTCGATCCGCGTCGACCCCAAAGATCGCGACATCCTCGTCAAGATCGCCGACACCTCCATGACCGGCAAGTCGATCGAGCAGGTCAAGTCGAAGCTGAACGGGATCGTCGTGGATGCGGTCATGACCGTCGCGGAGTCGAAGAACGGCGGCCTCGTCGTCGACCGCAGCGACATCATGATAAAGAAGCAGAAGGGTGAGGCGATCGACGACGCGGCCCTGATCAAGGGGATCGTGATCGACAAGAAGCGTGCCTCCGAGTCGATGCCGAAGAAGGTCGCGAACGCGAAGGTCGCCCTCGTCGCCCAGCCGCTCGAGATCGTGAAGACTCAGGTCAAGGCCAAGATCCGGATCAACACGGCCGACCAGCTCAACGCGTTCGGCGCCCAGGAGCGCGAGCAGCTCAAGCAGCTCGCGGACGCGGTCGTCGCCTCGGGCGCGAACGTGCTCCTCTGCCAGAAGGGGATCTCGGACCCCGTTCTCTACTACCTCGCGAAGGCCGGCGTCTTCGCGATCCAGGACGTGAAGGAGAACGACCTGAAGTACGCGGCGCGGGCGCTCTCGGCCCGGATCGTGAACAAGGTCAGCGACCTCACGACCGAGGACCTCGGGTACGCCGCGCTCGTCGAGGAGGAGGACGATGCCGAGCTCGTGACCTTCTCGGGCTGCGAGAACCCGAAGGCGATCACCATTCTGCTCCGCGGGTCGACCGACTACCTGATCGACGAGCTCGAGCGGGCTGTCGTGGACGGGACCTCGGTCGTCGCGGACGCGATGGAGGACGGGACCTTCGTGGTCGGCGGCGGTGCGGTCGAGGTCGAGCTCTCGCTCCGCCTCCGCGAGTACGCGGCCTCCGTCGGCGGCCGGGTCCAGCTCGCGATCGACGCGTTCGCGAACGCGTTCGAGTCGGTCCCGCTGACCCTCGCCGAGAACTCAGGCTTCAACCCCCTCGACAAGCTCGTCGACCTCCGCACGGCGCACGCGAAGGGCGGCAAGCACATGGGCCTGAACGTCTTCTCCGGCCAGGTCGTCGACATCTACCAGGCCGGCGTGATCGAGCCCGCGCGGGTGAAAAGACAGGCGATCCAGTCGGCGGCCGAGACCGCGGTCCTGCTGATCCGGGTCGACGACATGATGGTCACCCAATCCAAGCCCCCGGCAGGCATGCCGGGCGGCATGTAAGATCCTTTTTCTTTCTCTCTCGCCGTTTCCCGACCTCGGGGCATCCTTCATCACCGTCGCCGATCTATCTCTCGGCATAGTGCTATGATGCTCAACGAACGGGTGCGGACCGTTGCCGAGGCGGCCGGGGCTGACTTCGTCGGCATCGCCGATCT
The DNA here is from genome assembly GCA_039679395.1 of Methanospirillum sp. Taxonomy (GTDB): domain Archaea; phylum Halobacteriota; class Methanomicrobia; order Methanomicrobiales; family Methanospirillaceae; genus UBA288. Next base: position 18,145 of record JBDKUZ010000153.1, on the reverse strand, counting down.
CTCGGGGGTCGACGACATCCTCCTCGACCAGGGCGGCCCGTGCGTCGCCCGCTTTCCGCGGGCGGTCTCGGTCGGGATCGCCCTCATGGATCCGCTCGTCGACCTCGTCGAGGGTCCCCGCGACCGAACCGCGGGCGCCCTCTACCAGTACCACGTCTTCTCTGTCGTGAACCCCTCCCTCGACCGGTGTGCCCTATCCGTGGCGCGCTGTCTGCAGGAGGCGGGGTATCGCGCCGTACCTGTTCCGGCTTCGCTCCGCACGGACGACGCCCGACTCGCGGGCCCTGTCTCGCACAAACTCGCGGCGCACCTGGCCGGCCTCGGGTGGATCGGAAAGAGCTGCCTCCTCGTGACCCCCGAGCGCGGCCCCCGGGTGCGGTGGATCACGGTCCTGACCGATGCGCCCCTTGAGCCGACGGGCGGGCCTTGCGAGTCGCGGTGCGGCGACTGCCGGGCCTGCGTCGAGGCCTGCCCCGCCGGAGCCTTCACGGGTCGGGCCTTCGTGCCCGGCGAGCCCCGCGAGGCGCGGTTCGACGCGGCCGCCTGCGACCGGCATTACCGTGCTATCGAGGCGAGCGGCGAGCCCGCGGCCTGCGGCATCTGCGTCGCGGTCTGCCCGTGGGGCAGGTGCACGGGCGAGGGGCGCGGGCGGCCGTCCGAAGGCGTCGGCAAGCGTCCCTGATCGGCGCCGCGATGCAGTGCCGGCGTACACAATCACTCCGAACTCTTCGGGTGAGAGACTCTGACATCCCATATCAGCCTCCGGTGCATTCGGCAGGAGAGCAAATGGCTCTCGACCGGATGTCCATCGGCCGGCTCTTTCTAATCGCGAGGCTGCCGATCCGCCTGCTCCGACTCTATGATCGGAAGGGGGAGGGACCGGTGCCCCGGGGATCCGTTCCTATCGGCCCGACTCCGCGATCTCGTCCCGTAGCAGCGCGAAGAACCGGTCCCGTGCCTGTCGTTCGATCCACGGCGTATGCCCGCAGGCCGGAAGGAGGTGCACCCGGAAGGAGACGCCGGCGTTCGCGAGCGGCCCGACGACCCCCCGGACCGGATGAGGGTCGGCCGCCCCATGGATCACGGCGACGGGGCAGGCGATCGACCGCGCCTGCTCGATGAAGTATCCCGTAGCCCGGAGGGCCGCGGCCTCGCTCCAAACGGAGCCGTGGATCGCGATCTGCGGGTCGAATCCCGCGGGCCCGATCGGGATCGGGTCCACGGCATCCGCCCGTGCGATCAGGTCGCCGTAGAGGGCGAGGTGCTCGGGGAGGGCCGACGGCCCGCTCAGCGTCTCCTGAAGGCGGAGTAGCTCGTCCCGGTCCTCCGGTGTGAGCTTTCCGAGACGGGTCTCCAGGATTCCGTCGACGTATGCCGAATCGAGCGGCCCCGATCCGATCAGCACCAGTCGTGCCACGGAGGAGGGGTGCGCCGCGGCGACGAGAACGCCGAGCATGGCTCCCCATGAGTACCCGACAAGGACGACCGGTGGGTCGGCGTGCTCCGGCAGGTGCGCGGCGAGCTCGTCGACCTGGCCCTGGACCGATGCCGCCGCCTGGAACGGCTCGAAGACGCCTCGCGTGACCGAGAGCTCCCGGGCGACCGGGGCCATCTCGCCGGGGGCGCCCGGGCCTCCGTGGATGAGGACGACGGAGAACGGTCTCTCGCCCCAGACCCTGTACCTATCCACGGCTGGAGCTTCGAATCCAGATCGGATAAGCGATCCGGTACTCCTCCTCCTCAGTTCCGCTCCGCGGTATTCGGGCCGCATGCCTGCATTCACCTCCTCGAGAGCGGCGCGTGTTCGTTCGGGGCACGGAGAGGATCATCTGTACCGGAACCGAATCCTACGGATTCCTGAGACGGATAGGACTTCCTTCCCGCCTGCGAGAACTTCGACCCTTTCAAACCCGTTCGTGAATGGTTTCATCGGTCTCCCCCCGGACAGGCACGAATGCGCATGGAGCGGTATCGCGGCGATCCCATTGCCGAAGGTGTGGATCGTGACCGTGGTCGCCCCCGCATCAGGTATGCGTTCCGTCCTCCCGGACGATACCGGCCGGCGGCGGGTGCATCCCCGACGAACACACGGGAACAACCGCGACGGCGTTCCCGCTCTCCCGGCAGTAGTCCTCCACCCGGGCGGTCACGCGCCCCGCCATGCTCCCGGTGGTCAGGATCAGCGAGTCCCGGCCCCGGAGCGCCCGGAGGATGCACTTGTCGATCACGCCGTAGGAGAACTCGACGGGAAGCTGCTCCTCGCGGGCCCGCTGCTTCGCCCGGGTGCCCATGGTCCCGATCGCGAGGTCCTCGCGCAGCGCGATGATGGACACGACGGGCACGTCGGGCTCCTCGTCGACGTTCAGGACGGAGATGGTGCCGGACTCCCGGTTCCAGCCCGCGCCGTGGAGCAGGTTCTCGATGATCTCGACCATATCCAGGACGCTGTGCGGCCTGCGCTCCGGCTGGGGATAGCCCCGGCGGGCGAGCTCCTGAGAGAGGTCGAGCAGGGTCGGGACCGAGAGGTGCGCCCTGCGGACGTGCCCGGGGTTCCCGAACGCGACCTCCGGCCGGTCTTCCTCGAGTATCTGGCCGTCGAGGAGCAGGATCGCCCGGTCGGCCCAGGGGTAGGCGAGCTCCACGTCGTGCGTCGAGACGAACACCGTCTTTCCCTCGTGGTTCAGCTCGTCCAGGAGTTCCGTGATCTCCTCGGAGCCGGCCGGGTCCAGGTCGCTCGTGGGCTCGTCGAAGACCAGGACGTCCGGCCGCATCGCGAGGACCCCGGCGATCGCGACCCGCTTCTTCTCCCCGCCCGAGAGCTCGTGGGGCGCCCGCCTGTCGAACCCCTCGAGCCCGACCTGCCGGAGCGCGTCCGCGACGGCGGTGCCGATGGCCTCCTCGTCGAGACCCAGGTTCGCCGGCCCGAACGCGACGTCCTGCCAGACCGTCGGGGCGATGATCTGCCGGTCCGCATTCTGCAGTACATGGCCGACACGCTGGCGGAGCCGGCGGAGGGACCCGGAGTCGTACCGCATCTGCTCGTTGTCGAAGAGCATCGTCCCCGCGTCCGGCCGGATCATGCCGTTGAACATCTGAAGGAGCGTGGACTTGCCGGCTCCGTTCGGCCCGACGAGCGCGATCTTCTCCCCCCGGCGGACGTGGAAGCTGATCCCGCGGATGATCTCCGAGCCCCGCGGATACCGGTAGCGGACGTCCCGCGCCTCCAGTATAATGTTCATGCCGGCACCCCCAACCACTGCACGGACGCTGCGAGCAGTCCCCCGAGAAGGACGAGGTACAGCGCGACGGGCAGGAGCGAGCGCGCCCGTACGGGCTCCGCCTGCCCGAGCGACGGGAAGACGCCGTCGTAGCAGCGGCAGTCCATCGCCCGGACCAGGTCCTCCCCGGCGCTCCAGCTCGTGATAAAAAGCATCCCGCAGAGCGTCGAGAAGGACCGGACGGACTCGAGCGGGCGACGGTAGCCGAGCCGCATCACCTGGGCGCGCCGGATCTCGACGCCGGTGTCGAGCACGATGAAGATGTACCGATAGATGATCATCATCAGGTCGACCAGGCCCGCCGGCAGCCCGACCCGCTTCATGCCGTTGAGGAGGTCGGTCATGGGCGTGGAGAGGGCGATGAAGAAGAGCGAGACCGAGCACCCGAAGACCCGGCACAGGACCAGCGTCCCCTGCTTGAGGGCTCCGTCCGTGATCGTCAGGTTGAGCCAGGAGACCGGGTTCCACTGCCAGACGATGTCTCCTCCCCCGACGAGGAAGAGGAGGACGACAACGCTGACCAGGGTGAACATCACAGGGCCGAGAAGGATTCGGCCATACAGGGACGGCGGGACCCGGCCCGGCCCCACCAGCACGAGGCTGAGTACGATGCCGGAGACGAGCGGCACGAGCGGCGACGGCGATGCGAGGCAGATGAGCAGGGAACCTAGGCACAGGAGGAGCTTGGTTCCCGGGTGGATCTGCCGAAAGGCACTCTGCTGGGCGACGCTGTCGAACAGGTTATCAAACATGGGTATCCGGCGATACCGGCGCCTGCTTTCGCTGGCCTATCCAGTGCCCGAAGATCAGGCCGAGAACGAGAGAGCCGAACGCTGCCTGGAGTGCGAAGAGCGTCGCCTCGATCTCGCCGCTGGGCGGCTCGTACTGGGGGATGAGGGGGTGAATATCCTCCACCGGCTGGCCGGTCAGCTCTGAGACCTTCTGCGACCCGACGTCGTCGGACCCCGAGAATTCGTGGGTCCCGCCGGCGCTGACGACCAGGAAGATCCCGACGAATGCGAGCGCCGCCACGAGGGTGAGGAACTCGAGTTTGCGGTTCTTCAGGCTCATACCTGGGCCCCCGCGGGCGTCGGCTTGACCGCGACGCCCGCCGCCTTCTCGATTGCGTCTGGCGTGAAGACGCCCAGTTTCACCAGTATCTCCGGCTTCATCTGGACGATGTACTTGAAGACGAGCGCGAGGACCAGTCCCTCCACGATCGAGAGCGGGATCTGCGTCACCGCGAAGATCACGAAGAACGCGGCGAACGAGGCCACGACGCCGACCTGCGCGGGGTAGGCGAGCGCGAGCTCGAGCGAGGTGATGACGTAGGTCACGAGATCGGCGACGGCTGCGACGAGGAACACGCTGAGGTAGATGTTGACGGACGAGTTCTTCAGGAGTCGGTACAGGGCGTACCCGACGATCGGACCGCCGATGGCCATCGAGACCATGTTTGCGCCGAGGGTCGACAGCCCCCCGTGGGCGAGGAGGAGCGACTGGAAGAGCAGGACGATCCCACCGATGACCGATGTGACGGGCACTCCGAAACAGATCGTCGAGAGGCCGGTGCCCGTCGGGTGGGAGCAGCTCCCGGTGACGGACGGGAGCTTGAGCGCGGAGAGGATGAAGATGAACGCGCCGCAGACCCCGAGCAGAGGTAGGGTTTCGCGGTTCTTCTGCATCAGGCTCCTCAGCTGGAGAATTCCCATGATCAGAAACGGTACGGCGACGAGCCACCAGAGAAGAGCCCATTGCCAGGGTAGGAAACCTTCCATGATATGCATGATTAACCGAACGCAAGCTTAGTTGATTTAACTAAAAATAGCTTGCGTTAATTCAATTCGGTGGCGGGAAACAGCAACAGCTTCAATGGGAGCGAACCGAGATCAATGCGAACATGGGCGGGCTCGTCCTTCATCCGGATGCCCACTCTCCGGGGTATAACCCTCCCGGGGCGCGCGGACCCGTGCGAGAGCAACCTCGGCGAACAGTCCCTCCCCCGGATCTCTTGTTCCAGCTTATGGCGCCGAGCCTCGTCGCCCATCGGAGAGGCGATCGGGTTGAGGCCGAACCGGGTGACGCGCTCCCTAAACCGTGACCCTGCGAAAGAGCAGGGACGAGACCGCGACCATCGCGAGCGCGAGCCCGACGAGCCCGACGAGACTCGTCCAGAGCACGGGCGGCGCCGCGAACGAACGGATCAGGTCGATCGCGAACGAGACCGGGTTGACCTGCGCGATCGTCCTGAGCCAGGGTGGCATCACGCTGTACGGCATCAGGGCCGACGATGTGAAGAAGAGCGGCATCGAGAGGAGGGCGTTGACCGCTGCGTATCCGTCGTGGTCGTCGACGTAGAGCGCGATCGCGGTCGAGAAGGCCGAGAGAAGCACGCCGAAGATGAAGAGCACGCCGTAAGCGAAGAGGACCATCGCGGGCGAGAAGATCGTCGCGCCGAGCAGGACGGCGAGCACCATGATGACCGTCGCCTGGAGAAGACCCCGGACGGTGATGAAGAGGATCTTGCCGAAGAGGATCGCCTCTCGCGGGGACGGCAGGGCCAGAAACTTGTTCAGAAAGCCGAGGATCTTGTCGAAGATCAGGGACGATCCTCCTTGCATCCCGGCCGAGAGCATGGTCAGCACCAGGATCCCCGGCGCGATGAAGTCGAGATAGTTATCCGTGAACTTCGTGGGGAGCGCGAGGCCGACGAAGATGAGCCAGGCCGCCGGCATGATCAGGGCCGACCAGACGTTGAACCGGCCCCGGACCCAGCGGCGCATGTCCCGGACGAAGTAGACGAGGACCGCGTTCATCACCGTCTCCGGATCATGTTGCGGAACTGCCGGTAATCGAACGCGCCGCCGTCGTCCTGCTGCCCCGCAAGGGCGAGGAAGACGTCGTCGAGGGTCGGGGCCGCGACCTCGAGCCCGCTAACGCGGACCCCGGCGGCCGCAAGATCCGCGATCAGGGCCGGCACGGCGTCGGCCGCGTCGTCGGCGTGGTAGACGAGCCGGTCTCCCTCGCGGCGTACGAGCCGGGCTCCCTCGACGGAAACGGGCGGGGCGGGCCGGTCGGTCTGGAGTGAGATCCGTTCGCCGCCGAGCCGGTGACGAAGGGCCGCCGGCGCGTCGACGGCGACGAGCCGGCCTTGTGCGATCACCCCGACCCGGTTGCAGGCCTGGTCGGCCTCGTCCATGTAGTGCGTGGTCACGAAGACGGTCATGCCCCTCTTTCGCAGCTCAGCGATATGCGTCCAGATCCCCCGGCGGCCCGCGACATCGAGACCGATCGTGGGCTCGTCGAGGAAGAGGATCTCGGGCTCGTGGACGAGGGCCTGAGCCAACTCGAGGCGGCGGCGCATGCCGCCCGAGTAGGTCCCGGAAAGGTCGTCGGCTCGGTCGGCGAGGTCCATGATCCCGAGCACCTCGTCGACCCGGTCGCGGCCGCCGATGCCGTAGAGCGCCGCGAAGAACGCGACATTCTCGCGGCCAGTGAGTTTGATGTCGACGGCCATGTCCTGGGGCACGTAGCTGATCCGTTCGCGGACGCGTGCGGCGTTCCGGACCACGTCGTACCCCGAGATCGAGGCCGTGCCGGCCGACGGCCGGAGGAGGGTCGTGAGCATCAGCACGGTCGTGGTCTTGCCCGAGCCGTTCGGGCCGAGGAGGCCGAAGATCTCGCGGTCGACCGCGAGGTCGAGGTCGTCGACCGCCACGAGCTCGCCGAACCGCCGCGTCAGCCCCGCCGTCTCGATCGCCGTCATCTGCGCTCTTTACGTCTTTGTTCGGGCGTATAAAAACCGTAAGACCGTTCGCCTGCCGCGACGGAAGCCGAAGGCTTATATCTCGATGCATGACATGCTATAGCATAGCATTTTGAGGAAGGGGAATGAGAACCGCACTGATCGCAATCGTCATCGGCCTGCTCCTTGTCATGGCCTGTCTTGCGGGCTGCACGCAGGCGCAGACGTCGGCAGGGGGTGCCGCATCGGCAGGAACGCCGTTCAAGATAGGGGTCGTCGCCTCCATGACCGGTCCGGCCTCGACCACCGGCAGGGACGTCTGGCAGTCGGCCCAGCTCGCGGCAGACGAGATCAACGCCCGCGGCGGCGTCTTCGTCAAGAATCTCGGAAAGAACGTGACCATCCAGCTCGTTCAGGGGGATGACGAGTCCACCCGCGAGGGCGGGATTAAGGCCGTCACCAAGATGATCACGGACGACAGGGTCGACGTTCTGACCGGCGGGTTCTCATCGGCCGTGGTCACGGCGCACGAGTCGATCGTGGCCGACCACGGCGTCCCGTACATCATCACCGGGGCCTCGAGCTCGACCGTCACGCGGCGGACCGACATCAACACCTCGACGATGTTCCACCACGCGCCGATCGCCGAAGCTTCGGCCTCCCAGACGACCATCTTCGTGGACGAGGTGATGCAGCCCGCGATCAACGCGAAGTTCGGCCGACCGGCCGACCAGCCCCTGAAGATGGCCGTCATCTACCAGGACAGCCCGTTCGGCAAGGGCGCGCTCGACGCGATCAAGGCGACGATCGCGGCGAAGGGACTCAAGGTCCAGGTGGTCGCGGAGGAGCCGTACAAGATGGGCGAGACCGACTACCGGACGATCCTGACCTCGGTCAAGGCGAAAGGCCCCGACGTGGTCTACCCGATCGCGTTCCTGAACGAAGAGGTGCCGATGCTGACGCAGGCTCGCCGCGACGTCGGCCTCAACACGATCTTCCTCGCGGTCGAGTGCGTGGACGACCCCGACTACTACAAGGGGCTCGGGCAGTACGGCGACTACTCCATCATCGAGAGCCGGTTCTCGGCCTACGCCGTGCCGAAGGGCTCGATCAGCGCAAACGTCGAGAAGTACCAGAAGGACTACACGGCCAAGTTCAACACCTCGCCCGGCATGATGGGCGCTGCCACCTACGAGGGCGTCTATATCGCTGCGGCGGCCCTCGAGAAGGCCGGGACCACGGACCAGGCAGCGTTGCTCTCGGCGATCGGCTCGATCCAGGTCCCGGAGATGGTCGAGTCCATGAAGAACGGTACGATCTCGTTCGGAAACCAGTACCGCGAGAGCCAGTTCAACCTCTTCATGGAGCAGCTCCACTGGGATCCGGCGACGCAGACCCTCAGGCCGAAGATCGTCTGGCCGGCCGAGTTGAAGGAGACCGAGTTCCAGATCCCCGACTGGTACCGCCCCGGGGGCAGCTGATCGCAGGAACGTCGATCATACGAGATGAGGCGCCCGTCCCGGCGCGGCGGGCGCCTCCGCAGGAGAGAAGAGATGAACGGAAAGTATCTGATCCCCATTGTCGTGCTCGTCGTCGCGGCCGCCGTTGGTGCCGGCTGCACCCAGGCGCAGACCTCGACTGGAACAGCATCGGGGACGCCTCTCAAGCTCGGGGTCGTCGCCTCCCTGACCGGTCCGGCCTCGACCACCGGCAGGGACATGTGGCAATCCGCGCAGATGGCCGCTGACGAGATCAACGCGAACGGAGGGTTCTTTGTCAAGGGCCTCGGGAGGAATGTGACCGTCGAGCTCGTCCAGGGCGATGACGAGTCCACGCGCGAGGGCGGAATCAAGGTCGTCACCAAGATGATCACGGACGACAAGGTCAACGCGCTTATCGGCGGGTTCTCGTCGGCCGTGGTCACGGCACACCAGTCGTTCGTGGCCGACAACGACGTCCCGTACATCATCACCGGGGCATCGAGCCCGACGATCACGCGGCGGACCGACATCAACACCTCGACGATGTTCCATCACTGTCCGACCACGGACGATTACGGGGCGAAGACGATCACGTTCGTGGACGAGGTGATGCGGCCCGCGATCAACGCGAAGTTCGGGCGCCCGGCGGACCAGCCTCTGACGATGGCCGTGATCTACCAGGACAGCCCGTACGGCAAGGGCGTCCTCTCCGCTGTCAACGACACCATCGCCAAGAACAATCTGAAAATTCAACTGGTCGCGACCGAGCCGTACAAGATGGGTGAGACCGATTTCAGGACGATCCTGACCTCGGTCAAGGGGAAGAGCCCCGACGTGGTCTATCCGGCCGCGTTCCTGAACGAGCAGGTGCCGATGATGACGCAGGCCCGCCGCGACGTCGGTCTCAACACGGTCTTCCTCGCGGTCGAGTGCAACGACGACCCCGACTACTACAAGGGGCTCGGACAGTACGGCGACGCCTCTATCATGGAGAGCCGGTTCTCGCCGTACGTCATTCCGAAAGGGCCGATCAGCGCGGACGTCGAGAAGTACCAGAAGGATTACGCGGCGAAGTTCAACACCTCGCCGGGCATGATGGGCGCGGCCACGTACGAGGGCGTCTATATCGCGGCGGCGGCCGCCGGTCAGGCCGGTTCCACAGAACGGGCGGCACTCGTCACCGCGCTCGGCTCGGTCCGGGTGCCGGAGATGATCGAGTCCATGGAGAACGGCACGATCTCGTTTGCGAATCCCTTCCGTGAGAGTAAAACGAACCTCTACATGGAGCAGCTCCACTGGGATCCGGCGACGCAGGCCCTTCGGCCGAAGATCGTCTGGCCAGCCGAGCTGAAGGAGACCGAGTTCCAGCTCCCCGACTGGTACCGCCCCGGGGGGGCCTGATCCGATGAAGGGAGGTGCGTAGCGATCGATATCAGCACCCTCCTCCAGATCCTCTTCTGGGGGCTCTACGCGGGCTGCATCTATATCCTGCTCGCGACCGGCGTGAACCTGATCTTCGGGGTGATGAAGACCGTCAACTTCGCGCACGGCGAGCTTCTGATGATCGGCGCGTACGTGACCTGGACGCTCTTCTCGCTGACGGGACTGAATCCGTACCTGCTTCTCGTTGCGACCGTACCCGTACTCCTCCTACTCGGGATCGCCGTCCAGCGGCTCGCGTTCCGGCCCGTGCTCGGCACGCACAAGCTCAACGAGATCTTCCTCTCGATCGGCCTGATCTACCTCTTCCAGAACGGCGCGGCCATGATCTGGGGGGGCGACTACCAGTCGCTCCGCTCGCCCTTCGAGTCGATCGCGTTCACCATCGGCTCCTTTCAGCTGCCGCTCGACTACGTGATCATCATCGCGGTCACGATCGCGATCCTCGTCGGGCTCCAGCTCCTGCTCAGGCGAACCCGGCTCGGGCTCGCGCTCCGGGCGACGAGCCAGAACCGGAAGGCCGCGATGCTCTCGGGGATCAACGTGGAGCGGATGGATATGCTCGCGTTCGGCCTCGGCGCCGGCCTTGCCGGGGCGGCCGGCACGCTCTGGGCCGTCAGCGGCCAGGTCTTCGACCCGTACATGGGCTCGGTGCCCGCGGTCAAGGCGTTCGCGATCGTGATCCTGGGCGGACTCGGCTCGATCCCGGGCGCGATCATCGGCGGACTCTTCTACGGCGTCGCCGAGAGCGCGGCGACGTTCACCCTCGGCGGGGCGTGGAAGGACGCGATCTCGTTCGTGGTGCTGATCGTCGTACTCGTCATCCGGCCGACCGGGCTCTTCGGCGAGCGGGGGGAGTAGCGTGCCCGCCGCTTTCGATCGAGTCCGACCGTACATCGTCTGGATCGCGCTCGCCGTCGCCCTGCTCGTTCCGGCCCTCGCCTCGGGGAGCCTCTACCTCCTGACGACCGCGTCCATCGCGCTGGTCTTCATGATCTACTCGGAGGCCTGGAACTTCCTCGCTGCCTCCGGGCAGGGGTCGCTCGGGCATGCGGCCTTCTTCGGCCTTGGCGCGTACGCCTCGGCCCTGACCGCATCGCGGTTCGGGCTGCCGCCGGCGCTGACAATTCTGTTCGGCGGCCTCTTCGCGGCCGCCCTCGGCCTCCTGATCGGATTGACCTGCGTCCGGCTCAAGGAGTGGTTCCTCGCGATGGTCACTTTCGGCTTCGCGATCATCATCCAGACCCTGATGGTCAGCCAGTTCGCGGGAATCTCCGGCGGGTGGGACGGGACGGCCGCACCCGCGCTCGTGCCGTCGTCGGTCCCGTTCGCGCCGTACGTCCAGTATTACCTGGTCCTTGGGATATTGATCGTCGTCCTGCTCGTCTTCCGGTACCTGCTCCGCGGGAAGATCGGGCTCGCCTTCGCCGCGATCCGCGAGAACGAGGTCGAGGCGCGGGCGTCGGGCATCGACCCGGTCCGGTACCGACTCTTCGCGTTCGGCCTCAGCGCCTGCGTTGCCGGGATCGCGGGCGCGCTCGAGATCCACCAGTTCGGCTATGTAACCCCCGAGGTCTTCGGGACGGACATCTCGTTCTGGCCGATCATCTACTCCATCAGCGGCGGACTCGGGACGCTCGCCGGGCCGCTCGTCGGCACGGTCGCGGTCACCGCGCTCTGGGAGGGATTGCGGGGAGTCGGCCTGACCTACGCCCGATTCGTGATCGTGGGCCTTCTCCTGATCCTGACCGTGATCTTCCTGCCGAACGGGCTCGTCTCCCTGCCGAGACGGTTCCAGGAGTGGCGCCGGGGAAAGGAAAAAGGGGAGGCGAATGTCCCGGTCTCAGATGCCGAGATAGGCTGACTGCACCTTCGGGTCGTGGAGGAGGGCCTCCGACGGCCCCTCGATCGCGACCCTGCCGTTCTCAAGGACGTACGCGCGGTCCGAGACCTCGAGCGCGCTCCGGACGTTCTGCTCGAGAAGGAGGATGGTCAGGCCCTCGGCGTTGAGGGCCGCGACCGACTCGAGGACGGTCGAGACGAAGAGCGGGGAGAGGCCGAGCGAGGGCTCGTCCAGGATCAGGAGGCGTGGGCGGGCCGCGAGCGCCCGGGCGATAGCGAGCATCTGCTGTTCGCCCCCGGACATGGTCCCTGCGAGCTGGTCCTTCCTCTCTGCGAGGATTGGGAAGAGCTCGTAGATCTTCGCATCGTCACCGGCACCACGGGCGTAGGCGCCGAGCGCCAGATTCTCGGCGACGGTCATGCGCGGGAAGAGCTCGCGCTTCTCGGGGACGATCGAGATTCCGCGCGCCACGACCTCGTTCGGCCGCAGGCCGACGAGCTCCTGGCCGTCGAACCGGATCGCGCCGCGGGCGGGCCGGTTCAGGCCCATCACGGTCTCGACGAGTGTGGTCTTCCCCGCACCGTTCGGTCCGAGGACGGTCACGCACTCGCCGTCGCCGACGGTGAGAGAGAGGTTCCAGAGGACCTGCAGGCGTCCGTGATAGACGTCGAGGGAGTCGATCTCGAGCACGCAGACCCTCAGGCCGCCGCCGCTCGTCCCAGGTACGACTCGATCACCCTCGGCGTCGCGAGCACCTCGGACGGCGGGCCGTCCGCGATCTTCTCGCCCTTATCGAGGACGACGACGCGGTCCGAGACGCCGGTGATCACGCGAAGCACATGCTCGATCAGAAGGACCGTCGTCCCCTCGTCCCGGATCTTCCGGATCAACCCGACTGCTTCGGCCGACTCGGCCGGGTTCAGACCCGTCGTCAGCTCGTCGAGCAGGAGGAGCTGGGGTCGGCACGCGAGCGCGCGGGCGAGCTGCGTCCGCTTGAGCTCCATCAGGTTCAGGTGAGCGAGCAGCCGCTCGGTCTTCCCCTCCGGGAACCCGACGAACGCGAGCTGCGCCTCGGCCTCCTCGCGCGCCTCGTCTCGCGAGGGGGTGTGGTGGTTGCCGAAGCACGCCCCCACCATCACGGCCTCGGCCGCGGTCATGCCCGGAAACGACTGGGGGTGCTGGAAGGTCTTGGCAATCCCCCTGCGGCAGAGGCGGTCGAGGCCGAGGCGCGTGACATCCTCGCCGCGGAACGTGACCGTGCCGCCGTCGGGGCGGTACAGTCCGGAGATCACGTTCAGGAGCGTGGTCTTCCCCGCGCCGTTCGGCCCGACGAGCCCGACAATCTCCCCGTCGCGTACCCGGAGGTCGACGTCGTGGAGCGCGACGAGGCCACCGAACCGCTTGGATACACCCTTCGTCTCGAGCATCACCAGCACCTTGTACTGTGCTAACATGTAGCACTAGAGCAGATATAATCTTTGATCAGTGAATCTCCCGTTCTGGTAAGAACCGGACGTCCTATCCGTTCGCGTCGCGAATCATCATGCGTGAATGGTCCGGCGAGCCCCGACGACACCCGCCTTCGCCGCGTCGGCTGCTGCGGCGCGTACTGTGCACCGTGTCGGGCGCTCCGCGACGGCGCCTGCAAAGGGTGCAAGCTCGGATACGGGCCCGGAGGGCGGGATCTTCGGCGGGCACGGTGCGCGATCAAGGTCTGCTGTTTCGGTGAGCGACGCCTTGAGACCTGCGCCGACTGCTCCGATTACGTCGCGTGCGCGACCATCGGCGAGTTCCTCGCAAAAAACGGATACAAGTACCAGAAATACGCGGAGTCGCTCGAGTACATTCGGAAGAACGGATACGAGAAGTTCCTCGAGGCCGCCGCGAGGTGGAACGGCCCCTACGGCCGGTTCTGATCCCGTCGGGAGGACCGGTTTGCCTGGACGTCGGCTCCGTCCCGCGCTGGCCCGTCGAAGAGGACGCGATCGATCTCGATCCTGAGGTCCGTGAACACAACCGCCTGGCAGCACTCCTCGATCCGCGAGAGCGACACGGTTTTCTGGGAGCCGAAGATCCTGTTGATCGTCGGGGTGGGGAGGACGTAAAATTGCCACTGAGCGAGATCGAGCGGGTCAACGAGGTCCCTATCCCTTTCTGCGAGGAGACAGAAGACGTAGCAATCGGCATGACGACAGATGGCTTCCCCGAATTCTCCAGTTTTTGAGTCCCAGCACTGATGTTCGCTGATATCGAAACGGATAGTCGACGGGCAGGTCTGCTTCCACGTCTGCACGTAAGCCGCCGATTTCACCTCGATCGTGCGATCGCGATAGGCGAGATCGGTGGTATCCCATTCGATCCGAGGCACAATCAGCGCGCCGAGAGCAGAGCCGACCACGAATTCTGCCAGGATAGGCCGATTCGTATTGCTCAGGATATCTGAATACGCCCATTGCCAGAAGTCGCGAAGACACCGTCCCTCCAGGCCGAGGATGGGTGTGTCCGGGTCCAAGAAATTACAGGCACCGTCTGCGGTCGTCTCCTCATCGATCGACATATACGATTATTGTAAACGTTATCAAGCGACGTGAGGTGTTCGATACGCTTATACGACGCCGCGCCGAATCTTCTAGGCCTCTTCTGCCGAGGTAGTCTAGTCCGGGAAGGCGTCGGCCTCGAAAGCCGATGGCGCTTTGCGCCTCGGGAGTTCAAATCTCCCCCTCGGCGTCCGATTTCTCAGTTCAGCCTCTTCTGCGCCGATGGATTTGGCCCTGCCCGACCGTGCGGGAATTTTATCTCTGCCGTGCTCCGCGAACCAATACCGACGCGGAGGTCCCGGTCGGGTCTGGCATCAAACGCAAGGTTGACCCGCTCGCCCCGCGGCCGTACCCGCGGTGCCACACCATCGGCGGCCCCGGCTCCCGGTTCTGCTCCATCTGCGGCCAGGCGCTCGCGGCCGAGATCGCGGACGCGAAGCGGACGCTCTGGTCCGACCCGGACATGCTGATCGAACTGGCCGCGGAGGTCCGGGAGCGGAATGCGCGGGAGGCGGGGGCCGCATCAGTGGCTGCCGCGCCGACTGCGATGCTGCTGGCACCGGCGGCATGAGGAAGGCTGTCGTACCATCTCTTTTCGAGCGGGCATTCCGCGGTGAACTGGCGCCGGTGGAAGCCGAACTCGCCCGGCGCGAGGGGCGGCAGTACGGGCCGGGGGAGCGCGCTGCTCGAGCAGGTGCGGATGGACCAAAACGCCCGGGGGTCGAGGTCAGGAAAGCCCCCGACGTCGCAGACGAAGATTAGCGTTGAATAGACGCATTCTGCGTCCGTTATCGGTTTCGGGCCCGTTCTATTCGACACCCGAGCAGAGAGAAATCACTTTCACACCGCGTAAAGAACCGTTTTATAGTCATAGAATCACCTTCTAGCAGAGGGGATTACTGTGAAGGTGCTGCTCGATACGAATATTATTATTTATCGAGAGGATGATCGTGTCGTCGCTGACAATATCCGGGATCTCTTTGGACTGCTGAATACCATTCCCGTCGATATCTACGTTCATCCCGTCTCTCTTCAGGATGTCCGACACGACTCGAACCAGCGGCGACGAGACATGATACTCTCGAAAATTCGGACGTACCGCGAACTGTCGAACCCTCCGATTGCCGCCAAAGATCCTGACTTCAGCATTCTTGCGGGATCCTCGGAAAACCCGCATGACCGTATCGACGACGAGATCCTATACGCCGTGCGCAGGGATGCCGTTGATTTCCTCATCACCGAAGATGCGGACATCCACAGAAAAGCAATCGCCATTGGCGAAAAGGATCGCGTCTTCCACGTCGACGATGCGCTACACTTCTTTCAGAAGTTCCTTCCGCCGAGAGAGAGGCTCACCCCTCCGCCATCCTTGAAAGAGGAGTTCATGTATAACCTGAACCGTGACGACCCTATCTTCGATACTCTGAAAGCGGAGTATCCCCGGTTCGGAACATCACCATCGTTCGAGGAATGGTTCGAGAAGAAGGCCCTCGATCATCACAAGTGTTACGTGAGTTATATGGCGCCCGATCGGCTCGGAGCCATCCTCATAAAAAAGATCGAGGACGAGGAGATCGAGGCGACGCCCCCCATACCCAGGAAGAAGCGGCTGAAGATCGCCACCATGAAGGTCGTCGATTACGGTCAGAAGATCGGAGAGCTGCTCCTCAGACTCTCATTCGAATCCGCGGTCCAGAATGGTTGCGTCGAGGTATATCTCACCCATTTCACCCAACCAGGAGACAGACTCATCGAGCTTATACGGGAATATGGATTCGAGAAGGTCGCGATGAACTCGCGCGGTGAAGAGGTATACCTGAAGAAAATCGTCATCGATGATCCGTCGGTCGTCGCGGATTCTCCGCGGACAATCTATCGGACGTACTATCCGACCTTCTACGATGGCTCTGCGGTGAAGAAATGGGTTATCCCGACCCGGCCTGAATATCACCAGAGACTGTTCACGGATTTCAGGCGGCGACAGACTACCCTTCCCGAGCATAGCGGGGAGTTCATTGTCGAAGGGAACGCAATAAAAAAGGCATACCTCTGCAACTCTCGGGTGCGAGACATGGGAGAGGGAGATGTCGTGTTATTTTATCGATCCCGCGATGAATCCGCAATCACATCAATCGGAGTCATTGAGGATGTCCATGTCGGGATCAGCGACCCGGCCCAGATCATGCAAATAGTCGGTAAGAGAACGGTCTATTCGCCCACTGAGATTGAAGGATTCAAAAAGCCGCTGACCATCATTCTGTTCCGACACGTCACCCATCTAGCAACGCCTCTGAGGATTGGGCAGTTGCAGGATATGGATATCCTGAAGGCGGCGCCGCAGAGCATAAGTAACTTATCGGATGAAAAATATGAGACAATAAAGGCTCTCGGAGGCATCAATGGACGTTATACTATCAATTAAGCCGAAGTACGTGAAGTCCATTGTTGACGGCGAGAAACAATATGAGTTCCGGAAATCGATCTTCCGACATCGGTCCATCAACCATGTCTACATCTACTCTTCCTCGCCGGTGCAGAAGATCGTCGGGCGTTTTGAGATAGGGGCAATACTCGAGGATCATCCCGACGATCTTTGGGAAAATGTCAAAGACTATGCAGGTATCGATGCCCAGGAATTCTTCTCGTATTTTGAAGGCCGATCAAAAGCATACGCGATAGGAATTCAGAACCTCCGTGAATTTGACGAGCCAATCGATCCTTGGATTTCCATGCCCGGCTTCATCCCTCCTCAGTCATACTATTATCTGAGGGGTCTTCCCATGGCAGAATAACCTTAATTTCTCCACCTTTTGACCTTCCTGATTACTCGGAACACAATTCGGGGACCGTTTCACCCTGACTAAGCGGGTATCTGGACGACATGAGAGAATCGAGCGGCGCGAGAAAATTCGAGCACGCTCGTAACTACGATCATAATTTGCGGGCGCGCTCGCAATGGGAGATATCGGCGCTCGTAATGCCTGGCTGGACAGAAAAGCCGGAAAGATGGGGTTTGGCCGTCGCCGGCCTAGATCTCCCCCTCCTCCCACATAACCCGCCTGACGAT
Source organism: Methanospirillum sp. (assembly GCA_039679395.1). Classification (GTDB taxonomy): domain Archaea; phylum Halobacteriota; class Methanomicrobia; order Methanomicrobiales; family Methanospirillaceae; genus UBA288. Next base: position 754 of record JBDKUZ010000153.1, on the reverse strand, counting down.
CTCCAGCAGGAGTCGCACGTCCCGGCGAGTCATGGTCCCATCGGCCACCATGCGCTCCGCCTCGGTCACGGGCGGGTCCTCGAACGGGTCGTTCTCAGCGACCACCGCCCGTGCCTCTGTTACGACCGAGTATGCCGCTGTGGTACCGGGGGTGGGTGGAGGGATTGTTTCCATATGGAACTTTCATGCGAACATCTCCGATGTGGTCCCGCCCCCTCGGCCGCGGAGACGGGCAGCTCAAAGTCTCGACTGGAGAGTATATGACGAGTGGAGGTCGCGGTGTGAAAGTGAATGAGGAGGATACGGATTGCCCTGAATCGGCGCAATGCGCCGCGGTAACAGCCGAAATAAAGGCAGTGAGGGCGGAGACCGGACAACCGGGTTCGTCGACGACCTGCCACTCGATCTGCCGGTGCGACCTCCGGACCGCTCGCAGGTGTGCGGACCCGACCATCGGGGCAATCCAGACGACGGTCCGGACGCGCGCGAAACCGCCGCCCTGTTTGCATCGAATGAGAATAGCAAAGGTGATATTCTCAATCACAAGAGATGAACATACCATGGAAGGCGGCATACGCGTCCTCTACGTCGATGACGAACCGGGTCTGCTCGGAATCGGCAAGATATTCCTCGAGAGGAGCGGACGGTTTACCGTCGACACCGTCACTTCCGCTGCCGCCGCCATTCCTCTGTTGAACTCGAAGGAGTATGACGCCATCATCTCCGATTACCAGATGCCGGGCATGGACGGCAT
>JBDKUZ010000152.1:0-15040 GCA_039679395.1 Methanospirillum sp. | reverse complement strand
CATCATCCCGATTCTCGTCAGCGAAGGCGGTCTCTCGTACCTGCTCGCGGGCTTCCTCCTGACTGCGTACAACACGACCTCGTCCCTGGCCCAGCCGATCTTCGGCTGGCTCGCCGATGCGAAGGGACGGACCGTGCCGCTCGCGCTGGCCATGCTCGTCGGCGGCGTCGCGATCGGCCTCTTCGGCCTGACCGCCTCGTTCCCGGTGCTGGTCCTTCTCGCGGCCCTCGCTGGCGTCATGCACGCGGCTTTTCATCCGATCGCGCTATCGACCGTGAGCCATGCCGCGCCCGAGGGCGGGCGCGGCCGGACGATCTCGTACTTCGTGGTCGGCGGCAACCTCGGATTTGCGCTCGGCCCGCTGCTCGCCGGTTTTGCCCTCGGGCGATTCGGCCTGGCAGGCCTCCCCCTGGTCGCGCTCCCGGCACTGCTGATTGCGCCGCTCCTTCGACGCTCGGCGCTGAAGGTGGGGGGCGCGACGCCGACTCCTCCCGACGACGCGCCCGAGAACCGGCCGAGGACGTTCGCGCTTCTCTCGGTCGCCTCGGTTATCCGCGCGTGGGCACTCTTCGCCGTGCTCGGATTTTTGCCCGCGTTCCTCATCACCCGCGGCGTCGACCTGATCGGCTCGAACCTGATCACCTCGGCCATGCTCCTTACCGGGGTCGGGGGTCAGCTCGCAGGGGCATCGCTCTCGGACCGGTTCGGACGAAAGGAGTTCATCCTTGCCGGTCTGGCGCTCGCGATTCCTGCATACGCAGGATTCCTGTTGACCAACGGCGCGGTCTCACTCGCCCTGCTCGGACTCTTCGGCTTCGGCCTCTGGTCGACCTTCGCGATCACGGTCGCGCTCAGCCATGAACTGATGCCGCGCGCGGTCGGCCTCGCCTCGGGCGTGATGCTCGGTGTCGTTGTCGGTGCAGGAGGGCTCGGTGTGGCCGTGACAGGCTGGATCGCTGATGTCTGGTCGCTCTCGTTCGCACTCTGGACCGTGGTCCCCGTGCTTGTCGTCTCATCCCTGCTCTACGCGCTCCTCCCCTACCCCTGGAAGGCCGCCCGCACTCAGATCCAGCGCCTGCGGCGGAAGTAGAGGAGCATCGTGGCCGTGATCCCGATCATGACCACCCAGAGGATCGGGTACGCCCAGTGGTACTCGAGTTCGGGCAGGTATCGGAAGTTCATACCGTAGACCCCGACGATGAAGGTGAGGGGCATGAAGATGGTCGAGAAGATGGTCAGAACCTTGATGATCTCGTTGAGCCGGTACGAGACCGAGGAGAGGTAGATGTCGAGCATGCCCGCGACCACGTCGCGGAGGGACTCGACCGTCTCGATCATCTGGACCGTGTGGTCGTAGATGTCCCGGTAGAAGATGATCACCGAAGGATTGATCAGGGGTGTGCTCTCCCGTTCGACCCTGAGGACGAGTTCCCGGAGCGGCCAGAGCGCGTGCCGGAACTCGACCATGTTCCGCTTGAGTTCATGGACGTCCCGAAGGGTGTCGGGCGTGGGCTGGACAAGCACCTGCTCCTCCAGGTACTCCCCGCGCTCGTCGAGCCGTTCGAGTACGGCGTAGTAACCATCGACGACCACATCCACGAGCGCATACGCGAGATAGTCGGCTCCGAACTGTCGAATCCGGGTGTCGCGGCGAATCCGGTTGCGGACCGGCTCGAGGACGTCGCCAGGCGCCTCCTGGATCGAGATGACCACGTTTCGACCGAGCACGATCGAGACCTGCTCGACCCCGATCCGCCCGTCTGGCGCATCGAGCACGATCGTCTTGAGCGAGAGATAGACGTAGTCGTCGAAGACCTCGAACTTGGGGCGAGTCCGCGTGTTCAGCATGTCCTCGAGGACCAGCGGGTGAACCTTGAGGCGATCTCCGATCTCACGGACCGTGGCCGGATCCAGGCCGACGACATCAACCCAGGTGACCGGCCACGCGGGATCGATCGGAAAGGCGTCGTCGATGGTGCAGGAGGGGCGCTCCTCGTAACCCTCCGCGGGACCGTAGCGGATGGCGGTGATGACGGGCTCGATGGGGGGGCGCTCTCCCACGTAAACGAGGGAGCCCGGGGGGAGGCCCCGCTTCTCCGATGTGCGGACCACGCGCTGGTGGACGGGCGAGGCCGGATCGTCGCCTCCAAGCCGCGCGGGGCACGCCGCAGGTTCTCCGCGTTCCGCCATGGCTATCCATAGAGGGGCCGCCCATATCCCCTTTTCGTTCGTGGCTCCGCAGAAGCAAATGGTTTAAGTTCTTCCCCCCACCAGATCAGTCTGAGGGCACGATGGAGATCGTCAAGATTCCGCGAATGGACAAGGCGGAGTACGACCGGTTGATCGAGGAGGGCTACGTCTGCCGGATCGCGTTTCAGGGCGAGAAGTACCCGTACATCGCCCCGTTCCTCTACGTCTTCGACGGCCGGTTCCTGTACTTCCTCTCGACGAAGTACGGCAAGAAGATCGACTACTTCCGCAAGAGCCCGTACGTCTCGGTCGAGGTGGAGCGGTACAGCTGCGACCTCTCGTACTACACGTTCGTGACCATGCAGGGGCGGCTCGAGGAGGTCGAGGACTCGATCGAGAAGAAACTCATCAGGGAGCGATTCGTCGACCTGATCGTCGGGCGCCATCTCTCGAACAACATCCTCGGAGCGCTCGGTCATTCGCCGCAGGATCCGCCCGAGGCGATCGCCGAGGAGGAGCGTTCGCTCGTCTGGCGCCTGACAGGGGTCAAGGACCTGGTCGCGCTCAAGAACCTTTGACCCGTCCGATACCCTTTTTTCATCTCGACGCAGACATAAACTGTTACATCGCGGAGCGCACCCGCCGGAGGCGGGGCCGATCCGACGCCCGCTCCGGCGCCGGATACCTCCGCGGAACGGAGTACTTTCGTGGCCACGTCCGGTCTTGACAAGCTGCTATCCTGGGTCCTGCTGATCGCGGTCGTCGCTGCGATCGGCATTACGGTTCTCCTGACCCAGCTCCCGCCCCGGGAGGAGCCGTTCACCGAGTTTTACCTGCTCGGCAACGACGGGATCGCCGAGGACTACCTCTTCGACCTTCGCGCCGGCCAGGGCGAGCCCGTGATCATGGGGATCACGGATCACGAGGGCGGGCCTGCGAGCTATGTGGTCGAGGTCTGGGCAGCCCACGAGACGATCGTCGCCTCGACGAACCGTACCCACGTGGACTCGATGACCCAGATCGGAACCGTGCACGTCGACCTGCTCGACGGCCAGACCTACGAGCAGCCGTATGCGGTCACGGTCTCGGACAAAGACGCGAACAAGGTCGAGTTCCTCCTCTTCAAGGCCGGCTCGGTGCCGCCCGCGAGCGTGAGCGGCCAGGATCGGGTCGACGCCGCCTACCGGAACGTCAACCTCTGGATCGCGGTGCACTGACTCGAGTCAGCACCGCTCGATGAAGTTTTCCAGAATCCGGAGGCCGACGGCACCGCTCTTTTCCGGGTGGAACTGAACTCCCCAGGCATTACCTGCCCGGACCGCGGACGAGAACGGCAGAATGTAGTCGGTCGAGCAGAGGCACTCGGTCGGGCCGGTGCTCGCATAGAAAGAGTGGACGAAGTAGACGTACTCCTCAGGCTTCAGCCCGCTCAGGATCGGGTCGTCGGGCTGCTCGACCCGGATCGTGTTCCATCCCATGTGCGGGATCTTGAAGCCGGGGACTCGGGGAAAAGCTCGTACGTCGCCCCGGACGAGTTCGAGACCCCGGTGCCGCCCGTGCTCCTCGGACGACTCGAGAAACATCTGCATACCGAGGCAGATCCCGAGCACGGGCACGCGTTCCACGGAGTCGCGGATCACCTCGATCAACGGTCTGAGCTGCGCCATCCCCTCGTGGAATGCACCCACACCGGGCAGCACGATCCTATCGGCGGCCCTGATCTCGTCGGGGTGCGAGGTCAGGCGGACCGCAGCGCCGGCCCTCTCGAGCCCGCGCGAGACCGACCGGAGGTTGCCCAGTCCGTAGTCAATGACTGCGACCCGCTCCATCCGCGCCAGCCCTCCGCCATCGGCCCTCGTTCACCCATTCGTCCGGCAATCCTCGTTCCTGCTGCCACGCCTTCAGGCGCTCGGTCCACGCGCCCATCAGTTCCGGGTACCCCCTCTCGATCATTCTGAGCAGGGCAAGGTCGCTCGATGGGCAGATATAGCAGCCGATCCTGTCGAAGCCCTGTTCGTACAGCCGGTTGTACGGCGCCTCCTCGCGGAAGAGGTAGAGCCAGACATGGAGCGCGGTCCACGAATGGATCGGCGCGGCCGAGAGCTGAGCTGGGAGGGCGGGGTTTCGCCAGACCCGGCGGCTCTTCGCCCGTTTGTGCGACTCGTACTTCCGCTGTCCAATGAACGAGACGCACTGACCGAAGCGGCTTCGGATCGCCTCCCCGATCGGGGCGAGCTTGCACACGCCACAACACCAGCGCGCATCGACTGCAGGGGGGCCCTGCTGGGCAAAGGTCGCATCGAAGGCGGTCTCGCCCGAAGACCGGACGAGCTCCGCGCCATAATGCGCCGCGACCTCATCGATGTTCGCGTAGGTCTCGAGGAACTCGAAGCCGGTATCGGCGAAGAGGAGTGGCGGGACCGTGCCAAAGGCCTTCCGGGCCACAAGAAGCGTCGCAAGGCTGTCCTTCCCGCCCGAGTACGAGACCGTTGCGGGAAGTTCGGGATGAGAAGCCGCGACCTCGCGAACGAACGCAGCAGCCGACGCTTCATAGCGGTCGATGATCTGGCGGTTCGCGGCAACCGCATCGGCCCAGGTCGCTGGTCCGGGTACGCAGGGGCTCGAAACGTTCCTTCGGGTTCTCACGATTGCGCCGCGCTCCATGGCACGGGCGTCGGCAGCCGGGACACGGGCGCGGCCGACCCCGATCACCGTACCATCGGGCGCAAGGATGAAGACCTCGTCGCCCGGGCGAACGTCATCGTCGATCTCGCGAAGCCCCGGCGCGAGCAGGCTCGCTCCCTGGTCGCGGATCGACGGTACCGCGCCCTCGTCCGCGACCACGAACCGGCGCCTCGGCCTGAGGAGTGCTCCGGCCTCGACCCGCGGGATGGGCTCCCACCGGTCCTCGGCCGGGATATACCGGATGTGCCCGACCACGGCGCCGCCGACCACGACCTCCTCCATCCGGTCGGGGTCCGGGACCTTGTTCATCAGCGCGAGCGTTCCCGCCCGGACGAGAGGGGCGCCGAAGTGATCGCCGTAGATCCGGTTGACGAGCTCGATATCGGCAGGAAAGGCAGGGCGCGCGTCGCCAGGAGGCGTCACCGGAACCGCGCGCGTGGCGCCGCCGCAGCTGCCGCAGGTCTCATCGAGGACCGGGACGTGGCAGGTGTCGCACCAGCGGAGCTGGATACGGCCGAGATAGAGGGGGCGCATGCATCAGGGTTTGCCGGGGGCGGCAAAAAAGGGTCGGACGGTGCCGTCAGTCGTACTCACGCCAGGTATGGCCGCACTTGACGCATCGGAAGAATCGGACCTCGGATTCGTCTGCGGATCGGAGCTGGCGCATCCACCAGAAAGCCAGATTGTGCTCGCATTCGGGGCACTTCGTCGCGATCGTCGGCTTGGTCGAGATATCGTCGGCCTCGTCGAAGAAGGCGATCTCCTTCTCCTGACGCATCCGGGTCCGCTTCATCTGGTCCTTGTCGGTGATCTGCCGGATGTACCCGCAACGACGGCATTTCAGCTGGCCCGCACTGGAGATCATCAGGCTCTTGCACTGCGGACAGAACATCATCCAGCTTTTCGAGTCGAGACCAGATTAACCCTTCCGACGGGGGCTTTCTGCCGCAAGAGAAATCCATAAAGGGGGTTGTCGACGAGATGTACTGATGATCGAGTACCTGGTCATATTTTCGGCCCTCGCCTTCATTTTATTCCTCGTGCCGGGGCCTCATCGCCGATACGCGGGGATTGCAGGCTGGGCCGGAATGGTACTCGTTCTTGTCGCACTCCTGCCCGAGTTCGCGGCCGAGAATAACTTCGTCTATCCCGCCCTGACCCTCGCAGCACTTCCGTTCCTCGCGATCACGGTCCGCCGTTTGCTGGTCGGCGACGCGCGCATCGAGGCCTTGACTCGAGGCGCCGCGGTCGCGTTCGTGATCTACGCACCCTTCGAGTTCATCGCGCCCCTCGGCGACTGGTTGATCGGGGCCGTCGTCGGCCAGCTGGCATGGTTGCTGGCCGTGATCGGGTTTCCGGTCTCGCTCTGGGCCTGGAATACGTTCATCCACAACGGATTCCGCGTCGAGATCATCCTGGCCTGCACCGGAATCCAGTCGATCGCGATCATGCTCGGGGTCGCATTCGCGGTCCCCACCGTGCCTCGGCAGAAGGTGCTCGCGTTCCTTTTCGTCGCGCCCGTGATCTACGTTCTGAACCTTCTCCGGAACGTCTTCGTGATCGCTGCCTATACGGATCAGTGGTTTCCGTATCTCCCCCAGATCGCCGGCAACGGCGAGCTCGGATACGAGTCGTTCTTCTGGGCGCACAACGTCCTCGCGGAACTCGGCGCCCTCATCGCCCTGATCCTGATCGCATGGGGCCTCTTCCGCCTGATCCCGGACCTCGGGGAACTCGCCGCCGACCTGGTGGAGATCTACCGCGGGGACCTCATGCAAGCCGTCGGTAGAGGTAGAGGACCCTCTCAACGGCCGAGAGGTTAGTTCCGGCCGCGATCAGTACGACCGCGACGGCCATAGCCACTGAGCCCACGATCAGGGATGCGGCCCCGGCAAGACAGAGCACGAGCACGGTCTCGGGCCGGCCGAAGAAGCCGACTCCCTCGAGCGGGTCCTGGATCTTGCCGCCGTCACGTTCGTCATAGCCGACCTCGGCGTAGACGACGGGCTTGATGAACGTGTTCATCAGCGAGCCGACGATCGCGAGCATCACCATCCCCGCATCGGCCACAGGCGGCACGGGAAGAATGGATGAGAGGATCGGTATCCCCGAGAGACCGATCCCGAGCAGGACCCCGGCGTCGACGTACTTGTCCACGATCCAGTCGAAGACCGCGCCAAAGCAGGAGTGGCGGTGGGTCTTGCGGGCCACCACGCCGTCCGCGAGGTCGAACACGGCCGAGGCGAAGAGGAGGAGGGCTCCGAGGAAGAAGTGGCGCGACACAAAGAGCACGGCGCAGGCCAGACCGAGGAGGAGCGAGAGGAGCGAGAGCTGGTTCGGCGTCAGGCGAAGCCGGACGAAGCGGTCCAGAAGCGGCTCGGTGTACTGCCGGAGCCTGGGCCGAAGTGCAGTAATGTTCACGTCCGTCCCCCGCGGCCCCCGTGCCGAAGGCCGTGCTTATGATCTCGGCTCGCTGCCTGAATAAAGGCAGGGGTCACGCCGGGACCGCCCCCTTTTTTATCTCTCCGGCGCGCACGCCTGATATTACGGAGTGGACCATGCCAGACGACCGCACCCGCCCGAACGTGCTGATGATGTCCGAGATCACGGCCGACGGGAAGCTGACCCTCAAGCGAGGGGCCTCGAGCAAGCGGCTGATGAAGTTCATGGCCCCGGAGACGGAGGTGCTCCTCCACGAGACCCGGGCCGCCTGCGATGCGATCATGGTGGGGTCCAACACGATCCGGATCGACAACTCGTTCCTTACCGTCCGCTACATCAAGGGGAAGAGTCCGATTCGCGTGATACCGTCCTCAGACGCCTCCCTGCCCCCGGACGCGAACGTGCTGAAGCCCGACGCGCGGACCGTGATCGCGGTCTCGGCACAGGCTCCCGCCGACCGGGTAGCGGCGCTCCGGGCTGCGGGCGCGGATGTGATCGTCGCGGGGGACGAGCGCGTGGACCTGCCCCTGCTGATGAAGCGGCTCGTCGACGACTACGGAGTCCGGCGAATGATGATCGAGGGCGGCCCGACCCTGAACTGGCATATGCTCCATCACCGGCTCGTGGACGAGATCCGGCTGATACACCTCCCCTTTATTGTCGGCGGTGAGGACACGCCCTCGCTCGTGGGCGGCATGCGGATCGACTCGGAGGAGGAGATGATCCGACTCTCGCTCAAGGCCCATTATCTCTGCGGTACGAACCTCGTGACCGAGTACGACGTGATCTATTCCTAGACCATGCAGAGCGGGTCGGCTTTCATGAATTCGCGGCAGATCGTGGTCGCATAGCAGCCCGGCCCGAGAGCAAACGCGAGTGTCACAGCGGTGCCGCCGATGGTGGCATCGACCGTTGCCGCGAGCTTTATGGGACGGACCGCTCCCGAGAAAGGGGTGCCGACGAGCGCGGCAGCCCGCCCGATCCCGGCCTCGTCCACACCGTCCGCGACCATCAGTTCCTTCGTCACTGTATCGGTCTCGCCGAGGGTGTGAAACGGCTCGCTCCCCGGCATCGCAATTCCGACGGCGGCCCTGCCTCGCGCAACCAGGTGCCGCGCCGGACCGAGCGTGCGCTCCGAGACCGTATCGATACGGCCGTCGGCGAAGACGAGCCGGTCGCCGGGCTCGACCTCGTTCAGCATGACGCCCCGAGCGATTCTTGCCGAGAGGGCACGGTTGAAGAGATGTGATTGGTACGCCGAGACGAGCATCGAGGCGAGTTTCGGCGGTAAGGCATGCAGTGCTCCCGCATAGTCGTCGGGCGCTCCGGCGAGGTGATGGAGCATGGCCCGTTCGAAGCGGAGCGGCACCGGGAAGCGCCGGAGAGCAGCCTTCGGGTCGCGATCGGCGAGATAGGCGTTGCGAGCTTCCCGGATCGGCTCGGCCTCGGTCGGGAATGCTTGCCCGATATAGGCAGTAACTGCCCCCTCGACGTCCCCCGAGACGAGGAGGCGGCCGACCAGATGCGTAACCGGGCGGACCACGCCGAAGCGCTGGAGCCCGACATAGTTGGGGGCACCCGCGGCGGCCGCCGTTCGGGCCGATGAGCACCGGGCCTCGATGTCGTCGGGATCGCAGTCGCGGATCACGATCCGGAACCGGTTGCCGGCCAGGTCGCCGAGCGCGAGCCCACGGTTCGCCAACCCGAGCGGCTCGATGATCATGTCCGGGAGCGAGAGGGCCCGGACCGCGTCGGCCTCGACGTGATAGAGTGCCACAAGCTGTGTCGTCACGGCGCGCCGGTCCTTGGTGCCCGAGAATGAGATTCGGCGATGGCTGATCCCGAGCCGGTCCGCGATGGCGCGGACGGCCTTGGACTGTTCCCAGTTCCGCTTTGTCAAACGGCAGACAAGGTACGGCCCGCCCGTCAGGGGCGGCGGGGCCTCGCACTCCTCGACCACGAACTCCTCGGGCGCGGCCCGGAGCCGCCCGCCGATGCCGGGTCCGTCGCTGGCGTACCAGCAGAGGCCGAGCGATCGCTCGAGCGGGTCGAATGACGCGATCATAGGAGCGAGAGCCCGCCCGTCACCCTGTCCAGCACCTCCGAGCGGGCGGGGCCGAGCCCGAGGGCCGTGACCGTACCGGGAGGGACTTCGGTCAGGCCTGCGTCCTGGATCAACGCGGTCGAGATACCCAGGCGCTCGGCGATCACCTTCAGTTCGTACAGCGCCTGGAGCGACGGGACCTTCAATACCACCTTCTTCTGCCCCTCGGTGAACCAGGCTCGCCGCTCGTCCCTGGATGCGTGCTCGTACGCGCCCACGGCCGCGTGGGCGAGTTGCGCACAGCGTTTGCCGCAGGAGATCTTCAGGTCAGCGCGGATCAGCAGGCACTGCTTGTACCGAAACTCAGGTTCGAGGGGCATCTCTCGTACCCGATCGCGCTCATTCAAGATAGCCTTGCCGCGGACCGGACTACCGAAATCATTAACCGGATCAATCTCCGTTGGGGGCTCCGCAGACCGTTAAAAGACCGGAAGAAGTACAAGCGGCTCGCATATCGAGCGCGGCCCCGGCGACGATGAACTCACCGGCCCGATGGAGAGGGCGACAGACGGAGAGAGAGATGGCAATGCAGCAGGCATCGACCCGGATGTCGGTCGTGGACATCATCAAGCAGGACCATGAGAAGACCATCGAAGCGATCTCGGAGCTCGAGAAGCGCGTGCGGGGGCGCCCTTCATCGCAGAACCCGGTCTTCCCGACGATGAAGAAGGAGCTGCTCGGGCACATGCTGGCCGAGGAGAGACTGCTCTACCCGCTCCTGGATCAGGAGATGATGCAGCAGATGCAGGATGCGCGCAAGGAGCACAACGAGGTCCGTATGTACCTCGACAAGCTGTCGGCAGGAAACATGTCCGAGGACGAATGGGCGCGCGACCTCCAGATGATGAAGCAGGGGATCCAGCATCACATCCAGACGGAGGAGAACAGGATTCTTCCGGCGGCCCAGCGGATCGTTGGCGACGAGAAGCTTCGCGACCTCGCCCCCCAGTTCAAGCAGACGGAACAGCAGCAGATGTAACCATCCCGGACGGGAGAGACTGCGGCGGCGGCGCCGGACGTGGCGCCCTGCACCACCTCCATCTTCTTTATGAACTCGCGCCGGGAGGCTCAATGACGAAGTGCGCCCGCCGGTATGTGCCGCGGAACCGGAGCCCTTCGGGATACATGGTCAGCGCGGTTCTGAGGGCCCGGCGCAGATGACTTTCGCCGCGAGAATCGACACCGCCCATCCGGGCCGCGCAATCGGCCACGGCGTCCCCGATCGTCGGGTAGATCGCGGGCTCCCCGACATCGGCGTACGCGACCGTGAACCTGTACCCGAGCGACTGCAGGACACGAGCCAGGCTCGCCGCATACGGCGGGTCGATGTACGGCGCGCCATGGACATCGGGCCACTGGGAAGCCAGGAACCGGATCTGCGGCGGCGCGCTCTCGGGCCAGAAGATGTGAAGCTCGCTCTTCGCCAGCTCGAGGAGTCCGTCGATCGTCGCCTCGACGGCGGGCGTGTAGAGGGCGGCCGAACCGAGGAGGAGGTCGAACGGCCCTGCGGGGGCCGCCACCTCGAACGGACCTTTCAGGATCGTGACCGATTGCTCGGCCCGCTGCTTCTTCGAGTACTCGCGGAGGAACGCGGCGTATCGCGCCGACCGCGTGGAGACCGTCACCTGCGCGCCACGGCGCGCCATCAGGAACGGCAGGAGCGGAGTGCCCTCCACGATGAGGACCGTACGGCCTTTGAGCCCCGCCTCGTCCGGCGTGATCTCGGCAAGGTAGCCCCGGGCCTCCTCCATGGCCGGATGAGCGTTGAGGGCGATATCCTCGAGCGCGGTTCCCGGCCGCAACGGCAGGAGATGCGGCGTGGCCAGGTGTTGACGCATCCGCTCCCCCCAGGCCGCTGCGCAGTCCGTCCCCACGGCAGTCTCCCTGTTCATACTGATCCCCATCGCCCGGCTCGCGGCGGGCACCTGCTGACATCTATGAACCCGGAAGCGTGAAGAGTGTTCCGAAACGGCATCAATCTCCACTCGGGGTCGAGATACCCCCTGCTTCCCTGATGCGCGCTGCGGGATCGCCGTCGAGTTGCTTCGTTTGAGAACAGGCAGAAAACAGGGAGAGACTGCACTTTTCCGATGCCCGGCCCGAAGCCGGGGATGTCGGTCCCAATCCCCGAAGTTGGCGGAAGAAAAAGGGATGCGTCCGGTGAACATCCGCACTGGATCGCGGAGTGCGAGGAGATAGGCGCTTTGATGGCCGTTCATTATAGAACCATAAAAGAGCGGGCCGCCGGAGATCCCAACCCATCTTTTGTATCAGTGCGCGACGCCGAGAAACCGCCCGGCGCACCCGTGGCAGATATCGGTGACCAGGCTACCAAAAACCGCGCCTGGCTCGAGGAAAAGGGATGCCGGTATATCGTCGAAACCGCTTTCGGCGAGCTCCACCGGCTCCGTTAAGGTCCGCCGTCCGGAGCAGCGCCTTCAGACCGCGCTCGGCCCGCGGCGCCAAGAAAAGCACAGCCATTGCCTGCACCGTCGCCTTCGTGCATCTCTGTGACGCCTTCAGGACAGGGAACAAGGCCGAGGCACTCTATCGGCCCCGGTGAAGGCATACTTCGACGAATCTTCCTGCTGCCGTGCGATCATGCCCCGCCCTCCTTCCTGGTGCCGGGCTCTGCGGGGCTGAATCGAGAACTCCTGCCCTGCGGAGCCGATCGCGGACGATGTGCGGGGACACGCCGGCACCGGCAGCGACCTCGGAGACTGTCGCCCCCGCGGTCCAGAGGCGCGCGATCTCCTCGAGGACGCCCGTCGGCTGGCGGTGGCGGTCGTCGCGGATGCCCACCTCGACGGCGGCGAGCCGCTCGGCGAGCGCGGCGGACTTCCCGGAGCGGGGGGCGTCGTCGCAGGAAGGCTCCGTCCCGTTCACCATCCCTGCACCTCCAGGCCTCCGCCCGTCTACATGCGCCCCGTCCGACCGCCACGCTGGTACCGGGGAGGGGTGGAGAGGCCGCGTCTGTTGTTGATCCTGAAAACACTCCGATGTGGCGCCGCCGCCGGGGGTTCGGTGGCGGCGGACGATCAGATCCTCGACGGCGGCACTATTTGAGGACGGCGGACGCGGGGTGAAACTGAACGCGCGGGATGTGAAATCGAGCCGTTACCGCCGGCATCTGCCCGAACGGGGACGTATCGCTCATTCCAGCAGGTATAGAGAATCCACGATCTCGGCACGGACGGGGCGGTTGCAGGTCGGTCCGGGCGGTCGAGGCGCTGGTGGAAAAAGGCCAGGGGTTGTTGAAGAGCCAGACGACGTCGGCAAAGTCGATCCGGCAACCGTCGCATATCCCTTGCACGGGCATTGTGTTCTCACTGTGAATGGTTAAAGTCGCGATATCCAGGCGTCTGCATTATCAATCGCGTGCTGGACCTCCGCTGCGACCCGCGCCATGTCGGCCTCATTTGTCGTGCCGGTGACCACGAACGCACCGCTCCCGAACACTAACGCCACGCCTTTGGGGTCGGCAACCCGGTAGACGAGCCCGGGGAATACTTCGGGTTCGTATTCAATATGCTCCAGGTTCATGGCGATGGCGAGCCGTTGAAGCGCGACACCTTCGCCGAAGTGCCCAGACGCAACCAGGTTTACTATTCTCGGGACGGCGACTGAGTCCACCTCGGCGCCGGCGGCACGGAGGGCCTCGAGGACGCTCGAGAAGGCGGCCGGGAGCACGTCCGGGTGCGGCATACCGGTGAGCACGATCTTCCCGGGGGTAAAGACCAGGGCGGCCACTTTCGGCGAGGAGAGGCGGAGGACGAGCCCCGGGAACTTCTTTTTATCGTATTCGGCGCCGGGTATCCGCCCCACGAGCTCGTCGAGGTCGAGCTCGGTCGCAACCTTCACGGTCGCAACCACGTTCTGAATCTTCATGGTCGGAGCGGTCTCTTGGCTCATGCGTCCACCGTATACATCACGCGGGCATGATCGAAAAAAGTGATTCATCTCGCAGGGGTCCTCGTCTGGGTCCTGCAGGAGGGCTGCTACTCCAAGAGGCCCTTTGGTCGTACTCTCACGTCATCCGGGGGAGTCGGCCATGGAAAAATCACGCGGCGACCTGTGCACGTTCCGCCTCCGTCGCCCAGTCCTGGGGAAAAACTGGGGAAGGCCATCAAAGGTTGTTGAAGAGCCAGACGACATCGGCGACGATCCGCCGGGGCTTGCAGGATCGAGGGAAGTCGCCACCTCGGACGGCTCACCCCATCGACGGCCTCGATGGGCAGTACTCCACCGTCACCCCGGCCATGTTAACGCTGTTAGCTGAAGGCGGATGCACCTCGACCGTCTCCATCGGCCGGTCCGACACTATCCGGATCCGATTGCCGGCCATCCGGTACCCTCGCGCCCGGTACCGCTCGAGGTCCGCGGTGTGCCCCGGCGCGTCGACGAACTCGAGCCGCTCGGTGATCCGAGCAGGACGGGCGGACCGTCGCCCGCGAAGCCAACGATGGTGATCCCGACCTCCGCGTCGCTCCCGACCATCTGCAAAGCCCGCCGGGTTGCCCCTTCGGAGACGAAGCCCTCAACCTTCGCCCGTTTCCCGCCGTACTCGATGACGAGGCCGTAAGCCGAGCCCGTATCGCGGCACCGCTCGAGGACGAGCCCGCCGGCCTCCTCGTTCTTGCAGAGGAAGCCCGCCTTCCGGCAACGCTCGGCCTCGCAGTCGACGAACCGGGCGGACTGGACGTAGAACCCGGACTGATAGAGTTCCGCCGGCCCGGTACCCGAGCGCCAGCCGCAGGCCTGGGCGCGGCACCGTTCGAAGAGGACGTCGACTGCCCGTTGCCGGTGTCCGTCCCAGATGCCGTCGAGGTGGAAGCCGTCCTGCCAGCAGTCGATCGCCTGGCAGTCGCGGACGGTCATCCGCTCGATATCGCCGGCGTCGGGGATGTCGAAGCCGCAGGACCATCGCTCCATCCCCGAGCCGGCCGCGATCGCGTGGCACTGGTCATAGAGGATGTCCGCGAACCCGCCGCCCTCGCTCGCGCCGGCGAGGTTCAGGCTGAAGGCGTGGTGGTACGACCGCTCGACCGAACACCGCCGGAACGTCAGGTCCCGCACTGTCCGGCCATTCCGGCCCCAGACCATGAACGCGGCCGTGCACCCGCCCTTTTTCCCGAACGTCAAGTACTCGCCCCCGAGCGCGTGGGTGAGGTAGACGTCCTCGCAGGTGAAGCGGTCGGCCGTGTCCTGCACGCCGACGTAGCCATACCCGCCGAGGTTCGCGAGGGTCGCGCCGGGTGCGTCCACCGCGATTCGGCACGGTTCCCGCGCCGCCACGAGCCGCGTCAGGCCCGGCGCCCCGGGCCGTGACGTTCTACGCCGGCCGGAGATAACGGTTCCCCGCCGCCGTGAACCCCGCGTTCGCGTCGAACGTCCCGGCCGATAGGACGACCTCCCGGTCCGGGACCGCGAAGGCCCGCGCGAGCACGGCCACGTCCGTACGTCCGTCGCAGACGACGTCCGCGGCGTTCCGGTCGGCCGCCGGCGCGTCCCGCGCCGCGATGACGATCATGGATCGTCCCGCCTGCAGAGCTCGACGGCCAGGGCCTCCAGGTCGACCACGAACCGGCCGACGCGGCCGGCGATCTCGCGGGCCTCCGC
>JBDKUZ010000151.1:0-4728 GCA_039679395.1 Methanospirillum sp. | reverse complement strand
GCTGCCGGTCATCGCGCCGACGACGACGATATCCGTTGCCGCTCCGCCCCCGGTACAGGCGCCAGCCCAGGTCCAGCCGATCGAAACGCTCTCTCCGGTGACGGTACAACCGATACCGGCCGACGGGACGGTGACGCCCCTTTCGACGCAGCCGACGGTCGTCTCCGGAAAGCGGTACGCGGTCGGCAACCCGGGCTCGTTCATCGGGACGCGGTCCGCGGGGAGCGGGAGCTCGACCCCGAGCGGTACGCCCCGGACCGCGATAGCTCCGGTCGGGGCCGGCGTACCCGCGGGCCGGGTCGCCGGGGTCTCTCCCCTCAATAACCATTTTGTCCGCCGGTATCCCGCCGAGATCATGAAGGCAAGCGTCGGGTAACCCTCGTTTTCGCGCGTACCGGGGGTCCGACCCCCGGCGGCACGGCTCGTTCGAACCGGCCGGCGAGAGCCGGACGGCGCCGGCGTCGGGCGCACGGGTGCACATCGTGTCGGCGGCCCGGTTACGCAAGGCGCATCTGCGTGGCGTATGCTCGAATAATGGGAGCACCACACTTTCTGAAACACCGCGTATCTTTCACCAAAAACATTCATACCTCCGATTCTCTTTTCGACGTAATAGTAATATTAATCTACAATAACTTCCATCTATTCTCAGAGGAAAAGAATGGAGATCGGCGTGCTCGGCACGGGTGCGAAGGGCCGGAACCATGTCCGGGTTTACTCTGCCATGAAGAAAGTGGACTCGGTCCGGGTCTATGACCTGAACCGCGCGGTATCGCGGGAGGTGGCGGAGCGGACCGGCGCCATCGCCTGCGACTCGGCGGAGGACCTCCTCCGGCGCGTGGACGCGGTCAGCATCTGCGTCCCGGCGCCGTACCGCCATATCGCGGCCGAGGCCGCGCTCGAGCACGGGACGCACATGCTGCTCGAGCGGCCTGCCTGCCAGACGGCGCGGGAGGCCCTGCAACTCGCCGAAGCCGTTCCCGACGGCCTCGTGGCTGGAGTGGGGCAGGTCGAGCGATTCAACCCGATCGTGGCCGAGATCAAACGGATCGTCCGCCATCCCCTCTACGTCGAGGCCAAGCGGCACAACCCTGCCTCGCCCAGGGGCATGGGCTCCGCGGTCGTCGACGACCTGATGATCCACGACGTGGACGTGATGACCCACCTCTTCCCCGGCATCAGGCCCCGGGTCTCGAGCAGCGGCACGCCGGAGGTCTGTTCGGCCCTGATGTCCTACGGCGACGTGCCGGTCTACCTCTCGGCGAGCAGGAAGTCGTCGAGGAAGATCCGGTCGCTCTACGTCGAGGAGGAGGACCTGACGATCGAGGGCGACTACATGAGCCAGGAGGTCACCATCTACCGCCGGCCCGACGCATACGAATCGGTCGACGAGCGCTACGTCCAGGAGAACGTGACCGAGCGGGTGCTGGTCAACCGCGTCGAGCCCCTGAACCTCGAACTCTCGACCTTCGTCGACTGCGTGAGAGAGGGCAGGCCGTTCCCGGTCACGCTCGAAGAGGCCGCGGCCAACCTCGAGGTCTGCCGGCGGATCTCGTCGTGCTTTGCGACGGACAGGGTCCGCATGTACTCGCCCGCGGCGGCCAGCGTCGCGAGGGGCTGATGGACATGGCACGGTCCGTTCTCGCCTCGAGGATCGGTATGACCGCCGGGACCCGGCGACACGCGTACGCACCGCCAGCACGACCGGCGACAAAAACCCGGGGGAGGACGACGAACTCCTCGAGCGTAACCGCCCGAAGCCTGCTCCACATGAGCCGGCCGCGCGTCCGCGCCACGGCCCGCCGGAGGGGACGGGTCGCCCCCCGTCATCGTCGCGCGATCCTTACCCGGCGATAAAGTGCGGACGACCGACGCCCGGCGATGATCGGGCCGTCCGGTCCGCGGCAAGGGTCCTTCGGATTTTGGGGGAGAGACCGGTGCCGCCACCCCGATGAAGCGGGAGGTTCCGAGCGCGGACACGAGCCTCCCCCCTTCTCACGCAACCGTGCGGGGATCGATCGGACAGGTATCGCGGAAGACCCTCCCCCGAATGTGACATCGTGACCGATGTCATGGACCGGGTACACGGATGCCATCACGGCAAAGAGTACCCCATCAATTTAATGTGCCCTCGGTGAACAATAGCAGAGCCGAGACCCACTCAAACCGTCCCATGCCTCCCCCTGCCCTCTCCCTCGCCGCCATCAGGCAACCCGCCTTCCTGTACGGCCCCGATGGCAGGGTCGCGGAGGCGAACGACCTGGCCGTTGCCCTCGCCGGCCGGCGGCTCGGCGGAGCATCCGGCGCGGAGATCATCCGGATCTTCGGCCCCCGCTCCCCCGACGGCTCGTCCCTCCCGCCCCCGGAGCTGCCGTCGGCCCGGGCGCTGGCGGGAGCCGAGGTGATCGATCTCCCGTTCGCGGTCACGGCCGCGGACGGCCGGACCGTCCATGTCCTGGCCAGCGCATCCCCGATCCGGGAGGGCGATACGATCGCCGGGGCCCTGGTCATCTGGCAGGAGATCACCCGGCGCGTGACGGTCGAGGAGGAACTCCGTCGGAGCGAGGAGCGGTTCCGGGAGATGCTCGATGTCTCCCTCGACGCGATGTACCGCCGCGACCTTGTCGCCGACCGCTACGACTACATCAGCCCGGTCAACGAGAGGCTGACCGGGTACACCGCAGAAGAGTTCGGCACGCTCGCCTTCGAGGCGTTCGCGGACCGGGTCCATCCCGACGACCGGGACCGGGTCATCAGGCTCGCCGCGGCGATAGAGGGAGGGTGCACCGGGCGCGGCGGCACGATCGAGTACCGCTTCCGGCACCGCGACGGCACCTGGCGCTGGCTCTCGGACCACTTCACCATCCAGTCCGGTGCGGACGGACGGCCCCGCTACCGCGTCGGCGTGGTCCGGGACGTCACGCGCCGGCACGAGATCGAGGCCGCGCTCTGCGAGAGCGAAGAGCGGCTGCGCCTGGCGCAGGAGAGCGCCGGGATCGGGATCTGGGATCGGAATATCGTGACGGACCGGGTGACCATTACGCCCGGGTTCCTCGAGCGTTACGGGCTGCGTGCGGAGGCGATAACGACCTTCGCCGACCTGATCCGGTTCGTCCACCCCGACGACCGCGAAAGGCTGGAGGCCAGCCGCCGGACAGCCATCGCCGACGGCGAGCCGCTGGACCTCCAGTACCGCGTCGTCACTCCATCGGGCGAGGTCCGGTGGCTCGGATTCAAAGGCCGGGGCGTCGCGGACGATAGGTGCGCCCTCACCCGGGTGATCGGGGTGCTCATCGACGTGACGGACCGGAAACGGACCGAGGAGGCCCTCCGCGAGAGCGAGGCGCGCTTCCGCCTCGCCCTCACGAACGCGCCGACGGCGCTTTTCCAGCAGGACCGGGACCTGCGGTACACGTGGGTAAGTAATCCGCACGCGGCGTTCGCCGGCGCGGGGCTCGTGGGAAAGACCGACGCCGACGTCATGTCGCCCGGGGAGGCGGCGCCGATCGTGGCGCTCAAGCGACGGGTCCTCGAGACGGGAGAGAGCCTCCGCGGCGAGGTCCGGATCGCCCACGAGGGCGAGACGCGGTACTACGACCTCGCCGTCGAGCCGCTCGAGGATGCGGCGGGAGAGACGGTCGGCGTCAAGGGCGTCTCACACGATATCACCGAACGCGTCCGGGCCGAGGAGGGACTCCACCGGAGCCAGCAGTACCTCGCGGACGTGATCGAAGCCTCCAGCGCCGCATTCTTCCATATCGCTGTCGATCGCTCGCACGGGACGGTGAGCCGGCGGTTCGCCGAGTTCCTCGGTTTCCGCCCCGGCGACCTCCCCGTGTTTCCCGCGTTCATTCACTGGGTTCTGCCGCGAGTCCACCCCGATGACGCAACCGCGCTCGCCACCGCCTTCGCCGCCATCGCCGCGGGCGAGACCCCGCGGATCGATCTCGAGTTCCGGATCATGGCGCGCGACGACACATATCGCTGGCTCCGGGCGGTCAGCGCCTCGGTCGAACGCGACACGAGCGGCCGCGCTCACTCCGTCGCCGGCCTCCTCTTCGACATCACGGACCAGAAGCGCGCCGAAGAGGCCCTTCGCGCGAGCGAGCAGCGGCACGCCTTCCTCGCGACGCTCGGCGACCGCCTCCGCGAGCTCTCGGACGCCGGGGAGATCACGGCCGCCGCCACGGAGATGCTGGGCCGGCACCTCGGAGTCAGCAGCGCGACCTACCTGGAGATGGACGCCGTCGGCGATAGAGCGACCGTCCGGGCCAGCTGGACCGACGGCACGGTGCCGTCCACGACTAGCTCGTTCAGCCTGAACGACCTCGGCGTGGGCGACATCCTCCGCCATCGGGGAATAATCCGCGATCGCGAGGTTCCTGTCCCCAGCAACAGGAGCGTGGCCTCCTTCTACCGTGACCTCGGGATCCGGGGCCTGATGGCGGTTCCCGTCTGCCGCGGCGGCCGGTTCGCGGCCATCCTCGCCGTCTCCACCACGGCCCCTCGCACCTGGACCGACGCCGAGGTCGAGCTCGTCAACGAAACGGCGGACCGGATCTGGAGCGCTGTCGCCCGGGCCCGCGCGGAGGAGGCCCTGCGGAAGCGGGAGCGGACCCTGCAGGGGATCTTTCGGGCCGCGCCCGTCGGCATCGGCATGGTCTCGCACCGGGTCATCACCCGGGCCAACGACCAGCTCTGCCGCATGACGGGGTACGCGCCCGACGA
>JBDKUZ010000150.1:0-9168 GCA_039679395.1 Methanospirillum sp. | reverse complement strand
GTTTCTGCCAGTCGTCATCCCGCAGCGAGTGCTCTTTATCCCGTTTATCGATCTCGACTGTGTTGCCGGGTAAGATCCCCCCAGCAGCTTCCTTGACCGTGGGGATGATGCCGTGGACGGTGTCCAGCCCGGTAAATTTCTTCCAATTGTACTTCGGATCGATGAAAACGAAGAACTCATCGGGTTTGTCGGGCTTATTTTTCTCGGACAGTTTGCGGTTGACGATCGGGACGATCTCGTGGAGAAGTTCCTCCGAAAGGTATCCTTTTTCATGGTCCTTGAAAACGATGCCGTTGATGCCCCAGCGGTCGTCCAGGAGGTAGTTCTCAACTTCCCGGACGAGGCTCTCCTTCACTTTCAGGATCTCCGCTCGCCCATCGCTCTCGATCAGTTCGCGATTGATCCGAATAATTTTCTTCGGCCCGTTATCCGCGTCTGTCAAGCTGCAATCGATGTATATCTTCGTCGTGGTAATGAACTCCGCCAATTCCCGGAGATGCCAACCGCCGGCACCGGTTGTACCTATCCTCTCGATCGCGGCCGTCTTCAGGTCGCGACCCTGCCCGTCATCGCCGATGATGCCGAAGAGGAGGATCTCGGAGACGACACTGCAGGCGTAGGCGACGTGGGCCGCACCGCCCAGTTCCTTCCGTTCCTTCAGGATCTCCGGTCGTTTGTACGAGTAATCCTCGTCGACATTATGTCTCTGGCTCTGAAGCAGCGGCGTTTTTTTGCAATACATAATATGATCGAGCATCACGTCGCCGATGACCAGAATCCTGTTTTTTTCTCGCTCCTCGGCGATGATCTTTACCATTCTCTTGAGGATTACCCGTTCATCATCATCGATCTGACCCAATTCGGAGAACGCAATCGCGCTCGTTTCCCCCGTGCGATTGCGGAGTCTCTTATGTCGGAGCGATTTTCTGAATTTAACCCATCTGTATTTGTTATCGGCCCAGTACGCGGAAAGGTCGGACGAGATCCTTTTCAGATGGTAATAGAATGTAAAATATACACAGATCCCTGCGAGAAATGCAGTTACAGCAGCAAAAATTGCTGCAAAAATCAGTAGGGCATCCACCAGATCACATCTTTCTTTTTCTTGTGCTTCGACGTCGGAAGGAAGGGAAAAAAATTGTCATGGCCGTTTGTGGCGTTTCGTTAATAGGTGAATATCGAATCGCACAAAAGCATTTGCGTATGTGTTTTTGGATCTGCCCGCTGGGGATTCTGCGGATCCCCGATCCCGAATCCGTCGAATCGCGGTACAGCGATGCCCGCCCGTCGTCGACGGGCAATGCACCCGCCGGCGGGGACCGGGTCCCGATGACCGTCTCCCCTACCGCTACGGATCGATGCCTGAAACGAAGTCAGCGATCCGCGCCTTCTCCGCCGAGAATGAATCGGGTCGCGGCATCGTACAGATCCGAGGCGACCAGACAATCGCCGGGAGTAATTTTGGAGACTTCATCGGTGCCCTGGCCGGACAGCACGAGGATCGTCCGGCATCCGGCGTTCTTACCGGCCTGGATATCGGTCGCCTTGTCTCCGACAAGGAAGGACTGGCTCAGATCGACCGTGAACTTCTGTGCCGCCTCGAGGATCATGCCGGGTTTGGGCTTCCTGCAGTTACATTCGACCCGGTATCTCTCCAGCGGCGCTTCCGGGTGGTGCGGGCAGTAATAGATGGCATCGATATCACCGCCTTTTTTGCCGATCTCTTTTCTCAGGGCCTCGTTGAAGACCCCGACCTGTTCCTCCGGATAATAGCCCCGGGCGACACCGGACTGGTTGGTGATCACGACCAGGAGATATCCGCTATCGTGCAGGAGTCTGATGGCATCATCGACGCGCGGGATCATGACCAGCTGATCGATTCGATGAGCATAGTGAGGAGGATCCTGGTTGAGAACCCCGTCCCGGTCGAGAAACACAGCTTTCCGCATTGACACCCCTCACCTCTCTGCCTCGATCGGATAAATTCACCGATACTGTCCGAACAGGTAACGAAAAAAAGTCTGAAGTAAATGAGAAGGGCTACGGGCCGAGCGATGCGTCGGCGCCCGTGAGCTCGCTCAGGTACGCCCCCGAGCCGACCCACCAGGTATCATCCACGGGGAGGACGTACCCGATCTTGAGCTCGTCCCGGTTCCCCCTGTCCGGGTTCGGCCAGACGAAGACGATGTACCCGCCGCCGGCCCGCGCGGTCTCCGCCAGCGCCCGGATGTTCTTCATGCCGAACCGGTCGGTCCGCTCGATCAGGCTCGTCCCGACCTTCTCGGGCAGGTACGGGTGGGCGAGGAGGGTGCCGTTGTAGTCGTAGGCGTAGATGTAGTGGCCGGCCCCGTCGACGAACTGCCCGGACCGGTTCGCGATCGCGGCGAAGGCCGCGGTTCGGCCGGCCGTGCGGCCGTACGCGGCGCACCGCTCGACGAGCGCGACCATGTCCGCGACGGCGTTCCGGCCGGTGGCATTGGCCATCTCCGCGAGGTAGACGCCGGAGCCGATCCAGATGCGGTCTCCGGCCGGCGCGACGTACCCGAGCTTCGGCTCGTACGCATCGAGCGCCTTCTCGTCGATCGTCCCGTTCCGCGGGGCCGGGTAGAGGTACGCGATGAACCCGCCGCCGTTCGCGGCCGTGGCGTTCCCGACCTTCACGAAGGGCAGGCCGCGCGCGTCGGTCCAGTTCGTCCGGTCCGTCCCGACCAGGTCCGGCTGGTACGGGTGCGCGAGGAGGGTGCCGTTCCGGTCGTACGCGTAGATGTACAGGTCGCTCCGCGAGAACCGGCCGTCCTTCTTCTGAAACTCCGCGAGCGCGGCCCGCTCGCCCGCGGCCGCGACGTAGGCCGACGCGTTCTGCACGAACGCGGCAAGGTCTGCCGGCGTCATCGCCTGGGCCGCGAGCGTCGGCGTCGCGGCGGCCCCGGCCGTCGGGGTCGCGGTCGACCCGTTCCGGGCCGGGGTGGTCGTGCAGCCGCCGGCCAGGGCCGCGGCCAGCACCAGGGCGATGAGGAGGACCGTTCTCGATCTCATGCAAACAGAGTCGGAACGGGACCCGATAAAGGAAGGGGCGGCCCGGGCGCGTCAGGCCGCCGGGGCCGGGACGACGAGGAACGTGACGAACCCGTCGCCGAGGTTCCTCGTGATGTGCCCCCGGCCCGAGGTGTCCTCGAGCAGGACGAGGTCGCCCGGCCGGAGCCGCCTGACCGCCCCGTCGGTCGTCTCCACCTCCACCTCGCCCGAGAGGAGGGAGAGGAACTGCCGGGCGGGGGCCGGGTGGAGGATCCCGATCCAGCCGGGCTCGAAGGTGTAGAAGAGGTACTTCGACGCCGGGTTCTCGCCGGAGACGTAGAACGGCGGGGCGGGCGGCGCGGCGGTCATGAGCTTCTGGTGGACGGTCACGGTATCGAAGTGCGATTCGCCGTCCGCGTCCGTGTACACCCGGTGGTACGTCACCCGGGCGAGTGTGGGCGAGACTGTCTCGTTCATAGTTCTCCTCGGTGCGGGGATCCGGCCGGGCCGTGCCTCCCGACGGGAGTACGAACGGAACGGTGACGGATAAACATACCGGCATCGTCCGGCCGTGGCGGCCCGGAGTCATCATGGTCGGGGGGGCGGCCCTACTGGCCCCGCCTCCGTCGAACGCCGCGCGGTGCCGGGGACGGTCAGGCGTACATGACGAAGTAGTAGAACCAGGCGTACACGGTGTGGTCCGACCGGACATCGCGCAGGGTGAAGGTCGGCGGGTAGCCGTGCCGGGTCTGCGATACGGCCCGCATCGTCGGCACCGGGGCCGGCGTCGGCGTCACGCTCGGGTCCACGAAGATGCGAAAATCGACCAGGTACCCGCTCTGGGTGTCGTGGGGCGCCGGCAGGGCGCTCTGGCTCGTCAGGTTGAAGGTGATGTTCCCGCCCTCCGGGACCGCGATCTCCCCCGAGGGCGCGATCCGGCCCGGGCCCATCGCGATGGCCGTGACCGTGAAGGTCCTGTTCGGCGATGTGTCGAAGGTGTTGTAGAGCCAGACGACGTCGCCGAAGTCGATCCGGCCGTTCTCGTTGAAGTCGAACCACCGCGCCTCGTGCTCTTGGATCCAGGTCATCTCCGTGAAGAGGAGGACGAGGTCCGCGTAGTCCTTCTTCCCGTTGCCGTTCACGTCCTCGTACCTGTCGTCGGCATCCGGGTCGGTGGGGTATGCGACCCCGCCGGGCACGACGAGTCCGGGCAGGCCCGACGGGGGCGTCGGCGTGACCGTGACGGTCTCCGTCGCGGTCGGCGTCGCCGTGGACGCACCGACGACGAACGTCCCCTGCTCCGCCGTGGCCGACGGCAGGGGGACGGTGCCGTGGAGTTCGTCGTGACCGGAGACGGACCCGATCGTGAGCGGGAGCGATGAGGAGCCCGCCTTCAGGCATTCGAAAGAGATCTCCGCGATCGCCGTCTTCCCGCGCGGATACCAGCGCGAAGCCCCGGTCATCCGGAGCGTGAGCCCGGCCGGTCCGGCCGGCTCGGCCGAGACGCTGCCGCCGACCATCCAGTCCGTGCCGGCGTACTGCAGGACCTCCCCGTCCCACGTGAGGTTCAGGCGTATCTCCTCGACCGGCAGCTCCCAGGTGCTGTTCAGGTAGAGCGTCGCCACGCCGACACGGCCCTCCTCGGCCGGCGTCGTCTGTTCGAGCCAGAAGGTCCCGTTGCCGCTCCGGGAGGGCGACGGACTCGACGAGTACGCGGCGAGAGGGAAGGCATCGACGTTCTGCTCGGCGAGCGTCAGCGGACTGTCGATAAACCCGTCGCCGTTCGCGTCGGGGTTCGTCTGGGAGAACCCGGTGTGATCGGGACGGGCCCAGTAGTTGCCGCCGACCTTCGGGCCGCCGATGATGTTCGCGGGGGTCCAGGCGGGCCCCGGCGTCACGGACCAGGCGTTCGCCCGGACCGGCTCGCCAACGACGACGACGTTCTCGGTGTTGTCCAGCCGGTTGTCGTAGACCGTGCCGCCGCCAGAACTATGGACCTGGATGCCGCACCTGCTGTTGTCCAGGATGACGTTCCGCCTGACGGTGGTCCCGTTCGAGAGGTAGAGATACAGCCCGCGGCCGTTCTCCCGGATCACATTGTTCGCGACCACGCCGCCGGACGCGCCGTCGGAGACGATTACCCCGTACTGGCTGCCGGCGATCGTGTTCCCGGTGATCGTGTTCCCGACCGCGTTCTTGTAGAGTACGGCACCGCAGAACCCGTTGCTCGAGAGCGTCGAGGCCTCGAGCCTGGAGTTCGCGGTCTCGTGGAGATACACGCCGTAATACCAGTCCTCCACCCGGACGTTCCTGATCGTGACGCCCGAGAGGGCCGGAGAGGGGCCGTGAACGTAGATGCCGGCCGTGCTCTCGCTGTCGAGACCGTCGATCAGGTGCCCGCCCCCGTCGAAGATGACGTTCGAGGCCTGGATCTCGATGCAGACCGGCTGGCTGCTGTTCGTGATATCGTTCGTCAGGACGTACGTGCCCGGTTGCGCGATCGTGATCTTCTGCCCGGTGTACGTCACGTTCGTCGCAGCGGCCGGAACCGCCAGACAGCAGAAGAGGAGGACCCCGACGACGGCGACGGAGAAGAGAAGCGAGCGGGCCATGATTAAATCAGTTTTGGAATATACCGCGATAAGTATTTCGGATTGTTATTCCAGAGGAAAAAGCGATGATCCGACCCCGTTTCGGGAGTTCGCGGCCCGCGTCGTCAGATACCCGGGTTTCCGTCCCTAGCCCGTTGGAACGGAGTCGAGAGACGACCGTGAGCGATATGCTCATGTGATTTCCGCCCCTTTTTCTAACCGGGCCGTGGTAGTCTAGTCCGGTAAGGCGGCAGCCTTGAAAGCTGCTGGGACTTCGTCCCTCGGGAGTTCAAATCTCTCCCACGGCGTCTCCTTTTCAGTTCAAATCCCTTGAGGCCTGAGGCATGGAGGCCGATCCCCCCTCTATCCCGCCAGGCATCGGATCACTCCGCCGCGGGCCTATCGGCGGGCCTTCGCCGAAGGTCGGCTCGCAGAGGACGACCGCCGGCCCATCGAGGAGGACATCGCAGAGCGGCAGGCGACCCGGCACATATGCTTATCGAGCTCGCGGCGGAGATCCGGAGCCGTCGGGATCAGGCGGCGGCAGCACCGCGACCAGTCGCTTCCGGATGACCCGGCGGACCCGCTCGATTCGCGCCGATGAGAGCGGGCACGGCTCGACTCCCCTCATGGTGGAGGGGTTGGCGGGTTCCGGCTTAAGGGGTCTGGACGCGGTGCGAAAGTGATTCGAGCTCCTGTCGAATGAGTCGTGAGAGGAGCTTCTCTCCCTGCGGCGTCGCAAAATATCGCTCCAGCGCGTCCGGTTCGGGCTCCATCCCATCGATCGCGATCCCCTCGACATCGAGTTTCAGCAGGATCGCATCGGTGATGAACGCGGTCATCGTAGGGTAACGACCCTCCTCGACCAGCCGGTCGATCGTATTCTTGATTCGCGGATCGAGCCGGAGCGTAGTCTGCGTACCCGCCATGCACGACACTATTTCCGTGTAAGAAGATATGCCTTCGCACCTCTGGATAGGTATATCAGCATCCCGACTCGATATCAAAATGAAATACCATGAACGACCTATCCGAGATCCTCTCGATCCGCTGCTCCACGGCGGACCGTGAGATCATCGACCGGCTGCGTGAAGACTGTATCCGCGGGTGGTCCCGGCGTACGTTCGTCCGGAGTGCCATCGAGGAGGACGCCGCATGTGCGTGACCGTCTCGCGCAGAGGGACCCCGCAGATCGGGCGGGGGCTCGGGATCGGAGAAGAGAACGCGGACCTGCTCGCCAGGCTCGCCGTCGAGCGCGGGCTCCGGCGGATCGCGGAGGACGAAGAATGAACAGCAGCGCCCCACCCACAGCCGCCAAGCACGAGAGGGGAACGACTGCCGGAGACATCTGCGCCGTTCGCGGCAATGAAGGGATCGCCCTCCTGGCGCGGGCCGAAATCAACCGCCCGCCGAACGAAGACCGCCTGCGGGGGCTTCCACCATGACAGGGACCGGGAGGAGCCGTCCGTTCATGCCCAGACCCATTCTCCAGGACCCGGGCGCCGGGATCTCCGTCGCCGGGGTCACGTGTCTCGGGGAACGGTGCGCCGCAAGGACAGACCTGTTTGACGGGTACTGTGTCCCGTTTTGGGGGAACCGATGATGACCGCGATCGGCACGGTCGAGCGGGACGGCGACGATCTGCTCTGGCGGTTCTTTGCCGGCACGCACCGTGGTACCTACCGGACCGCGGCCGTTGCGGTTGCCGGACTCTTCGCCGGCGGCAGCGCCGTACTGTACGAGGACGGCGGGTGGCCGGTCGGGACGGTCGGCGTCTCGGCATCCCTGCGCATGCTGATCGGGCAGTTCCGCCAGGGCGGCGTCTTCGTCCGCGAGCCGGGACCGTTCGCCGTCGACGAGCCGACGTTCATGGTCCCGCGAGCCCGGGCGCGCGCCTATTACGACCGCGACAGCGGCCCCGCGCCGGTCCTGGCCTGCGGAGGCGCATGATGCTGTTCTGCTGCCACGGGTGCAATCGCGGCCCATGCGAACTGCGATTGATTCCGAGTGAGGAGATGCCGCCAGACTGCTGCCCGTTCGACCTGGACGTCGATCCCCGCTGGCACCCGATCCCGTCGGGCCGGTCCACGATGCCGCGGACGGGGGCCGATCTGCTGCCTGGGCCGTTCGCCGAGATCCCGCCGCACGCGATCATCGCAGCCGTGGCCGAGGCCGGGCGGTACTGGATCGAGATCGGAGGGGCGGACCGGCTCGTACTCCCGGTCTCGCGCGGGGCGTTCAACGAGGCCGTGACGGCGATGGAGGCGGTCGGCCGTGCAGCGGTGGAGTGACCCGACCGTCTGCGCCCGGTGCAGGGAGGAGATCGGGCCGGCCAAGCTGCGATACAGTCTGCGCGTCTATCGCCGGCCCCTCTGCAAACGCTGCATCGAGGAGATCCGGGCGCGGAGGGGGACGGCGTGACCCGCACGTTCATCTGCGGAATATGCGTCCCCGGTTGCCGATTGGAGACGGGCGAGGAGGATGTTTCCCCGCCCGTCACATCCCCCAGGGGCGCGGTGGGTGAGGCGGAATGGACGGAGGCGGAGGGAGAGCCGTGATCGGCGGCCCGTGCTATCGCTGCGTCCACGCCTGCCGGGTGCCGAGCATCGGCGGGCAGTGGTGCCGGTACCGGAACGGGCCGGCGACCGGCAACGGTTGCTCCTGGTGGCGCGAGCGGGACTGTGCGGAGGGGCGGACGTGCTGACGCTCGTGATCAACCCCGGCGGGACTCGCCGCGTCGTGACGATCGCCGAGGCCCTGTACCACCTCGGCGTGGACGTCCGCCGGCCGAGTCATTGCCCGGAACGGACGCCGGAGGAGCGCCGGAGGCACAAGAACGAGAAGAACCGGGAATACCGGCGCCGCATGCGCGAACATCACCAGGGGCGGGAGCAGTGAGCACCCCGCAGTGCTCCCGGCGGACGTCGTCGGCGGCCATCCCCGTGAGCGAGGACGAACTCGGCCGGTTCCGGCGCTGGCTCGTGGACCACGGGTATCGGGGGACGACCGCGCTGGTCATGGCATCGCACGTCCGCACCGCGTATGCTCACGGCATCACCGACCCGGCCGGCGTCGGCGCTGCATTTCCAAACCGGTTCCGGACCACGCGCGGCGGTATGCGGCTGGCGCTCAGGCAGTTCAGGAAATTCAGGGCGACCGGATGAGATGGAAGTTCGTGAGCCTGGAGAGCGGCTGGGACATCCAGATCGTCACGACGATGAGCGAGCGGGACCGGTTCATGCGGTACTGCAACCGCGAGCGGATCCGCTGCGGCCTCGTCAGGGTGGACGAGACCGGGATCGTCGTCGAGCATCCCGTAATCGAGGTCGAGTAATGGCCTCTCTCTCTCTCTCTCTCTCTCTCTCTCTCTCTCTCGTACTCCTGTGTACACACTTATCTACACAGTATCTGTGTACACACGTGTGTACACAGCGGGCGGAGGTGGTGAACGGTGAGGTTCGACGCGAACGGCATTGAGTTGAAACAGCTGACCATCTGGATCACGGTCGATCTCTACCGGCTGATCCGCGCCGACAGAATCAACGTCCAGCGATTCGTCAAC
>JBDKUZ010000149.1:0-25585 GCA_039679395.1 Methanospirillum sp. | reverse complement strand
CGGCTCGTCCAGGGCCGGGGCGATCATCTCGGGGCTAGGGGAGCGGACGATCACCACGTCTCCGCCGACCCGGTCCTTCAGGCGATCCGGGGTATCGAGGGCGATGATCCGGCCGTGGTCGATAATGGCGTCGCGGTTGCAGAGGCGATCCGCCTCCTCCATGTAATGCGTCGTCAGGATGATCGTGATCCCCTTCTCCCGCGCCAGGTTCGCGATGTACTCCCAGAGGAGGTTCCGGGTCTGGGGGTCGAGCCCGAGGGTGGGTTCGTCCAGGAAGAGGACGGCCGGGTGATGCAGGAGGCCGCGCGCGATCTCGAGGCGGCGGCGCATGCCCCCCGAGAAGGTCTTGACGACGTCGTCCTTCCGCTCGGAGAGGCCGACCAGGTCCAGGAGTTCCGCGGTCCGCTTGCGCCGGGTCTCGCTCGGGATCCGGTAGAGCCGGCCGTGGAGGTCCATGTTCTCGGCGGCCGTCAACTCCTCGTCCAGGCTCTGGTCCTGGAAGACGATCCCGATCGAGTGCCGGACGCCGTCCTGGTCCCGTTCGATGTCCCGCCCGTCCACCGTGGCCGAGCCCGAGGTCGGCCGGAGCAGGGTGGCGAGCATGGAGATGGTGGTGGTCTTACCGGCGCCGTTGGGGCCGAGGAGGCCGAATACCTCTCCCTGGTCGATCTCGAACGAGATGTCGTCCACCGCGACCAGATCGCCGAACTGCTTGGTCAGCCCCTCGACGCGTATCGCTTCCGTCATGCTGACGGGTTCTCCAGCGATGCGATCACTCTCTTCAGGCGTTCGTCCAGCTCGTCGAGTACGGCTCCGGCAGCCTCGACCCGATCCGCGGGAAGCTCCTCCAGGTAGGAGAGGTCGCTCTCGAGTCCGATAAGAGCAATCTCGACTGGATCGCCGCCCTGCGCCTCGACGCAGGCCGCTCGCCTCAGCTGCTCGCCCCCGGCCGCCCGGGCCCATCCGTAGATCATGCGTGCGCGCAGCTCCGCTGTTCGCGCGTGCATACCCTCCTCCATCATCGGGTCCATCCGTTCATCCCCTCCGTGCGAGCGCGCCCATCCGATCGATGAGCCGTGCGATCTGCTCGCGGTGCGGAGCCACGCGCTCGGGGGGAAGGTCCTCGAGGTACGAGATGTAACTGTCGATCTCGGAGAGCACACCGTCGACCGAAGTCGAGGTCGCCCCCCCCGTGGTGCCGAAATACCCGATCTCCTGCGCGCCTTCGGGCGTCAGTTCGTACCGCCCGTCGTCCCGTTTCCGGATCAGGTTCTCCTCGGTCATGGCCTTCTTCAACAGGGGGTAGATCGACCCCGGCGACGGCTTCCAGTGGCCGAAGCTCATCGTCTCGATCGCGTCCATGATCTCCACGCCGTTCTTCGGCTGTTCGCTCAGCGTATACAGGACCATTGTCTTGAGTCCGCCGTACCCTCCATATCGGCCGAGCCGGTGGAGTTTCTTCATCATCTCGCGCATATCGTACATGGCTGTCTCCATTTCGTTTTCGATCACCGTGACGTACCCCCCGCCGCGCCTCGTTCGCCGGGTCGTCGTCGGGTTTGACGATCGATATCGGTTTTCCGATATCGACAATTCGATATTGTCCGCCTCACCTCATAAGCGTATCCGATCCGTCCCCATTCGGGCGGCCCGTCCGATGTCCGCCGTCTCTTTACCCCCGACGACAGCCGTGTCCGAACGTCACACGAACGGAAAAATCCGGAGCGGCTCGGGCCGGCGCCACGGTGACGGTCGGCGACCTGCCGACAGTGATGGCCGACGCGGCCCAGCTCGAACAGGTCTTCTCGAACCTGATCGGGAACGCGGTCAAGTACGCCCGGGACGGCGTCCCGCCCGAGGTCCGGATCTCCGCGCGGCCGGCGGGCGGGATGTGGGAGTTCGCGGTCGCGGACAACGGGATCGGGATCGAGCCCGTGTACTTCGACCGGATCTTCGAGATGTTCCGCCGCCTCCACACCCACGATAAGTACGGCGGCACCGGCATCGGTCTCGCCGTCGTCAAGCGGATCGTGGAGCGGCATGGCGGCACGGTCCGGGTCGAGTCCGTGCCGGGCGAGGGGACGACCTTCTTCTTCACCCTGCCGGCCGCATGAACCGTCTCCCGGGGCAACCGTGCCGGCCGGCGAGATGGCCATGATCCCCGTCGAGCCGGGGGGGGAGGGGGCGGTATCGTGCATCCTCGCCTCGCGAGCGGGGCGGAGAATGCGAAGGCTATTAATCAGAGGGGCGTTCTCATTACTCATCGTTACGCATCCGTCATTCCAGACGAACCTGTGGGGGATCGGTTTTTGAGGACGTGGGAGAGACCGGCGAAAGGACGGGGAACAGGCCGCGGAGAGAGTGGCGGCCGCATTGCGCCCCCGACGGGATCGCCTGCGGCCTCTTCCCGAGAGGCGGGCCGGCCCGCGTCCCCGGAGGAGACCGTGCTGACCCGTGCGGGCACGTTCGGGACCCGGGGCCCGACGGCACCGGGACGGCGGGAACAATCCTGGCTGTTCCAGATCTACGTGGTCGGCAGAACCCCGAAGGCGCTGATGGCCCTCCAGAACCTGAAGAGGATCTGCCAGGAGCGCGTTCCGGGGCGGTACACGATCGAGATGATCGACCTCCTCGCCAACCCCGAGCTCGCCGCCGAGAACCGGATCATCGCGGTCCCCACCCTGATCCGGCGGTCGCCCGAACCGGTGCGGCGAGTGATCGGCGATCTCTCCAGCACGGCGAAGGTCCTGACCGGGCTCGACCTCGAGGAGGCGGTCTGATGCCGGCCGGCGATCCCCTCCCCGCGAACACCACGGAGGAGTTCGAGCGGGCGCTCGAGAGACTGGGCACGGAGCAGTTCGTACTCCGTCTCTACGTCGCCGGCAACTCCCTCCGGTCGCAGACCGCTATCGAGAACGTGAGAAAGATCTGCGACGAGTACCTGCACGACCGGTGCGAGCTCGAGGTCATCGATATCTACCAGGACCCGACGATGGTCCCGGAGGATCTGGTCCTCGCCGCTCCGACCCTGATCCGTCGCCTGCCGCTGCCTCTGCGACGCGTCATCGGCGATCTGTCCGCAAAGGAGAAAGTGCTCGTCGGGCTCGACCTGATCCCCAAGACCTGAGATGGAAGCGACAGAGACCCCCGTGCAATCGGCCGAGGAGGAGCTTCGGCGGGAGATCGAGGAGCTGCGGGCCCGGAACCGGGAGCTCCTGGAGACTATCGACGCGATCCGCCTCGGGGAGGTGGACGCGATCGTCGTCTCGGAGGGCGAGCGGCCGCAGATCTACACCCTCGAGGGGGCGGACTACCCGTACCGCGTCCTCGTCGAGAACATCCAGGAGGGCGCCCTCACCCTGACGACGACGGGGGTGATCCTGTACGCCAACGCCGCGTTCGCCGGGATGCGGAACCTTCCCCTCTCGGCCGTTCTCGGCACATCGCTCGCCGACCACATCGCTCCCCGCGACCGGGCGCAGTTCCATGCCCTGCTCGAGGCTTCGCAAACATCCCCCAGCCGCGGCGAGGTGAGCCTCTGCAGCGGCACCGCCTTGTTCTCCGTCCAGATCTCGCTGACCGCGGTCGAGGTGAACGAAGAGACGAAGATCGGCGTCGTGGTCACCGATCGCCGGCAGGACTACGACCGCCTCCGCCTGCAGGCAAGGATGCTGGACTCGGTCGTCGACGCGGTAACGGCCGCGGCTCCCGACGGCACGACTATCTACTGGAATAATTCGGCCGCCCGGCTATACGGGTGGCAGGCGTCCGAGCGGATCGGCTGCATGCTGGACGACGAGGTCGACCACGGGATCCCGGCGGAGGACGCCCGGCGCATCTTCGAGCAGTTGACCGCGGGCAAGGCCTGGTCGGGAGAGTACTTCGCCTCTCATCGGAACGGTCGCCGCTTCCCCGTCAAGGCGACCAGGGCGCCGGTCTACGACGAGGACGGGACGCTTGTCGCGGTCATCGGGACGAGCCACGATATCAGCGAACGGAAGGCGAGGGAGAAGGCGCTGGCCGAGAGCGAGGAGCGGCTGCGCCTCGCGCAGGAATGCGCGGCCGTCGCCATCTGGGACCTGGACGTTCGGACGGGCGCGAAGACCTACACCCTGGAGTTACTCCGGATCTACGGGCTCGAGGAGGGGATGATGGCCACGTACGACGAGTGGCTGGAGTACGTGCACCCCGACGACGTCGACCGGATCCGGGCCGAGAGCAATCCGGCGCTGGCCCTCGCCGAACCGTTCCACCGCGAGTACCGGATCGTCCGGCCGTCGGGCGAGATCCGCTGGGTCTCCTCGTCCGGGAGCGGGTACCGCGACGCGTCGGGCGAGGTGAGCCGGGTGCTCGGGGTGACCATCGACATCACCGAGCGGAAGATGGCCGAGCTCGCACTCGCCAGTTCGGCAGAGGAACTCCGGCGGTCGAACGAGGAACTGCAGCGGTTCGCGTACGTGGCGAGCCACGACCTCCAGGAACCGCTGCGGTCGATCGTCAGCTTCAGCCAGCTCCTCGAGCGGCGCTATAAGGGACAGCTCGACACGGATGCGGACGAGTACATCGCGTTCATCGTCGAGGGCGGGAACCGCATGCAGCACCTGATCCGGGACCTGCTCCAGCTCTCGCGGATCGAGACGACGGCCAGGCCGCTCGCCCCGACGGACGCGAACGAAGTCGCGGCCGATGCGGTGCGCGCGATGGAGATCCCGCTCCGGGAGTCCGACGCGGTCGTCGAGGTCGGCGACCTGCCGACCGTGACGGCCGACGCGGCCCAGCTCGAACAGGTCTTCTCGAACCTGATCGGGAACGCGGTCAAGTACGCCCGGGACGGCGTCCCGCCCGAGGTCCGGATCTCGGCGCGGCCGGCGGGCGGGATGTGGGAGTTCGCGGTCGCGGACAACGGGATCGGGATCGAGCCCGTGTACTTCGACCGGATCTTCGAGATGTACCAGCGGCTCCATACCCACGACGAGTACGAGGGGACGGGGATCGGGCTCGCTATCGTGAAGAAGATCGTCGAGCGGCACGGCGGCAGGGTCCGCGTCGAGTCGACATCGGGCAAAGGGTCGACCTTCATCTTCACGCTCCCGGGCGCTTAGGCGACCGCCGCCGGTACGGCCGGGCGGGTTCCAATCGCCGATGGACGGCCGCCGTGGCGAGAAGATCGCCCCGCTGGAATGCCCCGGCCGGGGGCGCAACCGGGCCGCGCGCGTCGGCACCGTTTCGGCAACCCCGGCTGCAAAAGATCCCCGAGCGATGCGCGCTGCCGAATAATCGGACAATCGCCTGCCCGGTTCATCCGGCCCGCTCGTTGCGGCCCCCGCGAGTATTCCCGATCGGCGCGGTTTCGTTCGGAGCGTTCGACACGTTTATTGACGTGGCGATTGATAGGCCAAACAGACAGAGGTGCCCTGATGCGGATTCACTTCATCTTCACGGAGGTTCTCCAGGCGCGGACTGCGACTGCCGACGGCGACGGGGGCGGCCGATGACGTATACGGCCGTCTCCCCGGCGGCCCTCGAGCGGGCGATCGATCGCATGGCCGAGGAGCTCGGCGTCTCCCGGGGCGCATTCCTCGAGGCCCTCACCCCGGTGGTGGTCGGGTGGGCCATCGCCCGCACCGCGGACGACCTCGGGATCTCGACGCGCGAGGCCCGGACCAGGATCGCGCGGGCGATCGATCGGACGGCCTGACCGCGACGAGAGCCGCATCGCCAGGCGGTACGGCGACGGCGACGGGACCGGGAGGCAGGACGTCGCGAGCGAGCCGATCGCCGCGTTCGACTGCAACGGCAGAATGCGGATAGATCTCCCCGACAGTGCCCGGTTCTTCGACCACGTCCGACCGGCGGGCCCCTTTCTTCTCCTTCGGCCGATGACGCAGTCGACCGCCCCGGGTCTCCGGGAGGCGCACGGCCATGCTTACGATAACGGTTATTCAGGCTCCGTTCGGGAAATTGCGGACAATTCAGTCTGAAATACCGATTGTTTGTCGATAACTTTTTCCCTGGACAGCGCCAGTAGGCCGTGTCCGCCCTTTCACGTGGATTCGCCCGCCGCGCGCCATGCCGGGGTTCCGGTATCACCGCTCGAGGCGAGAAGGGCGGGGATACGATGCAGGCCGGGCGGCGGCACGACCGTCCGCCCCGGCCCCGTTCCCGTATGACGGCCGCGCGCCCGGGACCGGTTCATACGTCGCGGCCAGGATGAGAGCTATGACAGAAAAAGTTCGGATATACCTCGCCTGTGCAATCGCTCTGATCGGACTGCTCGCCGTGCTCCCGGCGGCCGCTGCGGACCCGGGGCGAATCGCGTATGTCGCCCGGCCGAATGTCCAGGGGTTGCCCTATGTGCCCGACACGGATATCTTCGTGATGAATGCCGACGGGACCGGCCAGACGTACCTCACCCTCGACGGCGAGCTCGACTGCTGGCCCTCGTGGTCTCCCGACGGTTCGAGGATCGCGTACGTCCACGAGCCCGTCGAGACCGCCGCGGGCAACTCCATGGAGATCTACGTCATGAACGCGGACGGGACCGGCCAGACCCGGCTGACCGCCAACGACGCCGTCGACTACATGCCGGCATGGTCCCCGGACGGGTCCAGGATCGCGTTCGTCTCCAACCATGCGTACGAGCAGGCGGGCTACGACTATAGCTCCCCCTGCGACATCTGGGTCATGAACGCGGACGGATCCAGCCCGACCCGCCTGACCACCGACGGCGTCGGTTCGCGTCTCGCATGGTCCCCCGACGGTGCCCGGATCGCCTACGAGGGCAGCGGCGGGATCTGGACGATGAACGCCGACGGGACGAGCCCGGCGTTCCTGATCGCCGGCAGTCAGCCGGCGTGGTCCCCCGACGGTTCACGGATCGCGTTCTCGTTGTGGGCGGACGGGAAGAACGGGGTCTGGGTGGCGAACGCGGACGGGACCGGCGCGAGATTCCTCGTCGACGGTTCGTACCCGTCGTGGTCGCCCGACAGTTCCAGGATCGCGTTCGAACGGGGAGGCATCTACGCGATCAACACGGACGGGACCGGCCTGATCGCCCTCGCGACCGGCGGGTCCGCGCCGGCGTGGGCTCCCTCCGGATCGACCGCTCCGACCGGCCCGACCGCCACGTTCACCTGGACGTCGCCGGCGGTTGCCGGCTCCCCGGTCCGGTTCGCGGCGCGGTCGACCGGGCCGGTCACGGCGTGGTCCTGGACCTTCGGAGACAGGACGACCGCGACCATCCAGTCCCCGGTTCACACCTTCGCCAGGCCCGGCACCTACACGGTGACGCTCAGGGTGAAGGGGCCGCAGGGCTGGTCGCAGGCGGTCGCGCGGACGGTGACGGTCCTGGCCGCAGCGACCCCGCTGGCGGCCGACTTCGTCGCGACGCCGATGAGAGGGAAGGCGCCGCTCGCCGTCCAGTTCACGGATCGGTCCGCCCCGGCTCCGGTATCATGGCAGTGGGACTTCAACGGCGACGGCAGGATCGACTCCACCAGGCAGAACCCGAGTTACCGATACTCGAGTCCCGGGACCTACACGGTCCGGCTGACCGTGACCGACGCCTCCGGCCGGGTCGCGAAGATCGAGAAGGCGAACCTCGTCGCCGTGAGCCCGAAGAGATAGCGTCGGCAACGGGGTTCGACCGGAGCCGGTCCCCCGCTGCGCACTCACGGGAGGTTTCGAGTTCGGGACCGGTGCCCGGGGATTCCTTCAGGCCGCCGCAAGCGTGAAGAAGAAGGTCGAGCCCTCGCCCGGCGTCGACTCGACACGGACCGTGCCGTCGTGCCGCTCGACGATCTTCTTCACGACCGCAAGCCCGATCCCCGTCCCCTCGTACTCGTCGTGGGTATGGAGCCGCTGGAACATCTGGAAGATCCGGTCGAAGTACTCGGCCCCGATCCCGATCCCGTTGTCCGCGACCGCGAACTCCCACATCCCGCCCGCCGGCCGCGCCGAGATCCGGATCGACGGCGCCACCTCGGGGCGGCGGTACTTGATCGCGTTCCCGATCAGGTTCACGAAGACCTGTTCGAGCTGGGCCGCGTCGGCCATCACGGTCGGCAGGTCGCCGACCTCCACCGTCGCCTCCGACTCCCGGAGCGGCGCGTCCAGCGATCGCATCGCATCCGCCACGACTTCTCCCGCGTCCGTCGGGGCGAGCGGCTTTGCCTGCGTCTCGACCCGGGAGACCTGGAGCAGGTCCAGGATCAGGTGCTGCATGCGCGTGCCGCCGTCGACGATGAACCGGATGTACTCGTCGGCATCGGGATCGAGCTTCCCCTTATAGCGCCGCTCGAGGAGCTGGCTGAAGCTGACGATCGACCGCAGCGGCTCCTGGAGGTCGTGGCTCGCCACGTACGCGAACCGCTGCAGCTCCTCGTTCGAGCGCGCCAGCTCGGCCGCGTACGCCTCCATGGCCGCGTCGGCCCGCCGGATCTCGGTCACGTCCTGGAAGACCGTGGCGAACGTGCCCGGCTTCGTCGAGACGACCGAGATCCGGAAGTGCCGGTCGAGCGGCCCGAAGTACTCCGTGAACGATTCGGCCATGCCGGTCTCGGCGACGCGCCGGTAGATAGCGAAGAACGGCGGTTCCTCCGATCCGTAGAGCCGGGTCGCGAGCGCCCCCCTCGCGCGCTCGACCGGGATCGAGGTGTTCTCCTCGAACGCGGGGTTCGCGTCGACGATCCGGTAGTCGATCGGCGTGCCGGCCTCGTCGCGGACCAGCTCGTGCAGGGCCACTCCCTCGTTCATGGAGGCGAAGAGGCCGCGGAAGCGGTCCTCGCTTTCTCGCAGCGCCTCCCGCGCTCTCCCGGGAACGGCGCTCCGGAGGACCTCCCACCGGCCGGCCCGCTTGATCAGGGCGAACTCGTGGTTGTCGATGACGTCCACGATCTCTTTTGCCCCGCACATCTCGAGCGAGTACGTGCAGACCGCGAGCATGCGGTGCCGACCGATGACGTCGTTGATCATCTCCTCGTACCGGTAGAAGTCGTCCCAGACAGCCTCCTCGAGCCAGAAGGTGTTGCCGGACAGGCGCAGGCCCTCGAACCCGCGGCGGCGCGCGTCGTTCAGCCTGTCGAGCCAGCCCTGGAGCACGGCCGCGGCGTCGAACCGCCCGTCGCGGACGTACCAGTCCCGGTAGTCGAGGATCTCGATCTGGCCGCGCTCGATCCGCTCGTCCAGGTCGGGGACGGCCCTGCGGAGTGCCGCCGCGGCCGCGTCCACGCCGAGCGGCGCCGAGGTGACCCACATGCAGAACTCGTTGGCGAGGAGGCCCTCGCGGAAGTACGGGACGAGGGTGTCCGCGAGGTCGTCGGCCGTCTCGTAGAACTGGCAGAAGTGCGAACCCCACGGGACGTCGCCGACGACCTCGATCCCGGTCCGCCGCAGGCGATCGCCCGAGTTGGCCGAGAGCGCGTTCGACGAATGGGCATGAGAGTGGTGGCTGGCGTCGGCGGCCGGGCTCATCACGGTGATGGTGCGATACGGCCGGGGAAAAGCGTTTGCATCGAGAATCGGCCCCTGGATGCGTGTATTTCGGCAACGGAGCCCGGAACGGCGCGAGGGCCGGGACGAACCGCCTCCGCGGCCACCCGACCCGCAGCCCTTCGGCGCCGGTGATAGCAGCGGACGAGGAGCGGGATCGGCGCAGGCGAGGATGGCCCCGCGGGGATCCGTATACGACGGCATTCCCGTTTTTCACCGGGTGTCCCGGGACGCGGAGCATCCCCGCGCAATAGTTTAATGTTGCCAGGATTCAGTAAATTACAAAGAGGAATCTTCAAATACGGTCGTGGGATGATCCTGTGCTGTCCTGTTCTCGGAGGGGGTTGAGAGACCGTGTCGCCTGCCTGGAGAGCACGATGAACGCGACGGTCGCCCGGACAACGACCGATCCCGGCTCGGGGCCCCGGACGTCGTCTGCGCGACCGGGCCGTGCCATCCGCATGTCCGATCGTCTCCCGCCCCGCGGCGTGCTCCGCCGTCTCCTGCCGGCCGTCGTGCTGCTCCTGCTCCTCCTGCTCCCGCTCGGGGCGCTCGCCGCCGACGACGGCGCGAACGGGACCCTCACCCCGCCGACCGGCGCGTCCTTCGGCTACGGTCATGTCTTCCCGGCCCCCGACCCGTCGGACCCGGTCGACGTGCCGGCCCCGTTCCCCGCGCAGCCGGCATCCGGCATGCGTACCCGGCAGGTCGCCGTCGCGGCCGATCCCCAGCCGACCTTCGCCCCGGTCAACGACAACCACGTATACGTCGCGGCGAAGGACTCGAAGGTTATCCCCTCCAACATCACCCTCTTCCGGTGCGACGGCGCGGGCGACGAGCGCGAGATCAACGACGCGATCGCGGCGGCGCAGGGCGGGGTCGTCGAGCTCCTCGACGGCAGCTTCCGCTGCGCGGGCCGGATCACGCTCGCGGCCAACACGACGCTCGTGGGCCAGGGGTCGGCGAACACGACGGTCGAGATCGTGGCGAAGAGCGGGTCGGGGTATCTCCCCATCGGCGTCGGCGCCGAGTACGTGAACGTCGGCGGCTTCACCCTGCGCGGGAACGGCTTCGTCATGATCACGCGGAGCCACGTGCGCGTCCGCGACATCACCGCTACCTGCATCGACCTTTCCGGCCGGTGGCGCACGGCCTCCGGGAACGGGATGTTCTTCGTCTGGGTCGCGCCGCCGGTGAACGTGATCGACGACGTCGAATTCTACGAGTGCTCCGCCATCGACTGCCACACGCACGGCTTCAACATGAACCAGGACTACAACGACGGCGTCGAGCGCACGACCTCGAACATCCGGTTCCTCGACTGCCGGGCCGTCCGCTGCGGGTACGGCGTCGCCGGCGATCCGGGCGTCACGGTCTCATCGACCAACCAGTCGCGCTCGGAGTGGATCACCGGCTTCGACCTCCAGGAGTGGCAGGACCTCGTCAACCTCGAGGTCGTCAACTGCGTGGCCGAGGACAACTGGGAGTCGGGCTTCCACCTCGAACCCGGCGCCCGGTACGACGACAACGGGAACGAGATCGGGCCGCGGACGGTCACCCGGAACGTCAGTATCCGGAACTGCGTCAGCTCGAACAACGGCCAGCGTAACACCTACAGGGACCACTTCTTCATGTCCGGGTACTACCTCTCCCGCGACACGCACCTCGAGGACTGCCAGTCCTTCAACAACCGGAACTGCGGGTACTACGTCCACGCGGGCGACGGCAGCTCCTTCGTCGGGTGCACGGACGACGGCAGCACCTACGGCTTCAAGGTCTGCAAGGCCAGCGAGGACATCACGATCGCCGACTGCACCTCGGCGAACAACCGCCGCTGGGCGATGTGGCTCGCGTTCTCCCAGCGGATCCGGGTGACGAACTTCCGGCACTCGGGCGTCGTGAGCGACCGCGGGTACCAGAGCATCCTCGGGTGGTACAAGGACGAGTCCCAGTACCAGCTGCCCGTCACGGACTCCTCGTTCGAGATCACGGCCGTCAATAACGGCATGCCGATCATCAACAGGGACGGGAGCCGGAACACGTACGCGCTCCATTACGAGGGGGACGGCCCCGACGAGCCGGTCGCCACGGCCTTCTCCGCGACGCCCGTCCTCGGCGACGCGCCCCTCCGGGTCCAGTTCACGGACGGCTCGACCGGCGCGACCGTGCGGTGCTGGGACTTCGGCGACGGAAACATCTCGGCCGAGCAGAACCCGCTCCACGTGTACGGGGCGCCGGGGAATTACACCGTCTCCCTGATAGCGGCAAACGATTTCCGGTACGACACGGAGACGAAGCCCGGCCACGTCAGCGTGATGGGGCCGGTTACGGCGTCGTTCTCGGCGACGCCGACGCTGATCCCCGTCGGCGCATCGGTCCGGTTCACGGACGCCTCGACGGGCAACATCTTCACCCGCGCGTGGACCTTCGGGGACGGGGGAACGTCGACCGCGACGAACCCGGTCCACGCCTACGCCGCGGCCGGGACGTACACAATCTCGCTGACGGTCGCGAACGCGCACTTCTCGAATACGAAGACCGTCGCCCGCCTGGTGACGGTCGGGGTCCCGGCGAACGCCTCCTTTGTCGCGAACCGGACGGCGGGGGCGTCGCCGCTCGCGGTCGGGTTCACGGACACCTCGGCCGGGAGCCCGACGTCGTGGGCGTGGTCCTTCGGCGACGGCGCGACGTCGACCGCGCAGAACCCGGTCCACACCTATACGGCACCGGGGACGTACGACGTGCGCCTGACGGCCGCGAACGCGCTCGGGTCGGACGGGGAGACGAGGACCGGCTATATCGCGGTCGCTGCTCCGCCGCCGGCCGTCGTGCCGATCCAGGGCACGATCCTCCCGCCGACGGACACGGACGGCGACGGGGTGTACGACGATCTGAACGGCAACGGACGGCTGGACTTCGCGGACGTGGTGCTCTTCTTCTCCAGCCTCGACTGGATCGCGGCGCACGAACCGCTGCCGGCCTTCGACTGCAACGACAACGGCCGGATCGACTTCGCGGACGTCTCCTGGATCTTCGCCCGCGTCTGATCCTTTCCCCCTGCTTCGACGCGAGCGGGCCTGAAGACCGGCCCGCGGCGCACGGATCGGAAGCCTGATATTTCAAATCGCACCATGCACCATACGGGCACCCCGCCCGGCGGCGCGGCTCCCCCGCGATCTTTGCGCCGCTTTACCACGCAGTGGTGGAGGCCCGACAGGAGCACGCGATGTCCGGCCTATCTCATATACTTTTAGCAGCCCTAGGGGCGATCCTCCTCGTCCAGGCAGCCTCGGGAGCGTATTCGCTCGTCGACGTAATCGGTACGGGGGGGTCGGACCCGGGATACTTCAACGGACCCCGGGGCGTGGTCGTCGACGGCGAAGGCCTCGTCTACGTGGCCGATACCGACAACAACCGGATCCAGGTCTTTTCTCCCGACGGCCGCCTGGTCCGGTCGTGGGGTTCGCAGGGGACCGGGCCCACGCAGTTCGTGCAGCCCGTCCCGATCATCATCGGCCCGGACAACAACCTCTCTATCGGCGATCTGGGAAATCACCGTGTCGCCGTCTATACGAAGGCCGGTGCCCTCGTTCGAACGATGGGAACGACCGGGATGGACCCGTGGGGGATCGCCGTCGCCCCCGACGGAGACGTCTTCGTCGCGGGCGGAAACCAGAACGTGGTGCACCTGTTCGGCCCGACCGGAACCCTCCTCGATTCGTTCGGGGGACCCGGGCGAGAAGAGGGGAAGTTCTCGTTCCCCCGGGGGTGCGCGTTCGGTCCCGACGGGCTTCTGTATATTGTGGAGTCCGAGACGCAGCGCGTACAGCGGATGGACCAGTACGGCGTGTTTCACGGAACGTTCATCTCCACCCACCTCTGGAAGCCCATCGGGTGCGCCTTCGACGCGGCGGGGAACTTCTACGTTGCGGACGAGGGCACGTTCATCGCCAGGTTCGGCCCGGACGGGACCTTCATCGAGGACTGGAACGGCCGGTGCGAGGCGCGAAAAAGTGCCGCGAAGCCGAACGGGATTGCCGTCGACGGAACCGGCAGGGTCTACGTCACGGACGTGACCTCGAACTGGGTCGCGATCTGGAAGCGCTCGGACATCGCCGCGCCCGCTCCCACGCAGACACCCGCGGGGGCGGCGTACAGTCACGTCCGGACCATCGACCACGCCTCGTCGGGATGGTTCTTCGACGAGCCCTCCGACGTGGCCGTCGGCGCGACCGGGACGATCTTTGTCGCGAACACGGGATACGGCGAGATCGTTGCGCTCTCCTCCGCCGGGGCGTACCAGAACTCCTGGCTGGGCGATCAGATCGACGATCCGTACGAGATCGCCGTGGATTCCGCCGGGCGAGTCTACGCACTCGGAACCTCACCCGGTCCCAACGACAGGATCGAGCGGTACGAGCAGGACGGAACGGACCTGGGCGGTTGGCCGACGGAATACTCCCCTTCCGGCTTCACGGTTGACGCCGCGGGCCAGGTCTGGGTTGCCGAACCGTACGACCACCGGGTCTCCGTCTACTCCTCGTCCGGTAGTCTCCTCCGGCGCATCCAGCAGCCCGGGTCCCCGGACGCGGCCATATGGAACCCCAATGCGATCGCCGTGGAGCCCGGGGGCGGGATCATCGTTCTCGACAGCGGGGACCTGGCCAATACGGGCGGCGGGCCCACCCCGTTCCACCGGGTAAAGCGTTTC
Source organism: Methanospirillum sp. (assembly GCA_039679395.1). Lineage (GTDB taxonomy): Archaea > Halobacteriota > Methanomicrobia > Methanomicrobiales > Methanospirillaceae > UBA288. The sequence continues at coordinate 11,385 of JBDKUZ010000149.1, read as the reverse complement.
TCGAGCACGGGGGTCCCGAGCACGGCCTGGAGCGGGAACGGCACCGGTTCCGGGCTCGGGTTCAGGGCCCTGGACGCGGCCTGCGACTCCCGGGGACGGGTCGTGGTCGCGGACACGGGGAACGACCGGGTCCAGGTCTTCTCCGCGCAGGGAACGCTCCTTGCCCAGTGGGGGACGACGGGGAGCGGGACCGGGCAGTTCCACGAGCCGCGGGGCATCGGGGTCGACGCATCGGGCCGGGTCTACGTCGCGGACACGGGAAACGACCGGGTCCAGGTCTTCGCCCCGCCCGAGGTGATCGTGCTCACGCTCCCCGGCGGGTCCGGCCTGCCGACGTCGACCGCCGGCAACGGGGTGTACGACGATGTGAACGGGAACGGGCGGACGGACTTCAACGACGTCGTGCTCTACTTCAACCAGATGACCTGGATCTCGACGAACGAGCCGGTGACGGCCTTCGACTATAACGGCAACGGCCGGATCGACTTCGCCGACGTCGTCTGGCTCTTCAATCACCTGTAAGACTCCGTTTCTCTCTTTTTCCCGGAGGAACACGCGGTCGAAATGCGGCCGGGCCGGCTCCTCGAACTGGGGGCCTTTCAGCGAACCGGCGTGCTGAACATCTGCTGAAAGGTCTGCTGAAAGGTAAAAAACGGTAGGGACGACTCAGAATCGCGATCGGCGAGATTTCCGACGATTTCGTAGAAGTACCTTTCAGCAAAGCGGATCAGAGAGAGAGGACGGTGCGACGACGCTGAGACGCCCGCGCTCCCGGAGGATTGCGGCGACGCGGGCCGAGTCCTCGACGGAGAAGCCGATCCGCCGGCGACTGCCTTTGCGTTCGAGCAGGAAGATCGCGTCGCGCGACGGCCGATGCCAGTCGAGCGGGAACCAGGTGCAAAGGTCGCCCGACCCCCAGAGGCGCCACTTTCCGGTGGCGAGCGAGGGGGCCCTGACCGTGATCCGCTCGATCTCCGCGAACGGGACGCGACGGCTCCGGCAGAAGAGGACGGAGTATCGACGGAAGGTGATGGCGTCGCCGTCGATGAGGACGAGGCGATCGGCGTAGAGCGGTTCGGCCGCGCCGGCCGGATCGTCGCGGGCTTCCATGCGGTTCAGATCTCTGCGCCGATCGGGATTAATCGTGATGCCGGCGACGGCGAACCGTGAATTCCCTCGAAGTGAAAGATCGGAGGCGCGGCCCCGGCGGTTGCGCCGCGACGAGAGATGTCGCAGGGCGCGATCGCGCTTCGCGGCTCGTGCGGCCCGGTTCCGCTCGGGACTCGGGATCCGGAATCCGCGTTATGGAGGAGACGACCGAACATGACGGCAGCGGAGCGTGCTTTGCTGCAAACGTCCTGCAATTTGCAGCAGGCTGCTGCAAACAAACGGAGGCCCCTTGTCATTCTGTTTCCGGATCGCGGCCCTGTGGACGGTTTTCGATTCTTGTTTGCAGCAGATCGGCGGAGCACACACCCACCCACACCCTTGCCCAGGAGGGGGTGTGCTCTCCCGTTTTGCTGCAAATTAGGATCTACTATTCCGTACGCGCGATGATACGTCATTCGTTCCGTCATTCGTGCCCGCTCCTGCGTTTCCGTCGTTTGCAGCACCTGCTGCAAAATTGCTGCAAACGTGCAGCAACTGCTGCAAACGAGCCAGTCCGAACGTTCGGATATGTGATCGTTTCGCCGGGGCACCTGGGACGGGGTTTGAGTCGGCGACTGCTCGGCGGAGGTCGACGGGTATGCGGTGAGGCCGTCGCGAAGGCCGGAGCAGCGGACCTGTATTTCTGTATCGACATTTTGTATATGAGCGCCCGCGCAGGAATTTTTTCAGGCGCACCTGCGGTTTTTTCGGAAAATTTTTCCCGAATTTTCCGATTCTTTCAGATCGCGCGATCGGTTTCAAGCCAAGCAACGGGATTGACCGCGGTGGCGTTCCGTCCGCGAGCGGTCCCTGCCACGCTGGCACATCCGGAGCGAGAGAAGAGTACCGATTCGGATTACACGAGCTCAAGGCGGCCTGATGCCTACTGGGTCCGGCCTTGCGAAGTGTACTTTCCGCAGAAGATACGACGGCCTTCGGAGGGGGGAAACCGAGGAAATCGATGGGTTTCGCGATCGCCCTCGTTCTTTCCTACTGTGGCGAGGGAGATAGTCGCGGCGGCATAGGTATATCTCCAGGCACGATAACTGAAAATATCGGAAAATATTTGTAAAATTTTCCGATTCTTTCAGGACGCACAATGAAGATCCCTCAATCGCCCCCGGAGGTGGATACACTCGGGGAAGGGTTCAAGCAGGAGTTCAACTCCCTGCTCTCCACCTGCGCTGTCGAAGACGATCGATCGCGCGAGCTCCGCGAGCTGGTGCGACGATACAACGAACAGCAGTACCTCCACTGGGACGACCTCCGGCGGCGGCATCCCCTGCCTGCATCTCCCGAAGCCGTCTGGATGCTCTTGCGGTTCCTGCGCGAGGGAAAGTCTCGCATCCTCCGTCTCGACAACGAGACATTCAGGTTCGTCGTCATCGAGAAATTCCTGAAAGAACTCCACGTGATCGACAAATCTTCTCCCGCGACGGTCGATTTGTGGGGATCCCGATCTCTCAGCGAGAGCGCCCGGCACCAGTATCTCGCCAATTCGCTGATGGAGGAGGCGATCGCCTCGAGTCGGCTCGAAGGCGCGGCGACGACGCGCGATCTCGCCAAACGGTTTCTGCGAGAGGGGAAGCGACCGAAGACACACGCCGAGCGAATGATCCTGAACAACTATCTGACGATAACCCATCTCAAGTCGATCAGGAACGAGCCGCTGACATCCGCGCTCATCATCCAGATACATCAGGAGATCACGCAGAGAACTCTCGATACCGTAGAGGACGAATGGCGGTACCGGACGTCGAACGACATCCTCGTGAAAGATAAGGTGGACGCGACCCGGGTGTACCACTACCCGCCCGATTTCGAAAAAGTGCCGGGGATGATCGAAGATCTCTGCGACTTCGCGAACAGGGACGACGAGTTCATACATCCCATCATCAAGGCGATCATCCTCCACTTTCTGATCGGCTATATCCATCCGTTCAACGATGGCAACGGCAGAACGGCCAGGGCGCTCTTCTACTGGTACGTCCTCAAGCACAACTACGATCTCTTCGAATATCTCTCGATCTCCAACGTCTTCCTCAGGGCACCGGCCCGCTATACGAGAGCATTCCTCTACAGCGAGACCGATCGGAACGATATGACCTATTTCATCGATTTCAACCTCACGATCATCGGGGAAGCGCTGGACCGTCTCAAAGCCTACATCGTGAAAAAGCAGCAGGAAGAACGCGATTCACTCCGGATCGTGGAGACGCTTCCCGGTCTCTCCTTCCGCCAGGCCGAGATCCTGAAAGATTTTATCAAGTATCCGTACCGTCCGTTCACCGTGCGGGAGATTGCAGGTAAGTTTCGCGTTTCGGTGCCCACTGCACGACACGATCTCGAGATACTCACGCAACAGGGGAGGGTCCGGCAGATCGAGGAAGGAACCAGGCGGCTCTATCTCTTGCGTGAAGGGACCTCCATGGACGAAGAGCAGTACTAAAGCCGGGATCTCGATTCGTATCGCCGACGGAAAACAGGAGAAACCTGAGAAAAGGATCGAAGATTTGCACAACCGGATCATTCGATTCTGTTACACTCGGAAAGGTCGCAACTCACAATTCCACGTTCTATCCGACAATCAGGGTGTGTTATTCGTATCGCTCGACGACCGTGGCGGATGGAAATCGGGGCTTTCGAGAGATTCAGGTGGCCGGACCGTCTTCCATCTCGACGAGATAAGGAGAAAGACACCGGCATCTCTGAACTCGAATACTCTCCGAACGTCTATCGATGTTCCGGATAGTAACGGCAGGCTGAAGGCGGATCGGGGCTTCGGTGTACGCGTGAACGCGTCGGAGCGGCCAAGCTTTCTCGACAGGATCCGCGCGGCCGCCGAGCTCGCGAGGCCGGACCTGGTCCTCGGCGCCGGGATCTTCGTCGTCGCCGGCGAGATCCTCGCCCTCGGCCAGCTCCCGCCACCCGCGACGGCCCTGCTCGGGTTTCTCGCCGGCCTCTTCGTCTCGGGTTCGGCCAACATCGCGAACGACTACTTCGACCGGGATGTGGACCGGGTCAACCGGCCCGACCGCCCCCTGCCCTCGGGCCGGATCTCCGTCGCCGGGCTCCGGGCGCTCTTCCTCGTCTTCGCGGGAGCCGGCCTCGCGTCCGCCGCGCTCCTCGGGCCGGCCGTGCTGGTCCTCGCCGCGGTTGCGTGGGCCGTCGCGCTCCTCTACAATATCCGGCTCAAGGAGATGGGCGTCCTCGGGAACCTCGCCGTCGCGTTCTGCGTCTCGATGACGGTCGTCCTCGGCGGTGCGGCGGCCGGCACGGTGAACGGGCTCGTGCTGACGTTCGCCGCGCTCGCGTTCCTCTTCGACCTCGGCGAGGAGGTCGCGTCGGACGCCATGGACGTCGAGGGCGACGCGCTCCGGCCGGGCCGGAGCATCGCGGCGAAACGGGGCGGGACGTACGCCCTCCGGCTCTCCGGCATCGCGTTCGCCCTCTTCATCGCGCTGATCTTCCTCCCGTTCCTCGCGGGCTGGCTCGGGCCGGTCTACCTCGCCTGCGCCGCGGCGGCCGGGCTCGTGATGTCGTACCTCGTCGCCCGGCTCGTCCGGAGCGCAACGATCGCGGAGGGGCGAGTTTTCATCCGCCGGCTGTACCTCGCGTGGGGCGCGGTCGTGGTCGCGGTCGTCGTCGCGAGCCTCCTCTGACGGTACAGGATCGCGACGGGGGGCGGATCGAGCCGTGCGGGAAAAAAGGAATTCAGTATTTGTAATACCGGCCCTTCTCGTCGTAGACGCCCTGCGGCTCGGCCGGCGTCGCGTCGGCCACCGACCGGAAGACCTGCACCTTGTACGTCGACGCGAAGACGAACGCGAAGAGGATGAACACCGCGTAGAAGATCGCCGAGAGCGCAACCCCCACGGGCCCGATCATCGCCGCGAACTGCTCCGGCCCGAAGGTCGCGAGCTCGCCCGCCGGCATCGACGCGAGCGGCTCGAGCTGGTTGTACAGGATCGTCGTCCAGGCCACGACAAGCACGAACCCGAACGCGAAGAGGACCGCGAGGGTCGTCAGCAGGAAGACCACGACCTCCCAGATGTGCGCGAGCACGAGCGAGACCGAGCGGCGGAGCGAGGCGAAGACCCCCAGGTCCTCGAAGCACGCGGCCGTATCGTAGAGCGAGAGGAAGACCGCGACCGGGATCATCACCGCGATCGTCGCGCCGGCCGCGAGATCGGTCGTGACGGCGCTCCCGACGAGCGAGAGCGGGGCGAGCAGGGCGAAGAGCAGGATCACCGCGGCAAACCCGACCACGAGCGCGGGCAGGAGCACGCGGAAGTAGTTCTTCACCCCCTCGGTCACGAGGCGGCGCGGCGACGAGTCCGATTCGCGCAGCACCCCGTATGTGCCCGCGAGCAGGAACGGCAGGGCCAGGTACTCGAGCACCAGCAGCCGGACCGAGAAGAAGGTCTCGCCCTGGAGCGTCAGCACGAGCTGGAGCGCGTCCAGCGCCGCGTACCCCGCGCCGGCCAGCCAGATCGCCGGGAACCGGACGCTGTCGCGGAGGGCCTCGAAGAGCACTAGCGGTTCCTCGGCATGGCCGCGATCTCGCGGACCTGGCAGTCGAAGAACCGGTTCGTGTGCGCCGGCCGGATCACCACGACCGTGTCCGCGCCCGTCCCCGTGCCGCCGCACGCGACGACCTCGCGGTCGACCGGGACCGCGCCCTGGTCCGCCGCGATCAGCACGCACTCGACCGCGACCTTCAGCCCGTTCGCCAGCACGCGGCGCAGGGCCTCGGCCACCGCGTCCGAGCGCGAGCCCCCGCCGACCTTCGCCGAGGCCGAGAACGCCCGCTCGAGCCCCGAGAGGACGTGCGTCCCGGTCACGACCGTCGCGCCGGCCGCCCGGAGCGTCCGCGCGGCCTCGGGGTCGAACTCCCACTCTCCGGGCGCCCTGAACCCGACCGCGTGCGTGACCACGACCAGGCGCAGGCCCGTCCCCGCCATCGCCTCGAGGAACCGCAGGGCCGTCTGGCCGCTCGTCGACGCGACCACGACCGTCTCGAGACCGAGCGCCTGCGCCCGCTCCACCGCGAACCGGGCCGCGTCGGCCGTGTTCTCGGGCCCGGGCCGCTCGAAATAATAGACCCGTCCCTCCGCGTATACCATGCAAAAATGATGGGGGCGCTGCCCGCTTATACCTCGCGGCGGGCCCGCCCTAGACCAGGAAGAGGCAGCGCGGCGCGCGCCGGTGCCAGAGCCCGCGCTCGGAGAGCAGGCGGACAAGGAGGTCGAGCTCGTTGTTCTCGCCGTAGACGAGCCCGTGCGCCTCGTAGATCTCGCGCTCGTGCTCGTACCAGGCGTTGAAGTCGGCGCCCGGCGCGCTGAAGATCGGCTGGAGCTCCTCCACGAGCGGCAGGTCGTCGCGGAGGACGTAGACGACGCCGTGCGGCAGGTCCACGGGGCGGCCGCTGACCACGACGAGCGGGACGACCGGGTCCTCCTCGGGGTCCTGCGGGTCGAGCAGGATGAGGTCCCCGCTCGTCAGGGTCATGCGGGTGCGTTCGGTGAGCGGTTCAGGCGCGGTATCCGGCATGGCGTACCTCGCGGTGGTCGGCGGCAGCAATGGTATACATCAGTCCCGCCTGAGTGTGAGGACGGACAGCCATATATCAGCTTCGCTTGAGGGACGCGGGGCGCATTATCCGATATCGTCCTGCCGAAAAAAAGGGTTAGAAGGAGAAGTGCTTCGAGACGATCTTGATCGCGCAGTAGTCGCCGCACATGGTGCAGGCGTCCGTGTCGGCCGGGCTCCGGCTGGTGCGGATGTACCGGGCGCGCTCGGGGTTCAGGGCGAGCGCGTACTGCCGCTCCCAGTCGAGGTCGCGGCGGGCGTGGCCCATCTCCAGGTCGTCGTCGCGCTTGCCGAGCTTGACCATGTCCCCGACGTGGGCGGCAATCCGGCTGGAGATGACCCCCTCGTAGACCTCCTCGGGGGTCGGGAGCGCGAGGTGCTCGGCCGGGGTGACGTAGCAGATGAAGTCCGCGCCGTACGACGCGGAGAGGGAGGCCCCGATCATCGCCACGCGGTCGTCGTATCCCGGCGCGATGTCGGTCACGAGCGGGCCGAGCATGTAGAACGGCTTGCGGTTGGTGACCCGCTTCTGGAGAATGACGTTCGCCTGGATCTCGTCGATCGGGACGTGGCCCGGCCCCTCGACGATGACCTGGATCCCCTGCTCGTGGGCCTTGTCCGCGAGCTCGGCGTTGATCAGCAGCTCCTGGATCGCCGCGCGGTCGGTCGAGTCGTGGACCGCGCCGGCCCGCATGCCGTTGCCCATGGAGAGCGTGACCTCGTGCTCAAGCATGATCTCACAGAGATAGTCGAACTCGGCGTAGAGCGGGTTCTCCTTCTCGTTGTGGAGCATCCACGCGGTCATGAACGCGCCGCCGCGGGAGACGAGGCCGGCGTGGCGGCCCTGGTTCTGCAGCCGCTTCATGGTCTCGTAGTTGATCCCCGTGTGGATCGCCATGAAGTTCGTGCCGGCCTTGGCCTGCTCGGCCGTGATCCGGAAGAGGTCGTCCTCCTTCATGTGGACGACCGCGCCGTCGTTAACGGCGGCCTCGATGAAGGCCTGGTAGAGCGGGACCGAGCCGACGGAGAGGCTCGTGGCCTCGACCACGCGCCGCCGGATCTCGACGAGGTCGCCGCCGGTGGAGAGCTCCATCAGGGTGTCGGCGCCGGCGAGTTCGGCCTGCCTTGCCTTCTCGACCTCGACGTCGATGTCGACGAGGTCGGACGAGGTCCCGATGGAGGCGTTCACCTTGGTCCGAAGTCCCTCGCCGATCCCGCAGAGCCGCACCTTTCTGTACGGCGAGACCGGGATGACGATGTGCCCGCCGGCCACGCCGCGCCGGACGACCTCGGGGTCGAGCCCCTCCTGCCGGGCGACCTCCTTTATCTCCTCGGTGATGATCCCTTTCTTCGCGTCGAGCACCAGACTCATGGATGAACGTGGGAGAAAAGAGGAGATAAAGGCACCTTTCGCCGATTGCGGACGAAATTCAGGTTGTCTTCTCTGCAAGCAAACTTGTTTTCGTTAACGAAGGAACAGTTGATCTCGGCTGTACGGCGACCGACGGCGAAACGAAGGGAGGAGCGGCCTCCTTACGCCGGGGGGGTCGCGTTCACGGCGGCCACGCGCCATTCGGTCCCGTGGAGCCCTACGGAGACCCATGCGACGTCCTTCCGGACCTGCGCCGACGACCCCTCGGCAGCGAAGGTGTAGGACCCGGTCCCCTCGGACTCGGTCGTCATCCGCGTGGCCACGGCGAGGAGCTCGGGGTTGTTCGCGTACATCGGGTCGGAGAGCACGTACCGCCCGACTTCGGCCGCGTCGCGGTCGTACAGCTCGAGGCCGTCCGTATCGATGACAAAGACTTCGGCCGACGATCCGCCGAGGGCTTCCGGCACGGCGAGGTTCAGCAGGATCGTCGGGTTGAAGAGGAGGCTGGCCGAGCCGTTGAACTGCCCGGACGGCGCGGTCACGGGATACTCGAGGTCGGTCGCGTTCACCTTCTCGACGGTCGCGAAGACCCGGCTCATGACCGGCTGCTGCGTCGCGCGGAGGCGCTCGATCTGCTCCTGCGCGCTGATGTCGGCGCCCTCGGCCGAGGCGTACCGGGCCGGCTCGACGGTCAGCATGACGCCGTCCTTCGAGACGGCCGCCGCGTCGATCACGGCCGGCGAGGCGAGAGCGAGGGTGTCGAGGACGCGCCGGGTCTCGTTGCCCGTCATCGCCGTCGGACCGAGGGCTTGCGCCGCGGCGGCCGTGGCGTTGTCGAGCCGGTCGAGCGCTGCCTGGACGGCGGGGGCGACGGCTCGGAGGGCTTCGGCAGGCGCGAGCGTGGCCGGCGCCCGGAGCGTTCCCGTGGTCTGAACAGGGGTTGCGGTCGTGGCCGGGCCCGTGCTCCCGGCGGGGGCGGGGGCGAGCTGGAACGCGAGCACGGCGGCCGCGACGATGACGATCAGGCCGAGAGCGAGCAGGACGAGGGATTTTTGCTGCATGGGCTTCCCTGATCAGGATGCGTCGCCGGGCAGATTAACCGTGCGCGAGAAAAAGAGGAGAGGGGCGGATCAGATCTTGCGGTCGACGTCCTCTTTGACGTCGCGCGCCTTCTCCTTGGTTACTTCCTTGACCTTGCTGGCTTCGTCCCGCATCTTCTGGGTCATGGTGCGGTCGTCCTTCGTCTCGGTCCCCATGCGCCGCTCGGTGGTGGTGGTCCCGGTATCCGTGCGGCGGGCGCCGCTCGCAACCGGGACGTCGTACTCGCCGCCGCGGCGGTCGATCCTGGGCTCCTTGGCCACGTCGCTCCTCCGCCTGCCGGACCGGAGCCGGGCCGCGTCGGCCTGCCCCTCGGAGGTCGGGATCCCGACGTCGCGCGGGGCATTGATCTGCGGCTGGGTCTCCCAGTCCGCGTGCACGCTCGGGTCCTCGGCGTGCATCCGGCTGCGTTCGTCCACGGTCCCGTAGGGCTTCATCGGCGTCACTCGCTCGGTGCCCGGCGGAACCACCGTCCCGGTCATGGGCCGCTCAACCGGCATCGGGCGGGTGGGCTCGGTCCCGATTGCTGCGCCCTGCCTGATCGTCCGCTCGCCGGCCACGGGCTCCGTGCTCGTGGTCTCCTTCGTTGTTTTCGTCTCTTTCATGGGTGTCGTCTCCTTGGAGGTCATCGCTGCCCGTGCGGCCGCCGCGTCCAGGGTGGCCGTGGACATGATCCTCTCGCGGTCCATCTTCTCCCGGTCGGCCTTCCCGCGATCCAGCATCCGCTGCGCGGCGAGGTCGGCCTTGTCGCTGACCGTCGTGGGCGGGGTCAGCTCCGAGACCGGGCGCGTGCCGTAGTCGGCCTCGCCCTCGGGCCCGCACGAGGCGGGGTTCTCGATCTCATTCCAGTCCACGTCCTTGGTCGTGGTCGTTCGGGATGGTAGGCCCATCTCCGTCCGCTCGGCCTCGGTTTTTCCGGGCTCTACCTTCTCCTTGACGTCCTCCTTGACATCGTGGAGTTTCTCCCCGATCTTCTCGGTCATCGGCCGGTCCTCACGGGTGGCCGTGTGCGCGGTCTCGGCCTGAGACCGGGCGCGGTCCTCGGGAGTCATGCCCGGCGTGATCCGCTCGGACATCGATTTGGTGTCCGGGACCGTCGTCTCCGTGGTCCGGGTCTCGCTGAGGGTCGTTCGCTCCTCGGGGAGCGAGTTCACGGCCCCAATGTCCGGGTCGGTGCCAGTTCCGGAACCCTGGGCGAAGGCGCCACGCGCGGCGGCCTCGCGGCGAGTCCGGTCCTCGCCTGGTTTCTTCAGGGGGTCTGCCATACTCGATTTCACCGACACGTGGAAAGACCCATGAAGATATAAAGTTGTTGTAGTCCACGCTCCGCTCTGACCCTCGGGAGATAGAGAAAGAGAGGTGATCAGATGATAAAGACGGCGGCCGCGACCACGGTCGTCCAGAGCCCGTTCGGGTCGCCCTGGGCCGCCTGGCAGATATGCTTGGTCTCGATGATCTTGCCGCTCGCCTTGTAGATCTGCTCGCGCTCCTGCCAGGCGCAGTCGGGGTCGAACGCGATCCCGAGCGTGGTCGCGAGCATGGTGGCGGCGAGATCCTCGGCGTACTCGCCCGAGATCTCCTCGGTCTCGCCGAAGGCGTGGTGCTCCGAGAGGTAGCCGTAGGCGTGGGCCTCGCGCGGCAGGGCCTGGCCGATAGCGGCCGAGACGAGCCGCGTCGGCTCGTTCGTCTCGTTCCGGGCCATCACGCAGTAGACGATCTGGCCGGACTGGATCTCGCGGAGCCCGTCGTCCCGCGCGACTTCCTTCGCATGGGGGGGAAAGATGGAAGAGACGTAGACAAGGTTGCACCGTTCGATCCCCGCCTGCCGCAACGCGAGCTCGAATGATGCGAGGCGATCCTTGTGCACGCCGACGCCCCTGGTGAAGAAGATCTTCGTCGGAACAACCATGCCCGAGCTATTCGACCGTTGACGCTTTTTAATTTTGGGTCTCCGTATAGCGACGGAATCGGCAAGAGAGCGGCGATCCTCCGGGTTCGCGGTCGGCCGCAGATTTCATCAGTCAGGCCGGGAATAGAGGCTGTGCAGCCCGGTCGGACCGGGCGGAGAAACCATGAAGCGAAAGATTATCGAGATCGACCAGGAGCGCTGCACCGGGTGCGGCAGCTGCATTCCCGACTGCCCGGAGGGGGCGCTCCAGCTGATCGACGGCAAG
>JBDKUZ010000148.1:0-2962 GCA_039679395.1 Methanospirillum sp. | reverse complement strand
TCTCGGGCTGCGGGCCGTGCTGACGGTGGATGGCGTCGAGGATCCGGTTGAGATCGGGCGACGGGTCCTCGAGCGTCGGCGCCGAGAGCGTGACGTGATACTTCAGCACCGACGGCCGGAACGCGGTCGTGAGGTCGAGGCCCTCGATCAGGATCTTCTGTTCCTGGATCAGCGAGCCCTCGGGCACGGTCACGTCGAGGTCCGAGACGACCCCGGTCGTGCAGGCGAGGCAGGCCCCGCGCCCGAGCTCGGACGGCGTGAAGAACCGGCCGTTCTTCTGTCGATCGAACTCGGCCTTGCCGGCCTTGACGTAGACGATGCACTTGCCGCACTTGCCCACGCCGCCGCAGACCACGTTCATCTGGAGACCGGCGCGGCGCGCGGCGTCGAGGATGGTCGTGCCCGGCGGGACCTCGACCTTGCGGTAACTCGGGAGGAAGGTGACGACCGGCATCTATCCCTTCCACTCGGTCTCGAGGAACGCGCCGATGTCGGCCGCGTCGCGGGGGCCGACCATCACCGTCCATTTCGTCGCGTCCTCGATCGCGCCCGAGAGCGGAGACGCGTACCCCGGGATGATCAGCTTCCGGTGCGTGACCGCGGACTCGACCTCGAACTTTTTGATCGCGTCCGCGACCACGGTCTCGGAGAGCTTGCCGGCCGCCACCGCCGTCAGGACGGACTGCCCCTCGGTATCGACGATCAGCATGTAGCAGGGGATCCGCGTCGACTCGAGATACCCCTGGAGCGTGAAGAAGGTCAGAGAGAAGTTCACGGTCATCAGCACCGGGGACTCGGGGCCGGGGTTGCCGATTCGGTAGAGGCCGGGCGTCATCTGGATCGGTTTCTGCGGGTCGGTGTAGATGTTCTGGCGGAGGGTCAGGGCCGCGATCGTCTGGGGGCGCGAGAGGGGGCCGGCGACAAGGACCGAGCCGAACTTCAGGATCCCGAGCGCGAGCGCCTCGGGCGCGAGCGTGCCGGCCTTCGAGCAGTCGTAATAGACCGGGTAGCCGAGCTCGGGCACGGCCCGCGCGATCGCGAGCTGCCGGACGGCCGAGGAGCGCTCCACGAACTCGGCCGGGGTCGGGGCGTCGAGGTCGAGCACGAGGTCCGCGACGCCGAGCGCGGTGCAGCGCTGGACCAGCGCGACGAGCGGCTCGAGGTCGGGCGCGCGGACCACGAGCGGGGCGCCATGCTTCTTCGCGAGGGCGCAGACGGCCTCGGCGTTCGCCTCGGTGGCCCCGTCGAGGAGCGGGCGGAAGGTCCCGCAGTGGGCGAGGCCGGCCTCGAGCGCGGCCGGGTCGTCGGCGATCAGCACCTCGGGGAGATCGGCGTTCGCCTCGACGATTGCGACAGCCCGGCCGAACGCGGCGGGGTCGCCCGAGTCGTTCGCGACCGCGACCCCGTTCAGCAGGAGGTCCTGGCCGACCCGGGTCAGCTTGAAGTCGCGGACCTCGTGCACCACGCCGGTGATCGTGGCCTCGTCCCAGAGGTCCGAGATCCGGAAGAGGATGGCCGGCTGGTGGTAGAAGGTCTTCTCGTGCCGGTAGAAGACGAACTCGTCGCCGACCCTGAACGATCGCTCCCCGACCCCGACCTTCACGAGCCGGATCGGCGGGCGGGTCGAGGCGCCGAGCACGGCCTTCGCGTTCTCGTCGAGGTACGGGCAGAGCTCGACGTCGGCCTTGCCCGACGCGAGCTTCATGGCGAACGTCAAGCAGGTCGGGACGCCGCACTCCTTGCAGTTCTTCTTCGGCAGGAGCTTGTAGATGTCGAGGGCTTTGAGCGCCATCAGGCCGCCCCCCAGGTCGCGTCGATCGCGGCCCGCAAGGGCGCCACCGAGTCGGGGTGGCGGACGCAGACGATCGCGGCGCCCGCGACGGCCGCGGCAAGGCCGGTCGTGACCTCCCAGGCGATCGCGGTCCGGTGCGTCTCGGCGGGCGGCGCGTCGCGGACCTCCTTGATCGCGAGCGAGTCCGTGGCCGACGAGATCATGGGCATGGCCAGGTCCGCGTCGCCCTTGAGGGCCGCGTACCGGATCCGCTCCATGGCCGAGTAGCTGTACTCGAACCCGTACCCGAGCGCGCCGGTGTACGGGTCGATCACGATCTGGTCGTGGGGGACGCCGATCTCGCGGAGCAGGATGTTGAGCTGTTTCGCGAGGTTCACGTCGATCGGAGACTGCGCGATCACCGCGTGGTGGTATGCGAGGGCGGCGGCCGCGATCGACCGGTACCGTGCGGCCTCGGCCGTGCCGAGCAGGAGGCGCTCGCCCTCGCCGGCCTCGCCGATGCGGCGGAAGGCCTCGGACTCGATCGCGGGCTCGTTCGGCCCTTCGACGATCAGGGGCAGGTCGGTCGCGCCGAGCGCGGCAGTCACGGCCGTCCCGATCGCATCGAAGTCGTCGAAGCCGCGGGCCTTGGTCGAGGTCAGGTAGAGCCGGACGAGGTCGGCGCCGATCTCGGTCCCGGCCGCCTTTACCCAGCGCGGGAGGTCGGCGGCCGTCGTGCCGAGCCGCTCGATCACGAGGGGGGGCCAGTACGTCGGGTCGTCGCAGAGCTCGTACGCGACGAGCGGGCGCGTGAGCCCTTGGTTCGGCTCGACGAACGGGAGGCCCCCGTTGCCCCCGATCCGGTACGAGACGTTGCGCGTTCCCCCCTCGCCCTCCGTCGCGCCGACCTGGACCCGGCCGATGGCGCCACTCCAGTCCGTGGGTGCGTCGTACGTCATGGGACCTCCTAGAAGAGCTCCTTCATGGCGAGCGCGGGATGATCGACGGACTCGAGGTACGCCATCAGCTCCTCGATGGTGGTCGCCTCCTTCTCGGTCGCAATCCGGTCGAAGAGGTCATCGAGCCCCTTCTCGGCGAGCTTCGCCTTCAGGCGCGGGCCAAGCTCCTCCTTGAGGGCCGACGGGATCCAGACCAGCCGCTCGATCCCGCCCTCGGCCTGGAGGAAGCGGT
>JBDKUZ010000147.1:0-3367 GCA_039679395.1 Methanospirillum sp. | reverse complement strand
CACCGTTCCCGACCATCTGCAGCGCCCGCCGCGTCGCCCCGTCCGAGACGAACCCCTCGACCTTCGCCCCGTTGCCGCCGTACTCGATGACGAGGCTGTAGGCCGAGCCGAGATCCCGGCAGTTTTCCAGAACGAGCCCGCCACTCTCCTCGTTCTTGCAGAGGAAGCCGGCCTTCCGGCACCGCTCGGCGACACAATCTATGAGGGTCGCGGACTGGACGTAGAAGCCGGACTGGTAGAGCTCCGCCGGCCCCGTTCCTGAGCGCCAGCCGCAGGCCTGGGCGCGGCACCGTTCGAAGAGGACCTCCACGGCCCGCTGGCGGTGACCGTCCCAGCTACCGTCGAGGTGGAAGCCGTCCTGGAAGCAGTCGATCGCCTGGCAGTCACGGACGGTCATTCGCTCGATGTCGCCCGCGTCCGGGATGTCGAAGCCGCACGACCACCGCTCCATGCCGGAGCCGGCGGCGATGGCGTGGCACTGGTCATAGAGTATGTTCGCGAAGCCCCCGCCCTCGCTCGCGCCGGCGAGGTTCAGGGAGAAACCGTGGTGGTACGACCGCTCGGCCGAGCAGCGGCGGAAGATGAGATCGCGGACAGTGTGGTCCTTCCGACCCCAGACCATGAACGCGGCCGTGCACCCGCCCTTCTTCCCGAACGGCACGTACGCGCCGCCGATGGCGTGCGTCACATACACGTCCTCGCACGTGAGCCGGTCCGCCGTGTCCTGCACCCCGACATACCCGAAGCCGCCGAAGTTCGCGAGAGTCACGCCGGGCGCGTCGACCGCGATCCGGCAGGGCTCGCCGCCGGCCACGAGCCGCGTGAGGCCGGGGCCGGCCCCCCGCACGGTCACGTTCTCGGCCGGCCGCAGGTACCGGTTCCCGGCCGCATCATATCCCGCGTTTGCGTCGAACCGCCCGGCGCAGAGCTCGACCTCCCGGTCGGGCTCGGCCATGGCCTTCGCGAGCACAGCCACGTCGGTCTTTCCGTCGCAGACGGTATCGGCGCGGTTCCGGTCGGCCGGGGACGAGTCCCGGGCCGCGATCACCACCAGGGTCATCGCGGCGGCTCCTGCCGGCAGACGAGTTCGCCGAGCGCCTCGAGGTCCGCGATGAACCGGCCGACGACGGAGGCCAGTTCCCTCGCCTCCTCGTCCGAGATCTCTCCGTCCGCGTTCAGCCGGTGGTACACAGCGACCTCGGCGCAGAACGACCGGACGACCGCGAGCAGGGCATCGGCCCTCCGGTCGTAGAACCAGATGCCGAGCCGGAAGGCCACGGCCAGGCCGGCCGCGACCGTGGCCGCGGTCGCCCACGATTCAATGCTCACGCGCACCTCCCCAGAGGCGGTCGCGAAAGAAGCCGGCTACAACGCCGGCGAGTGATGTCATGCAGTTTCCTCGTGTTGGAGCGAGGGCGGGGCCGTTGGATTGAGAGGATCTGGGCCGGGTTAATTTGTGAACCCATCGTAACGATGCCGGCTGTCCGCCACGACGGCGACGGGCGGATCTATTTCGCCGACGTTGTCCGGCACTTCAACCACCTCTGGGCGTCGACGCTGAATCCTCCTCATCTCTCTACCCCCGAGGCCGTGGGAATCGGGCGGTCGTCGCCGCCCGTTGCGGCGTGATGGCACCTCCTCCGAGAATATTTCCAAAACTATATCATTTGACAGGAGAGAGTGACGCGTAATGGGGAGATTGATATGAGAGCATTCTATGGAGTCCTGGTCCTGCTCCTCCTCTGCGTCGCCGTGCAGGCAGTGGTGGGGGAGGAGTACGTCTACGTCACCCAATGGGGGAGCGTGGGTACAAACGAAGGGCAATTCCAGGGTATGTCGGGGATCGCGGTGGACACATCCGGCAGGGTGTATGTAGCTGATTGGAGCGGAATCCAGAGGTTTACCTCGACGGGGGAGTTCGTCACAAGGGGGAACAATTTTCATTGGGGGTCGTATGACGTCGATGCAGATAGTCAAAATTACGTCTACACGGCGGAGCTCCGAGAAAACGAATTTCTCGGAGTCGCGAAGTACGATTTGAACGGGAATCAACTACAACAATGGGGGGATCCTCCGGCTTATCCGATGGGGGTCGCCGTTGACACCGCCGGAAACATCTATCTTCTCTCGATGTGGTATACCTCATCGCACAGGGAGGCCCACGTTTCGGTCTATGCCCCAACGGGCGAGCTTCTCCGGGAATGGGGTTCGTCTGATGATATTCCCATTATAGATACCATCACCAATGACGGCCACATGAACAATCCACTCGGGATTGCACTGGATACCGCCGGGAACGTCTACATCGCCGATACCGAAAATAACCGCATACAGAAGTTCACCTCGACCGGTACGTTCATCGCGAAATGGGGGGCGAACGGCGGTAATGGCACGACGGGATCCGGCGACGGAGAGTTCTCCGGGCCAAGCGGAATCACGGTGGACAGGCACGGGGACATCTATGTCGCCGACACTGGAAACCACCGTATCCAGAAGTTCCGGCCGGACGGGACATTTGTCGCGAAATGGGGTACCCACGGTTCGGGGAACGGACAGTTCGACCATCCTGATGATGTCGATGTCGACCCGGCAGGCAACGTCTATGTCGCCGATGTCTGGAACAACCGGGTCCAGAAGTTCGCCCCGATCCTCGAGCCCGACTTCTCGGCCACCCCGAAACTGGGCAACGCCCCGCTCACTGTGCAGTTCAACGACACCACGCCCAACGGCCAGCCGCTCTCCTGGTCCTGGGACTTCGGCGACGGCGGGCACTCCTCCCTGACGAACCCGAGCCATACCTACACCGAACCGGGGATCTACGACGTCGCCCTGACCGTGACCAACGCGGTCTCGGGAAGCCGGACGAGGGCCAGGGACCACTACATCGCCGTAGGCCATCCCCTGATCGCGAACTTCACGGCCTCGCCGCGGATCGGGTACGCGCCGCTCTCCGTGCAGTTCTCCGACGCCACGACCGGCGACCCGACCGGCTGGACCTGGTCATTCGGCGACGGCGGGTCGTCGACGGCGCAGAACCCGCTCCACGCCTACGCGAACCCGGGGGTCTACAGCGTCACGCTCGTGGCCTCCAAGGCGCTCGGGACCAATACCACCACCAGGTACAACTGCGTCTACGCCCTGCCGCTGACCGGGCCGTTCACGATCCAGGCCGAGGACTACGACGAAGGCGGGGAGGGGGTCGCCTACCACGACACGACCCCCGGCAACCAGGGCAGCGCGTACCGGAACGATAGCGTGGACATCGAGCCCTTCGGGGTCGGGTCTGTCGGTTACGTCATCGCTCAGATCCGGAACGGCGAGTGGACGCGGTACACGATCCCGAGCGCGGCGGCCGAGGACCACGATT
>JBDKUZ010000146.1:0-2275 GCA_039679395.1 Methanospirillum sp. | reverse complement strand
CGGTGATCGGATATGGCAGCAAAAAGAACGCAGAAGCGGATGCCGAGGCGGCGCGAGGAGTTCACCTACCACGGCTTCCGCATCGAGGACTTACAGGCGATGTCCATGACCGATCTCCTCCCGGTCATGCCCTCGCGGACGCGGCGCAAGGTGCTCCGCGGCCTCTCCCGGGACGAGGAGCACCTCCTCTCCCGGTTCCGGAACGGCGACGCCCGTATCCGGACGCACCTCCGGTCGATGGTGATCTTCCCCGAGATGGTCGGGCGCGAGATCGAGATCTACACGGGCAAGGAGTTCCAGAAGGTGGAACTCCAGCCCGAGTCGGTCTTCCACTACCTCGGCGAGTTCGCGCTCACGAGAAAGCGGGTCTCCCACGGATCGGCCGGTATCGGCGCCACGCGGTCGAGTAAGTTCGTTCCCCTGAAGTGATCTCCATGGCACGCACAGGTTATTCATCGGAGATCGCGGGCGAGCAGTTCGCCCGGGTCAAGGCGAACGAGCTTCCGTGCTCGCCCAAGCACGCGATCGAGATCGCCCGGTTCATCAAGAACCAGGACGTCAACCGCGCGCTCGACTACCTCAACGAGGTCGTCGCGCTCAAGAAGGCCGTGCCGTTCCGGCGGTTCAACCGGAACGTCGCGCACAAGCGCGGGCTCGTCGGCTGGGACGCGGGTCGCTACCCGGTCAAGGCATCGAAGGGCTACATCAAGCTCCTCGAGGGCATCAAGAAGAACGCCGAGTACAGCGGGCTCGACACGGAACGGCTCGTGATCGTCCACGCGGCCGCGAACCGCGGGCGAGGCCAGAAGGCCTTCTTCCCGCGCGCAATGGGGCGGGCCACGCCGAAGCGGCGCGAGACCGTCAACATCGAGATCATCGTCCAGGAGGTACAGGAATAATGGCGATCGAGAGAAAGTTCGTCGCAGACGGCGTCCGCAAGGTGCGCGTCCAGAAGTACTTCCTCAGGGAGCTCAAGCGCGCCGGGTACGGCGGCATGGACATCGCCCGCACGCCGCTCGGCACGCAGGTGACGATCTTCGCCGAGAAGCCCGGCATCGTGATCGGCAAGGGCGGCAAGGTCGTGCGGCAGCTGACCATGGATCTCGCCCAGGACTACGGGATCGAGTCCCCCCAGATCGAGGTCCAGCAGGTCGGCAACCCGAACTTCAACGCCCAGATCATGGCGGAGCGGCTCGCCAACGCGCTCGAGCGCGGCTGGTACTTCCGCAAGGCCGGGTCGAACGTGATCCGGCGGGTCATGGAGTCCGGCGCCCTCGGGTGCGAGGTCGTCCTCTCGGGCAAGCTGACCGGCGCCCGCTCGCGCGTCCAGAAATTCACCGAGGGCTACATCAAGCACTCGGGCGAGCCCTCGATCACGATGGTCGAGAAGGGCTACGCGGTCGCGATCAAGAAACTCGGGACCATCGGCGTCCAGGTCAAGATCATCCTGCCCGAGACGAAGCTCCCGGACAAGTTCGAGATCCTGGATGTCGCGCCCCGGCAGCGCCCGGTCGAGGAGTCCGTCGAGGAGGACCTCGGCGCGACGATCGACGCCGAGCTCGCCGCGACGCCCGACGAGGAGTACGTCCCCGAGGAGGTGCGATAGATGGCCATCTTCCGCTCCGGCGAAGTGGCGCAGCTCTCCGACGTGGAGATCACCGAGCAGCTCGACAAGCTCCGGCTCGAGCTCGTCCGGCACAACGGCAAGGTGGCCGCCGGCGGCGCGACCGAGAACCCGGGCCAGATCCGGGAACTCCGGCGAACCATCGCCCGCCTTCTGACCGAACAGACGCGGAGGAACGCGGCGTGATCGCGCCCCGGACGGTGCTCCGGCACGAGTGGATCGGCCGGCACGTCCGGGTTGCGCGAGCAGCAAACCCGTCCCTGGCAGGAATCGAGGGGCTCTGCGTCGACGAGACGCGGCAGACCCTCCGGATCGCGACCGAGCACGGTATCAAGACCGTGCCCAAGGCGGTCGCTGAATTCCGGCTCCTGCTTCCGGACGGGACTGCGGTGGAGGTGGACGGCAGAGCGCTCGTTGGAGCGCCCGAACGCCGGCTCACCGCCCGCAGATAACGAGGATACCATATGGCACGAGATATTGGATTGAACGTCGGGGCCCCCGAGACGGAGTGCACCGACGTGAATTGTCCGTTTCACGGCACCCTGCCGGTGCGCGGCCAGGTGATCACCGGCAAGGTCGTGAGCGATAAGATGACCGGCACGATCGTGGTGGGACGCGATTTCCTCCACTACGTGCGGAAGTACAAGCGCT
>JBDKUZ010000145.1:0-3813 GCA_039679395.1 Methanospirillum sp. | reverse complement strand
CGCACGGATGATCGCGCGGAGCCGCTCGAGCGTCTCCCTCGTTGCAGCCGGGAGGGGCGCCAGGTAGTCGTCCACGGTCTCTGCCAGTCTTTCCGGTATCGCGCTCGTCGGGATCTCCTCGCTCCTTTTTCATGACCGGCGAGGTATTAATGCCGCGGGTGGCGGGGTACCGTAACCTTGATCATCCCCGCGGGCGAGGAACCGTACCATGTGCGGCCGGTACTCGCTCATCTGCACCGACGACCTCGGCAACCGGTTCCGGGTGTACGAACCGACGCTCGGCCGGCGCTCGCGGTTCAACGTTGCGCCGTCCCAGACCATGCCCGTGGTCGCGCAGGGCGAACGGACGGAGCTCGTCCCGATGGCGTGGGGCCTCGTCCCGCACTGGGTAGCGGACCCGGGAACGGCCCGGCGATCGATCAACGCCCGGGCCGAGACTCTCGCCAAGCGGCCGACATTCCGCGGGCTGCTCGGGCGCAACCGCTGCCTGGTCCCGGCGAGCGGGTTCTACGAGTGGACGCGGGACGGCAGGAAGACGCCGTACTACGTCCGCCGGAAGGACGCGGACCTCTTCGCCTTCGCCGGCCTCTACGATCTCCGGCGCGACGTCGACGGCGCGGAATCCCCGACGTACACGATCATCACCACGACCGCAAACGAGGTCGTGGCCCCGATCCACGAGCGCATGCCCGCGATCCTCCGGCGCGAGGACGAGGAGCGGTGGCTGAGCGACGGCTTTCTTGCCCCCGCCGAACTGGAAGGGCTTCTCGCCCCGTACCCCGCCAGCGAGATGGAGGCGTACCGGGTCTCGACACGGGTCAACAATCCGGCCGAGGACGATCCGTCCCTGATCGTGCCGCTCGGAGGGCGTGACCGTGCGGAATAGCGGAGCCGCCGGTACGCCGGCCGCGCTGCCGATGGTCGATCTGCTCCGCCTCGCCGATGCCTTCTCCCGCATGGACCGCCTTGCCGTGCTCGTCGCGGCGCGGACGCGCGGAGACCGGCAGACCGTCATCCTCGAGATCCTCGGCGGGCTGCAGGACCACCTCGACGCCACCGCGCCCGTCGGCACGCCGCGAGGCGTGGAGGAGACGGTCGAGGCGATCCGCGTCTGGTTCGACGGTCGGATTGTCGAGGAAGAGGGCCGCCCGGACGCGACGGAATGAGGCGGACCGTCGTCGCGATCGACGAGGGGCGCTGCACGGGCTGCGGCCTCTGCATGCTCGACTGCCCGACCTTCGCCCTCGAGGTCCGCGACGGGCGCTCGCGCCTCGCCGATGACCGTTGCTGCGACGGCGGCGGGGCCTGCGTCGCGGCCTGCGCGAAGGGAGCGATCGGTCTCGTCGAACGCGAGGCGCGGTTGTTCGAGCCCGGACGACGGCGGGAATGACCGCGATCGGGGCAGTTAAATCCGCCCAGGCCGATATATAAAGGATCGGCATGAGCGACGGTCTCTCCCCCGGCATGCGCCAGTACCAGGCGGCAAAACGGCAGCACCCCGACGCCCTCCTCCTCTGCCGGATGGGCGACTTCTACGAGACGTTCGGGGCTGACGCCGAGACCGTCGCCCGGGAGCTCGATATCGTTCTGACCTCCCGCGGCACCGACGCCGACGGCAACAGGATCCCGCTGGCCGGCGTCCCGTACCACGCAGCCGAGTCCTACATCGCCCGACTCGTACGGAAGGGCTACCGGGTCGCGGTCGCCGAACAGATGGAGGACCCGAAGAAGGCGAAGGGGCTCGTGAAGCGCGAGGTGGTCCGGGTCGTAACCCCCGGCACGCTCGTGGACGGGGCCATGCTCGAGGCGCCGCAGGCCCGGTACCTGATGGCCGTCGCGCCGGGCCCCGAGCGGACCGGGATCGCGGTCCTCGACGCCTCCACCGGCGAGTTCGCGGCCTCGGCCGTTCCGAACGGCGAGGCTCGGGCCGCGGTACTGGCCGAGGCCGTGCGCCGTTCGCCCGAAGAGGTGCTGGTCCCCGAGAACCTGACCGGCCCGCTTCTCGAGGTCGTCGGATCGCTCGAGGCCGTGGCCACCCGCCGGCCCGCCGCCGCGTTCGAGAGCGCGGAGGCCGCCCGTTACCTCGCGGGCCGGTTCGGCCGGAGCTTCGAGGGCGACGACCCCGCGGCCGTCGCGGCCGCCGGCGCCGCGCTCGCCTACGCCGAGGCGATGCACCGCGCGCCCCTGCCGCAGGTGAGCGGGCTCTCGCTCGCCGCCGCCGGCGCGGCCCCGCCCGTGCTCGACGCGATCACGGTCCGGAACCTCGAGCTTGTCCAGCCCGTTCGCGACGGGAAGAAGGGCGCGACCCTCCTCGGGGTCATCGACCGGACGGTCACGCCCATGGGCGCCCGTCTCCTTCGCGCCCGGATCGTGAGGCCGCTCTCCGACCCCGACGCGATCAATCGCCGGCTCGACGCGGTCGGGTTCTTCGCGTCGAGCACGGTCGCGCGGCGGGACCTGCGCCGCCGGCTCGGCGGTGTCGGCGACCTCGAGCGGATCGCCGGCCGGATTGCGTACGGCAACGTTTCGCCGCGGGATCTTGCGGCGCTCCGGCGCTCGCTCGAGGCCCTGCCCGGCCTGAAGGGCCTGATCGCGTCCGCCACGGACGCCCCGGCGCTCCTCGCCGCAGCCGCGTCCGAGCTCGGAGACCACGCAGGCGAGGCCACCCTCGTCGCCTCCGCGCTCGCCGACGACCCCCCGGCGGCCGCCCGGAGCGGCGGCATGATACGAGCCGGGTACGACGCCGAGCTCGACCGCCTCCGCGGGCTTGCCACGACCGGGCGGGACTGGGTGGCCGCGCTCCAGCAGGCCGAGCGCGAGCGGACGGGGATCCGGACGTTGAAGATCGGGTACAATCGCGTCTTCGGCTACTACATCGAGGTCCCGAAGTCGCAGGAAGCCCGTGTGCCGCAGGAGTACGAACGGCGGCAGACGACCGCGAGCGGCGAGCGCTTCACCGTGCCGGGCCTTCGCGAGAAGGAGGCCGAGATCGCCCACGCGGACGAGCGTCTCGGGGAGCGCGAGCAGGAGGTCTGGCAGGGGCTGATCGAGGTCCTCCGCCCGGCCGTGTCGCAGCTCCAGGCGGCCGCCCGCGCCGCGGGCCTGCTCGACCTCTTCGCCGCCCTCGCCGAGGTCGCGGTCGAGAACCGGTACACCCGGCCCGTCGTCACGGACGGGGCCGCGACACGGATCCGCGGCGGTCGGCATCCCGTTGTCGAAGCCCGGTCGAGCGAGCCGTTCGTCCCGAACGACACCGTCCTCGACGCCGGAAGCGAGCAGCTCCTGATCATCACCGGCGCGAACATGGCCGGAAAGTCGACGTACATGCGCGCGGTCGCGCTGATCACGGTCATGGCCCAGTGCGGCATGTTCGTCCCGGCCGACCACGCCGCGATCGGGGTCGTCGACCGGGTCTTCACCCGCGTCGGCGCCTTCGACGACCTGGCCTCGGGCCAGTCCACGTTCATGGTCGAGATGCTCGAGCTCGCGAACATTCTCGCCAACGCCACGCCGAAGAGCCTGGTCGTGCTCGACGAGATCGGGCGCGGGACCAGCACCCTCGACGGATACGCGATCGCCCGCGCCGTCCTCGAGTTCCTCCACGGGAAGGGAAAGAGCGGACCGCGCACGCTCTTCGCGACCCACTTCCACGAGCTCGTCGGGGCCGAGGAGGATCTCGCCCGGGTCCGGAACTATCATATGGCCGTCAAGGACACGGGAACGTCGGTGATCTTCACGCGGACCATCATCCCGGGCGCGAAGGACCGGTCGTACGGCGTCCTCGTGGCCGAGCTCGCGGGCGTGCCGGCGCCG
>JBDKUZ010000144.1:0-7506 GCA_039679395.1 Methanospirillum sp. | reverse complement strand
ATGTCTGGTTCTCCGGGACCTCGCTCGGCCGCCCCAGCGGGCCGGCCACGTCCCGGATCGCGTCGCCGGGCCCGAGCTCGGCGAGGCGATGTGTTGTCGCTCCGACCGCCATGAAGATCACCCTGACGCAATCGCCGTCGACACGCGAGATCGTGAGGGGGATCCGCTCGCCCTCGGAATCCACGCGAACGATCAGAAACTGACCGGCCCGTGCGTTCCTGGCCACGTGCGGCGCCTCGACCACGAGCGCGTGCACGCGGTCGGCCAGCACTTCGGCCTCCACCACCCTGTACACTCAGACCGCCTCCGAACCCGCGGGGTTCTTCTCCATGTATTCGCGCTCACGTTTCATTACTTTACGCCTCTTGACCGCAACTCCGCGCGTCGACCGGAGCATCTCGCCGGCCGACATGGCCGCGCGTCCGGTCGCGTATGCGGACGGGCCGACCACGAGCACCTCGTCACCGGGCCGGATCCGCGGGTCCGCGTCGAGCACCCCCGGAGCAAGGACGTCCCCCTGCGGCACGAAGTCGTCGATCTCGACGCGGTACCCGTCGCCGAGGAGGGACCATCCCTCGAAGGTCGGCCTGAGCAGGCCGGCATCGGCGTCGATCCCGAAGACGGGGTTTCGGCCCCGGAGGTACTGAACGTTCGGATAGCGTCCGCGGCTTCGGAGCCCCGAGGACGTCAGCTCGCGGTCGAACTGGTAGAGCGCGAGACCGCGGAGCGGATCTTCGTGCTGCCGCCGGCACCCGTCGAGGGCCGCGTCGAGGAGCGCGAGCGAGGCGTCGGAGCCCGGACGGCCCTCGACGACCGTCGACTCGAGCGTGCACCCGATCTCCGCTGCCGCAACCTCGGCGACCCGTAGGGCGCCGCCTTCGAGATGGGCGATGACGCGGGAGAAGCCGTGGCGGCCGAGGTAGCTGGCGAGGGTGGCCGCGATCACGGCGACCTCCTCCGCGTCCCAGTATCCGGTCACGGGAACGTCGTAGTGCGCGGCCGGATAGCAGAGTTCGAGCTCCCGCGGCACGATGCCGAGTGGCGAAGTCACGATCAGTTCGTGCGCCCGGCCGCGGATCGCGCCCGTGAAGAGCATGTGGCTGCGGGAGAGGGAGTAGGGCTTCCGCGCCGAACAGGGCAGGAGCACGACCGTGTCCGTGCGGCCGGGCCTGTATCGTTCGAGGACGCGTTCGGCAAACCGGCGTACCTCGGGGCGACCGAGGGCCTCCGCCGAGTTCGCCCGCATGGGCGCGGGGCCCGTCACGGGAGTCCAGCGCTCGACGAACGCGTACCGGCGGTCGAGCAGGCGCACGATCGCGACCAGGTTCGCATCGAGGCGACAGCGGGAGTCGACCAGATCGCGGAGCCGGCCGTCATGAATGAAGCGGCGGACGAGCGCGAGCTCGGCATCGAGGGCGAGCCGGTTGTGCAGGTCGAGGTCGCCCGCAGCGCACCCCAGGCAGGAGCAGAGCCCGCTCCCGAGCGCATCGGCGGGGAACTCTCCCTCGGGCAGGAGGAAACGGTCTCTCGCCGTCGCGAGGTCGGGGCCGGTATAGTCGAAGAGGTCGAACCCGGCCCAGGCGAGCAGGGCCGCGTTCGAGGGAAGTGCGGCGGCCGGCGCATACCATGGCGCGTCGGGCGGGAGCCGCTCCTTCAGCGCGACCAGGTACCGGACGTAGGCCGCAGGGTCTGCGAGGGCCGTGTGCCAGTTCGCGACCATGAGGGCGGCGGCCGTCGGGACGTACTCCTTCTCGGCCGGGTGGACCGCGTGCGGCTCCGGACCCGGGACCAGCTGGGCGCGGACGAAGGCATCGTTCGCCGCGAGCGGGACGTTTTCGTGAGCGCGCTTCAGGAGGGAGGGAAAGAGAACGGCGGTCTCGGCCGCGCAGGGGGATTGGAGACGGAGGTCGTCGTGGACAAGGGTGCCCCCGCGGGCGAGTCCGTCGCGGACTCGGATCTCAATCTTCATCGGCAAACACCTGCGCTTCGGGCACGGCGGCCATGACGAGCGGAACCCAGCGTTCGGCGCAGCGGACCGTGAACGCCGCGTCGGGGTTCGCCCGTGCGAGTGCGGCGAGCCCCTCGCACCCGGCTCCGACCATCGCCTCGTCCCACGACGGGACCTCGCACTGGCCGATCGGGAAGGTCTCGGCGAGCCCGGGAGGATACGGACCGAAGGGCGGGCGGAAGCCGAGGCAGTGGTCGAATCCGGGCTCGGGTCGGTTCTCGAACGAGACGAGCACCCGGCCCGCCAGCGCGAACCGGGCGAGATCGCGGCGGTACCGGACGACCTCTGTGCGGGCGCAGGACTCGTCGCCGCGGTAGAAGAACCGGCGCTTGGTCGTCCGATCGAAGACCTCGAGCGCGGGCGACGCCCGGAGAAGCTCGCGGTAGCCGTCGAGGAGCCGGGGGTGGGAGCGGCAGCGTTCGTCCACGAGCTCCCAGAGAGTTCCGTCCAGGATGGCCTGCCGGATCCGAGCCATCTCGCCGAGGGTCACGGCGAGGTTGTGGAGGGCGAGCAGCCGCTCGCGCTCGGGCGAGGCGCGGACCTCGTCGGCCGAGTGCTCCCGGCAGACCGCGCAGGAGCACGGGAGCTCGGCGAGTTCCGCGAGCGCAAGCGTGCCGTGGACGGTCAGGTATCGCCCTTCTTTCGCGTAGAGCGCGTACGCGGCCGAGTCGAAGAGGTCGCACCCCATCGCGACGGCGAGGGCGAGCATGGCCGGATGGCCCGCACCGAAGAGGTGGACGCAGGCGCCGGGCGAGAGGCCGCGCTTGGCCGCGAGCACGACCCGGACGAGGTCGCGGTAGCGGTAGTTCTCCATGAGCGGAACCACGGCGCCGATCGGCGCGATCACGGCACCGCCGTCGCTCACGGCTCGTCCGGCCCTCTCGCGCAGGTCCTCGAAGAGCCCGCCCTGGACCGGAGCTGCGAGGAGCGCGGCGTCGCCGACGATCCCACGGGCCTCGTCGATCCGGGCGAGTGTGGTCGCGAGCTCGGCCTCGGCCGTCGCGCGGTCGGCCGCCGGCGGCGTCGGGAGATCGAGCGGGACGACGATCTCCGAGCCGATCCGCTGCTGGAACGCGAGGGTCTCCCGGTTGCCGACCTCGACGTCGCCATAGACCGAGAGCTGGAACGACCCCGAATCGGTCATGATCACGCCCGGGAAATCGAGGATATCGTGGAGCCCGCGCTCGAGCGCGGCCTCGCGGAACCGATCGCTCCGGTAGAAGATGTAGGCGTTCGTGATCAGGGCCTCGACACCCATCGCGTGCATCTCGGCCGGCGTGACGATCTGAAGGTGGGGGTTGACCACCGGGAGCAGGGCGGGGGTCCGGACTACCTTCGATCCGACCCTGAGCCGCCCGACACGGCCGGCGATGTCCTTGTGCTGTTGCTCGAACCCGAACGCCATGTCGCTCCTATTCGTGATAGATCTGGCCTTCGAAGAGGCTGACCTCGACGCCGGGGGTGCGCCAGCACCCGATCCGGAGTCCGGCCTTGTTGCAGGTCTGGTCGAGGAACTCAGTGGGGGTCCAGCCGTACTCGGTCGCGACCTGGGGGAGGAGCAGACCGCTCGTCCCCTGTCCGCGCACGATCAGGCCGTGCCGCCCGACCTCGACATGCTCCGCCCGCTTCTCGGCCGGCCCGGGGATCGGCGTCGGCATGGTCAGTACGGTCACCTCGACCCGGAGCAACGGGAGCTCGGCCGGTCGCACCGGCGGAAATCGCGGGTCCTGGAGCGCGGCCGATGCGCCGGCCTCGACGATCGCGTCGGCGAGTGGCGCAATCGGGTACGGGAGACCGATGCATCCTCGCAGCTGTCCGTTCTCGGTCAGGGTGACGAAGACGCCCCGCCGTTCGTTGAAGACCGGCGGAAGGGTACCCCGGTCGAACGGCTCGCGTCGCACCGCGGCCTCGACCGCTTTGCGAGCGAGGGCGAGGGCCGCCCGCCCCTCGTCGTCGGAGAGCTGCGTCATGGCTTACTCCGTTTGCATTCGCACGGCATAAGCGTCACGCCCCGATCCCGAGGAGGCGGTCCTGGTACAGCTCGACCTCGCGGTCGGCGTCGATCGGGGAGATCCCGGTCGCGCTGTAGACCACGTGCGTCGGAAGCACCTCGAAGCCGCAGAACTCGAGAGTATTGTGCGTCAGCGGCCTGAGGAGCTCGTGAAGGTCGCCGTGCGGGCCGCCGGCAACGTAGAGTTCCTGCGGCGAACCGGCCGTCACGACCACCAGAGCCTTCTTGCCCCGAAGGAGCCCGCGACCGTACACTTCGCCCGTCCCGACGTTCACCACGAACCCCTGGGCGAATACGCGGTCGAACCAGCCCTTGAGGATTGCAGGCATCGAGGTCCACCAGATCGGGAACTGGACGATCACCAGGTCGGCGCGCCGGACTTTCTCGATCTCGGCCTCGATGTCGGGTGCGATCGCGCCGGAGGCGATTGCGTGCATCTGCTCGGCGGCCGGATCGAAGACCGAGGTATCCCATCGGTCCGGAAAATCCGATGCGTCGAGCACGGCCTTGAACTTCATGCCGTAGAGGTCCGAGACCTCCACGCATTTGCCCAGGTCGGTCAGGGTCTTGAGAGCGGCCGCGAGCAGGGCGCCGTTCAGAGACTTGGGCTCGGGCGCGGCATAGACGATGAGTATGTTCTCCATGGCGGTTCAGGAGAGGGGGAGGGAGCCGTAGTATATAAAAGTGAAGTGTGGTCTCAGAGTTTGCCGTAGAGTACGGTCACGTCGCCGTAATCGACCCGGGCGTTGCCGTTAAAATCGAAGGTCTGCGACGGATAGGCGCCCGCGACCGAGTCCAGATTGGTGAAGAGAAGCGTGACGTCGCCGAAATCGGCCCGGCCGTTGCCGTTGACGTCCTCGTACTTCCCGTCGCCGTTGGTGTCGCGGGGCGGGTTTGCCGCACCCGGGAGCGCCGACAGCGTGGCGTTCTGCAGCTCCGGCTGCACCGTGGGCGTCACCGTCGGCGTGAACGACGGGAGGCCGATTGGTGGGGGCGTGGTCATCGTCGTGGGCGTGGATGTCGACGTCGCCACGGGCTGGGAGGCAGCCGAGAAGGCGAGCCGGTCGAGGTTGATCCGGCTGACCCCCTCGAACGCGATGGTCACGACATGCCGACCCTGCGGGAATGCGATGGGGGCGGAACAGGAGAAGTCCTGGTAGGTCGTCCAGCCGCCAGTAGGACCGATCGACACCTGGCCAGCAGGAGCGCCGTCGAGGTAGACCTTGACGGCCTTCGCGGCCGGGTCGGGGTTGGCAGCGCGCAGCGCGAGGGAGAAGCTGCCGGCGCTTCCCGCATCGACCGAGTACTTCAGGTATTCGCCGTCGCGGGTGTACCCGACGTTGGTGATCCCGCCCTCGGTATCGATGTCAACCCCTTCGCCGGGACGGAGGACCGTATTGGTTCCGGAGCTCTTGGCATCGTAGTCATGGTACGCGACGCCTTCGCCGCCGACGTCGAACTGTTCTGCCTCGACCGTGCAGGGCAGGGTGTGCGCCGCCGGGAACGGAGCCTGCGACACGGGGGCAGCCGTGGTCGCGATCGTGGTCGGCGAAGGGGTGGATCCGGGTGTGGGTGTCGCCGTCGTCGAGGTCACTGTCGGCACGGTGGTCGTGGTCACGGTCCCGGCTCCGGTAACCTTCGATAACGGCTGGAGGTCCGAGTTACCCGAGTTGATCACGAAGGGACGATCGCAGATTCCGTTTCGGTCCGCATCGGCGGCCGTCTCGGAGAAGCCCGTACCGGTTGGAGTGCCCCAGAAGTTGCCGCCGAGCGTCGGACCGCCCACGATCGAGGTCCCGGCCGTCGGCTGAGCCGACCATGTGCTTGCGGAGCAGGTGCCGCCATACACGACGTTGATGGGATTCGAGAAGAGGTTGTTCGTGATGGTGTTACCGCTCGACCTGCAGAGGAAGATTCCGTGCTGTCCGTTATCGCGAATTGTATTCGAGCTGATCCTGTTGCCGTCGGCGGGGAGGGCTGCCTCGCCGTTCAGGGCGATTCCACCGATGCCGTTATGGGTGAGGGTATTGCCGCTGATGGCGAGCCCCGTCGTCGACGAGATATAGATTCCATAATCTCCGACACCGGACACGGTGTTGCCCGAGATCGTGCAGCTGTCCGCATCGTAGAGATAGACTCCCTGTTCGGTTCCGCCCGAGACGGTGTTCGACTCGACCCGGTTGGTGGAAGAATAGTCGAGGAAGATCTGGTAGCCGCCGTTGCCGGAGACCGTGTTGGATGAGAGGGTGTTCCCTGCGGAGAAGTCGACGTAGAGCCCCATCCTGCCGTTCCCGGTCGCCGTATTCCCGACGACCTGGTTTGCGGTCGAGTCGTAGGTGATCTTGTCGTATTGATTCGGGTCGCGTCCGGTCGAGGCGAGCCAGAGCCCGGCGTCGCCGTTGGAGGACATCGTGCAGGACTCGATCCGGTTCCGCGAGGAGGCGAACGAGACGAGGATTCCCTGTTCGTTCCCGGTTGCGGTGCAGCCGGTCAGCACGTTATCGTTCGCGTAGGCGAGGCAGATGCCCGCGTTCTGGTTCGATTCGGCTCGCACGGATTCGATCCGGCCGCTGTTCACGTATTTGTAGTAGAGACCGTAGTACCAGTCGGTGAGCCGCACGTTCTTCACGGTGACGCCCGTAAGAGGCGTATTACCATTGTTGACCTGGATCCCGAACGACCCCCCCGCATCCACGCCGTCGATGGTGTGCCCGTTTCCATCGAACACCACGTTCGAGCAGCGGATCGAGATCGCCGGACTCTGGCCGGTGGCGATATCCTGGGTAAGGACATACGTCCCGGGGGATGAGATTACAGTCGGACCGGAGATCTGGACGGTCGCTGCGGACACGATCGGTGTCGCGATCATGGCGGCGAACACGAGAAGACCAATCCGGAAAAAAGGGCTGCACTCCATTCGATCTAAACTTGAAGTTCACCCCATAAAACAGTTGTGTTATTTCCGAAGGTAATAATCGGCCCGAATCACGGAGATGATTTGAGCGTAGATTGATATACTCCTTTGTGTTTTTGTTGCCGGAGGGGACGGCGATTCCCGATTCGTCCGCGGACCTCCGCTCAATGAACCCCCCGACGGCGGCCTCACGGAATATTCCTGTCGGGAATAATCGATTTTTTAGCCATCTGACGGGTTGCCGAACACCCGTCCTTTGCTATGTCAATATGGAAAATTCATGCGCGCCAGCGATTCGAAGGAAAATTACCGAAAGATCGGGCGTAGATCGGGGGGTAAGGCGCAATCGCCGACCGTCATCCTTACATCGTCATGAAGGGTCGTCACCGGGCTGATGAGATAGATCTGCCGGAGACTGGCGGCGTGAAAAAAGAGGGGGATTGGGATTACTCTCTGCGGAGGACGAGGACCGCGACCGCGCCGAGGCCGACGAGGGCGACGACCGCACCGAACCCGGGCGACTTCGTCGGGGTTGCGGTGGCCGTGCCGTTGCTGGCCGTCGTTGCTGCCGTT
>JBDKUZ010000143.1:0-13819 GCA_039679395.1 Methanospirillum sp. | reverse complement strand
GGCATCACCGAGCGGCTTGAGTTCGTCGATGCGCCGGCACACATTGCTGACCTTGCCCGGTACCGCGCTCGGGGCCATGCCATGCGAGGGAACCGGATTCGCATCTTCACGGACCGACCGATGGAGGTGGTCGAGCTGCATTCGCCATCGGTTAACAGCGTGGAGATGGCCGGGGTGACGGTGGAGTACTATCCGCCTCGGCCGGCGATGGGGTGATGGGGGTCAGGTCGACCGATACGGGATCCAGGCGAAGCGGAGGCGGTCAATCAGGAGCGACAAGACTTCGCGGACGTCGTCTGGCTCTTCAACCACCTGTAACCATTTTTCCTGCTCTGGCCGATCTTCTGCGTTTCTCCAGCCTGTTCGGTTGTGAGACAGTGAAACGCACCGCCAACGGCAATGGCCGCGCAGACTGCGTCGATCGGACGGCCTGAATACGCACCGTGGAGGATCTTCGGGAAAGTGGTTACGGCGTTCCGTGAGAGGAAAAAGGCATCGAAATAGCAAAACCGGAATATTTATCTGCGTGCAGGAATGTTTGTTCGATCATATATGAGGTAGACCAATGCTCAGTATCAGGGTCGTGCTTATCCTTCTTCTCTTCTCGATCTGCGTCGGCGCCTCGCACGGGGCTGAGGTCGCGGTCTGCACCAATTCGTCGGACCAGATAAACCCGGACGTCTACGGCAATTACGTGGTTTGGGAGGACCACCGGACTGATTTATCGAGAATATACCTGTACGATATCACGGCCGGGACAGCGGCGCCCATCGACAACCCGAGGCTGCTCTCGTCACAGTCCGAGCCTGCTATCTATGGGGACGCCATCGCCTACGTTTCCCGCGGAAGGGGAGGCGACGAGATCGTCCTCTACTCGATCGCGTACAAGACGACGGAGACCATCCGGCAGAGCACCGCGACCCTCGAGACTCCTGACGTCTATTACACGGGGGACTTCCTGGATGTCGTCTGGACGGAGCACACCCCGAACGCGACATACGGTATGGATAACACTGACATCTATCTCTACACGAAGGGACCGATCGGCCTGGCGAAGACCACCAGGGTCAGTAACGGCCTGTACGACTCCGCGCCCCGGATCTCGGGAAATGACATTGTCTGGATACACCGCATCGGATCCCCGATGGAGAGCACCATCAACGACAACTACGAGGTGCACGCACGGACAGGAAGTTCGGGATCGCCCACTCTCATCAGCAGCGCCGACGAATGGAATACGTTCCCGGATATACAGGGTGACCGGGCGGTCTGGGCGAACAGCATGTTCTACGACGGATACGGGAGGCACGTGCTCCTCTCGGCCCTGCCCCCCGGCGCCGGAGATCCGGTGACCGTCGCCGAGTACCCGGACACCTCGCTTATCCACCACGCCTACGAGCGTCCGGTGATCTTCGGAACCACCGTGGTGTACGTCGACCGAAACCTCTCCTCGGGGGAGAGAAACCTGCAGGTCACGGAGCTCGGGTCGGAGACCGAGTACCGTCTCACCTCGAGCAACCACGCCTCATCCCCCCGAATCTACCAGGATAGGGTGGTCTGGGTGGACGACCGGGCGGGAAACAAGGACATCTACATGAAGAAGACGGGGCCGACCCCGATCACGGGCTGCACCGTGATCGATGAACCCGGGTACTACACCCTTCCGGCCGATATCATCAACTCTGCCTGCCCCGTCGCGATCGACATTCGGAGCTCCGACGTCCTGCTCGACGGCCAGGGGCACACAGTCGGAGGGGTCGATTCCGATGGCTCTATCGGAATCCGCTGCGAGCTGGACGCAGCGGCGGGGGAAGCAGAGGATCCTCAGCCGATCAGGAACATCAGGGTGCGGTCGATCGTCCTGACCGACTGGTCCACCGGTATCGACTTCACCCGGGCAGGCAACTGCTCGGTCGACCATGTGTCCATCCGGAGCTGCGTCGATGGGATCCACGGGTGGTGGGACGTCGATTACCTCGCGATCAAGGACACCGAGTCCTTCGCGAACGCCAACGCGGGAGTCTTCCTCGAGGAGAAGATCTCCGCTGCCGAGCTCGACAACGTCACCCTCTCTGAGAACGGTGTGGCCGGGTTCGTCGGCAAGTACGCCTCCGCGACGCTCCGCGACTCGGTCGTCTCCCGGAACGGCTGGTCTGGAACTCCCCGCCCCGCGGGGCTCCACCTCTTTAAAACCACCCCGACGATCGAGGGGTGCACTATCGAGGGGAACCACGGCGCGGGGATCGACTTCGTGAGTACAGGCGGAGGCGGACGAGTCGTCGGCAACCGTATTGCCGGGAATGACGTCGGGTTCCTCGAGGGAGACGTCCTCGGTGAGGGGGGGTGGCGGACCGTCTACAACAACTACTTCAATAACACAGTGAATGCGGCCGGACTCGTTCCGAACACGTGGAACATCGCGGCCAGCACCGGGCCGAACGTTGTCGGTGGCCTCTCTATCGGCGGCAATTACTGGGCGCTGCCTGGCGGGCAGGGGTTCTCAGAGACTCACGCCGATGTGGACGGCGACGGGTTCTGCGACGAAGCCTATACGATCAACGACGGGGTCGAGATCGGTGGAGAGCCGAACATCGACCACCTCCCTCTCAGCCAGCCCGGTGCCGGATCCAGTCCGGCCCCGGTGCCGGGAGGAGCGGGCAGTCCGCATGATCTCGGCATCAACGGGAAGTACGAGGATGTCAACGGCAACGGTCGTGCTGATTTCGCAGACGTCGTGTTGTACTTCAACCAGATGAGCTGGATCGCGGCGAACGAGCCGGTTGCGATGTTCGACTACAACGGCAACGGCCGCATCGATTTCGCCGACGTCGTCTGGCTGTTCAACCACCTTTAATCTCTTTTTCCCAACAGCTGTTCCCGGCAAGTTCACTTTCACACCGCAACCTTGACTCCTCATATACCTTCGATGTAGAGGACCTGATCGTCCGCCGCCACTTATCCCCGCCGGCGGCGGCACCGCATCGGTGTTCATCATGCATCTCAGCGAACAACGTGGTCCCTCCACCCTTCCCCGGTACCGGCGTGGCAGTCGTACGGGGCGCACACGAAACACGGGGGGCGTATGGAGCCGGCTCTCGGCCACGTTGAAGCGGTGGGCACCCGTGCAGGGATTCGGGGAACGGAGGCAGCCTGCGTTTTACAATCCTTAACAAATTAACGGGAATTATACTTCTCCGGTACAGGAGTACCAGGAGGAACAAATGGCAAACTTTGTGCAGAAGTCGGTCACGAAGGCCGCGACCAGGGTGCTGGCCGCGCCGATCGCGGACGTGGCCGCGTTCACGGAGGTCGTGGACGACATCATCGCGAACAACCCGTTCGGGTGCACGGCGTACCAGTCGGGCACCGAGAACCTGCCCGCGGTCGAGAAGGCGCGGGAGTACTACACGGCCCGGATCGTCTACGAGGACGGCGAGGCCGAGACCGTCGGTCAGGTCACGGTCAAGTGCCCGACCGTCGCGGCGTACACCGCCAACGTCGCGACCGTGCTCGGCAACGCCGCGCTCGCGACGGCCATGGGCGGGACGGCCGTCCACGCGACGGACACCGACTCGTTCTCGGCCGTGGTCCGCTGCCACGACCCGAGCGGCGAGGTCTATACGGTCACCATCGGCCGCGAGACCGTCACCGTCTCGTCGTACTCGGCCGACGCGGTCCTCGCGGCCGTCGAGAACTGGGCCGACGCCGTCCCGGCGCTCGCCTGACCCGGAAGCGAATCGAACATGGAGCCGGCGGGATTGGAGCGGCCCGCCGGCAGGGTCGTTGGACGGGGGCCGGTCCGGCCTCCGGATTTTGTTTCGATACTCTTATTGAGAATTCTACAGAAACAATGTCAATGAAGGGCTGGCCGTTTTTCCGTCTCGCGCTCCTTGCCGCGCTCCTGCTCTTCTCCAGCAACGCCGTCCCCGTCGCCGCGACGGACGTGACGTACGCCGGCCAGGCGATCACGATCGCGAGCCCCGGCTCGTACGTCCTGACAAACGACATCGTGAACAGCGGCCAGCTGACCTGCATCGAGATCCGGGCATCGGACGTCGTCTTCGACGGTGCCGGCCACCTGATCGACGGGAAAGATATCGAGGGCTCGACCGGCATCTCCGTCTACGCCCCGGAAGGGGCGCGGAACGTCACGGTACGGGACGTCCGGATCCGGGACTGGGACCGCGGCATCTACCTCGACGGGGCCGTGAACTCGAGCATCGAGTCGTCCGTACTCGAGAACAATCTCTTCTGCGGGGCCGTGCTCTACCGGAACGCAACGGGAAACTCGGTCAGGGGCTGCACCATCACGGGCAACGGCTACGGCCTCGTCCTCTCCGACGGCGCGGCCGACTGCGTGGTCTCGGACAGCCGGATCGAGAGCAACGAATGCGGGCTCTACCTCTATGACTCGGACGGGGTCACCGTCACGCGGAACGTCATCGCGAACAGCACCGATATCGGTCTCCAGGTCCATCTCTCGGGGAGCGGCACGTTCTACGACAACCGCTTCGGCAACACCGTCAACGTCGCCGTCGCCAGCGAACCCGTGAGGGCGAACGCCTGGTCGGTCGCGCCCCGCGACGGTCCGAACATCGTCGGCGGCCCCTCGATCGGCGGCAACTACTGGGCCCGGCCGGGTGGCACGGGCTTCTCGGAGGTCACCGCCGATGGCGACGACGACGGCTTCGCCGATGTCTCCCTCTCGCTCGCCCCGCAGAATATCGACGAGCACCCGCTCGCACCGTCGGTCGGTTTCGTCCCGACCCCGGAGGCGACCCCGACGTACGAGCTCCCGACGATCGAGACTCCACCGCCGACACTCTCCCTGCCGACCTTCACTCCCACGGCGACACCCTCGGCGACGGTCAACGTCACGCCGACGATCGTGGTTCCGGGCGGGGCCGGGTATGCCGGTGATCCGGACGGCGACGGAAGGTACGAGGATGTGAATGGCAATGGCCGGCAGGACTTTGCAGATGTCGTGCTGTTCTTCAACCAGGTGGCCTGGATTGCCGAGAACGCCCCCGTCTCTGTCTTCGATCACAACGACAACGGCAGGATCGATTTTGGCGATATCGTCGCCCTGTTCGGGGGGTTATAATCCTTCGACGGACTCCGTGAATTGCATGGGGCAGAGAGTTGCGTCATGCTTCCCTGGAAGCATGCGGCATACCGGGGACCTGACGCCCGGTTTCCTATCTTCGGTGCCGGCGCCCGTACCGCCGACGCCGATCCTGTTCCCGAGCGTGCGGGATTCTCCAAACGGCGCTCGCTGCGCGGCGGTAGAGGTCGCGTTCGCACGGGATGCCGCCGGCAGCCCTCGCCGACCCGAAGCTACCCACGCCCGCAGAGGCGTGGGGCGAGCATTCCAAGGTGGTTCCGACGGCGATCGACCCTCTGCTTTCTGTCCACGGACCCCCGTTCCTTCCGCCGTCTCCCCGATCGGAGCGCCCTCGTTTGCAGTCGCCCGGGTTCCTCCGCTCGATGCCCGGTTCGCCCCAGAGGAAATGTCGCCCCGGCAGGATCAAAGGCCTCTGCGGAGATGAAAGTCATGAATACGATGACTTCACTATGACAATATAGACGAACCCGCATGTCTCTGCTGAACCGCATCTTTTCGAAGAACGATCCGTCGATGACGGCGAAGGAATGGGTTGCACGGGGAGGCGCCCTCAGCCACGAGGGCAGGTACGCCGAGGCGATCACCTGCTGCGATAGGGCGATCGCGCTCGACCCTGCAGGTGTCGGGCCGTGGACGACCAAAGGCGACGTCCTCTCCAGTCGGGGAAAATGGGATATGGCGTTCAAATGCTACGCCAGAGCGACCGAACTCGACCCCGGGGCCGTCGCCGTCTGGAACAGCGCGGGACATGCCCTCAGTCGCCTGGGAAAGCACGCGGAGGCCATCTCGTGCTTCGACACGGCGATCAGGCTCGCCCCGACGTCTGCCGAGGCCTGGAACAACAAAGGGCTCTCCCTCTCTGCACAGGGTCGAGAGGCGGAAGCCTCCGCCTGCTACGACAGGGCGGTTGCCCTCGACCCGACGCTCGCGAAAGACTGGCACGCCGAGGACGACCTCCCCCTCGAGCAGGAGGAGATCGACGAAGCGACCGCATGCGACGCGGCGGTCTCCATCGAGCCTGCCGGCGCCGCTCCGATGGCCGACGAGGAGGGCTCGCCCGTCGCAGAGGGAGAACTCGACGAACCGGTCGAGAACTCCGATGCGACATTCGCCCCGAAGACGCCGGATACGCCCGAAGAGGAGCGTCTCGAACCCGCTCATTCGGAGCTCGACCGCCTCTTTCCCGACGGCAACCGACCGACGACTGCGGAGGGCTGGTTCAATGCAGGGGTCGTCTTCTCCCAGAAAGGAGACGATGCGGGTGCGATCGCGTGCTACGACAGGGCACTGGATCTCTGCCCGACACTGGCCGTGGCCTGGCTGAACAAGGGGGTCGCCCTGAAAAACCAGGAGAACGATACCGACGCCATCATCTGCTTCGACAGGGTGATCGCCCTCGAGCCGAGATGTGCGGATCCCTGGATAAATAAGGGAGTCGCCCTCCGCCGTCAGGGCAAGCCGCATGAAGCGGCCGCGTGTTACGACGAGGCGATCAAGCGCAACCCGAGGCTGGCCGATCCCTGGACGAACAAGGGCGTCATCCTCGAGCAGCAGGGAAAGGATACCGAGGCTGTCAAATTTTTCGACAAGGCGATCGAGATCGATCCGCGCCGCCCCCGTCCCTGGAACAACAAGGGGATCTGCCTCGCCAAGATGGGGAGGTACGACGAAGCGATCGTCTGCTTCGACAGGGCGATCAGACTCAATCCGAAGCTGGCCGACGCCTGGATGAACAAGGGTTTTGTTCTTCGCCAGCAGGGAGATCGGGCGGGGGCGATCGCCTGTCAGGACAGGGCCTTCGCGCTTGAACCGACACGAAAATGGCAATGAGCCTGGAATGGGGGCCTCATTCCAGGTCTGCCGACGGCGCACCTCGAGGTGCCGGGTTCGCCGGAGTGGGATCGGCGAGGAGACGACACGGTTACGCCATCTCGTCCCGCGACGTCTCGTAACTCGATCGAATGCAGGGAACGAACGCGTCGAGATCCTCCGGTGAGGGGACCGAGACCTGAACCCATTTTTTTATGACGCGCCCATGTCCGACAAAATAGTCGGCACGGGGATCTTCGAGGAGCCGGTCCTTCTCCTGATCGCCAAGCCGGGTCAGGACGATCCCGCCGGTGACCAGCATCAAGAAATTGGTTTTGCCCACCAGATACGCGGGAGATCCGAACAGCTTCTTCTCAGTCACGCCGGGCCATTCCATGACGATCTCCTCGACCTTCCGTCCGAGCTCGCCCGATTCGGCTTCCGAATAGTATGGCATCGCCTCTCCCCGAATGGCAGGATATCGGTCGCAATTGGTATGAACTTTTCACACGGGACCTCGAGAGGATCCGGACCGGATCCTGGTGGGTGAACGATCCTATCCCGTTACGTGGCGGCCGGCATGGCGGGCATGTCGGTGCTCTCTTCCCTGGTCGGACGCGAGGAGTTCGTCGAGAGGTGACCCGCCCGTTTAACGACGGGAAACGAACGACCCGGTCCCCTTCTCCGGTACTCCCGGATGGACAGGATAAGGGATCGACGCGGTCGCCCACACCCGCATGAGGGCAGCGGCCGAAGAGATCACGACAACGGATAAGGGGGTCGGGGTATCGGGCGCTCGTCCGACTGCGTACGAATTTTCGGGGGGGACGATCCCGGGCGGTCGAGGTCGCACCTGAGGAGAGCGCACACGATGGGAAATGTGGGTTATTCGCCCGAACCTGCCAGAACCGATCCGATATGACGGACTCGCAAGGGGGAGACAGAATTATCTGCCGGCCCGCCGAGGAGATCGGATTATGGAGGACCCTGCGAATCCCGCCGCCCGGGCGGCCGTATCCGTCCGGCCGCTCTGGATCGGGACCTCTGTTCTGGTGTCGGTGCTCGTCACGATCACCAGTCTGTGCGGGATCCTGCTCCCCCAGACCTATGCGCGGGAGACGGCGGCGTGGGCCGTTCAGGCTGTCGGCCAGGACTGTGCCAACCTTCTGGTTGTGGTGGCTCTCCTCGTCAGCACGTATTCGGTCCGGAACCATTCGCTCAGGGGGTACCTCGTCTGGCTGGGCGTCTGCCTGTACCTCGTCTACGCGTTCGCAATCTATGCCTTCGCCGTCCACTTCCAGTTCCTCTTCCTCGCCTACGTGGCCGTTCTCGGCCTGTCGGTCTACACGTTTTTCGGCGGCCTGATGGCTGGGCGGCCGGAGGCGCTCGCACCCGCCCTGGCGGGGAACCCGGGAGCGCGAATGGCGAGCGCACTCCTCTTCGTTATCGGCGTCCTGTTCGCAGCCCTGTGGCTCTCGGAGATCGTCCCCAACCTCGTCGCCGGGACCGTCCCTCCGAGCCTGGCAGAGACATCGTTGCCGACAAACCCGGTATACGTCCTGGACCTCGCCTTCCTCCTTCCGGGGATGGTTATCACGTCGGTCCTTCTCTGGCGACAGAAGTATATCGGCTACCTCATGGCCGTGCCGCTCCTCGTCTTCGCCATCACCATGGGGCTCGGCATCCTCGCCGCGTTCGCAGTCTCCGCTCTCGGGGGCCTGCCGTATTCGGTGCCCGCCGGAGCGATCATCGGGATCATCGTGGTGCTCGGCATACTGGTCTCCTGGCTATTTTTGAGAGACGTGACCGAGATTTAGTTCGACCGGTTCTCAGGGACGGAGGGAGCCGCCCGCCATCCCGGATCGGCACAATCTTTTCCGCTCCGCGGGGACATCGGCCAGCCCCGGCTCTACCGATCGCTCGATGGCGAGGGCCGGCGAGTGCGGATCTTCTTCCGGGCCCTATCGAGCCCGGACCATCGGCACGGGGGTTCATGGGTGCGTTTGTTGCAGGGCCACGATAGAGCCACAATCAATCGTTTCCCGCGGAGAGCCGCCGGACCGAAGGACCGGGTCGGCATGAATACGGCCGCTCGGACCACGGAGATGGATGGCGATGATCCCCCCGGTTTCCCGGGGGGCCGGAATGCTCAGGGGGCCGGCCATCCCGCGCGGAAAGCCGACAGATCGGAACAATATTGTTTTATATAGTGGTGGAAGGAACAGAGGTTCCGGTAAACATAAATTCCAGGGAGATCAACGCCTCTGTGCACCAGGCAACAGGTGATAGGATGAGACGGATGGAAACCCTCGAATCAGGCGCAATCGGCTGCGCCGCGAGTCACAGCGGCCTCAATTCCACTCAGGCAATCCTGAGGCGATGGACACTGACCGATGTAGTGATGCCTTCGCTCGACTTCTCCCGACTGCTCGCGGGCGGACAGGTTCACGCAACCGTTCCCGGCACGCTCCGGCCGTCCCGCGCGAGGGACGCTCGGTTTGCCGGGGACTGGGGCCCCGAACCGCGGGTCGGTTTCGGTGAAGAGGACGAAGCGACGGGACACTGCCGCGCGATGCAATACCCGTACCCCGACAACGCCTGCTTCCGCGGGATGCCAGGGGAAGAGATCGGCGATGAGACCCCCGGAGACCAGTGCCTCCGGTACCAAGCAATCCGATGAGGAAGAGAATGGCGCGACAGATCGCAATCTACGGAAAAGGCGGTATCGGCAAATCGACCACGACCCAGAACACGGTCGCAGCCCTGGCCGAGGGCGGGAAGAAGATCATGGTCGTCGGGTGCGACCCCAAGGCCGACTCCACGCGGCTCCTCCTCCACGGGCTCTGCCAGAAGACCGTCCTCGATACCCTCCGCGACGAGGGCGACGACATCGAGCTCGACGAGATCCTCAAGCCGGGGTTCGGCGAGACCCTCTGCGTCGAGTCGGGCGGACCCGAACCGGGCGTCGGCTGTGCCGGCCGGGGTATCATCACCTCGATCAACCTGCTCGAGTCCCTCGGCGCGTACACCCCCGACCTCGACTATGTCTTTTACGACGTACTCGGCGACGTGGTCTGCGGCGGCTTCGCCATGCCGATCCGCGAGGGGAAGGCCGAGGAGATCTACATCGTCGCCTCGGGCGAGCTGATGGCGCTCTACGCGGCCAACAACATCGCGAAGGGGATCCGAAAGTATGCCACGAACGGCAAGGTGAGGCTCGGCGGCATCATCTGCAACAGCCGGAAGGTCGATAACGAGCACGCCCTCCTCAAGGCGTTCGCCGAGGAGCTCGGCTCGCAGCTGATCTACTTCGTGCCTCGCGACAACCTCGTGCAGCGGGCCGAGATCAACAAGAAGACCGTGGTCGACTTCGACCCCGAATCCGGCCAGGCCGGCGAGTACCGAAATCTTGCCCGGGCGATCGACGCGAACCGGATGTTCGTCGTCCCCAAACCGATGACGCAGGACCGGCTCGAGGAGCTGATGATGCAGCACGGGTTCCTGGACGCGCTGT
The DNA here is from genome assembly GCA_039679395.1 of Methanospirillum sp. Classification (GTDB taxonomy): domain Archaea; phylum Halobacteriota; class Methanomicrobia; order Methanomicrobiales; family Methanospirillaceae; genus UBA288. The sequence goes on along the minus strand of JBDKUZ010000143.1, from coordinate 3,371 downwards.
AGGGGGGAAGAAGGATGTTACTGATCAGAGCCATCGTGCGCCCCGAGAAGAAGGACGAGCTCCTTCGCGAATTGACCGCCGCCGGGTTCCCGGCCGCGACCGTCGTGGACGTGGTCGGCCGCGGCAAGCAGAAGGGGATCCGCATGGGAGACCTCGTCTACGACGAGATCCCGAAGTCCCTTGTCATGGTCGTGATCCACGACGAGGAGAAGGACCCGATCGTCGATGTGATCCTGAAGACGGCCCGAACCGGCGAGAGCGGTACCTTCGGCGACGGGAAGATCTTCGTCTCCCCGATCGAGGACGTCTACACCATCTCGCGGGGCGGCCGGGGCCTGTAGCCCGCGGAGGACAGGTATGAAAGAGATAATGGCCGTCATCCGGATGAACCGGACCGGCGCGACAAAGAAGGCCCTGATCGATGCCGGCGTGGCCGGGTTCACCGCCGTCAAGGTACTCGGTCGCGGCCGGCCCGTCGAGGACCCCGCCGTCATCCGGGAGCGGAAGGAACGCCTCCTCGCGATGGCCGTGGACGATGTCACGGACCCGGAGGCGACCGAGCAGCAGATCACGAGCTTCCTCGACGGCACGCGCCTCTTTCCCCGCCGGCTCTTCACGGTCCTGGCCCACGACGAGGACGTGCCCCGCATCATCGAGGCGATCGCCGGTGCCAACAGGACCGAGAACCGCGTCGGCGACGGCGCGATCTTCGTCCTGCCCGTCGTCGACGCCGTCCGCGTGCGCACGGGCGAGTCCGGAGAGGCAGCCATCTGGTAACAGGAGGACCCCACAATGGCGATGAACGAGGCACAACTCGACGGGATACTGGTACAGTATCCCGACAAGGTCCGGAAAAACCGGAAGAAACACCTCCTGGTCAGGGACACGACCGAAGCCTGCCAGCAGATCGAGGCGAACACCCGGACCATTCCGGGGATCATCTCGCAGCGCGGCTGTGCCTTTGCCGGGTGCAAGGGCGTGGTCGTCGGACCGATCAAGGACATGGTCCACATCGTCCACGGCCCCGTCGGATGCGCCTACTACAGCTGGGGCACGCGTCGGAACAAGGCGCGCGCCGACGCGACCACCCCGCCCGAGCGGATCTACTCCCAGCTCTGCGTCACCACGGACATGCAGGAGAGCGACATCGTCTTCGGCGGCGAGAAGAAGCTCGCGAAGGTGATCGACGAGGTCGTCGAGATCTTCCGCCCGCGGGCCGTCTCGGTCTGCGCGACCTGCCCCGTGGGCCTGATCGGTGACGATATCGGCGCGGTCGCGAAGGCCGCCGAGGAGCGGCACGGGATCCAGGTCGTCGCATTCAATTGCGAGGGGTACAAGGGGGTCAGCCAGTCGGCCGGCCACCACATCGCGAACAACAACCTGATGGAGTCCGTCATCGGTACCGGGGACGGCGAGGTCGCGGGAGACTTCGTCATCAACCTCCTCGGCGAGTACAACATCGGCGGCGACTCCTGGGAGATCGAGCGGATCCTCGGGGAATGCGGGTACACGGTCAACTGCGTCCTGACCGGGGACACGAGCATCCTCGAGATCCGGGACCTCGACCGGGCAAGCCTCAACCTCGTGCAGTGCCACCGCTCGATCAACTACATCGCCGAGATGATGGAGACGAAGTACGGGATCCCCTGGCTGAAGGTCAACTTCATCGGGGTCGCCGCGACCGCGCAGTCCCTGCGCGAACTGGCCCAGGTCTTCGCCGACGAAGGCCTCGTCCGGAGGACGGAGGAGGTCATCGCACGCGAGACGGCCCGCGTCGCGCCCGTGCTCGACCAGTACCGCAAGATCTGCCAGGGGAAGACCGCCTTCGGGATCGTCGGCGGCTCGCGGAGCCACCATTACCAGCACCTGCTCCGGGACCTCGGCATGGAGATGATCGTGGCCGGGTACGAGTTCGCCCACCGCGACGACTACGAGGGGCGCCGTGTCATCCCGACCATCAAGAGCGACGCCGACTCCAAGAACATCCCCGAGCTTCACCTCTCGCCGGATGAGAAGCGCTACCGGGAGGCCCACGTGCACCTGAACCTGCCGAAGGAGACGTACGACGCTCTCTGCGAGCGGATCCCGCTCGGGGATTACGCCGGACTGGCTCCGGACATGAAGGACGGGAACATCATCATCGACGACTGCAACCACCACGAGGTCGAAGAACTGGTCCGGACGCTCAAGCCCGACCTCTTCCTCTCGGGGGTCCGCGACAAGTACATCGTCCACAAGATGGGCGTGCCGTCCAAGCAGCTCCACGCATACGACTACAGCGGCCCGTACGCCGGCTTCAACGGGGCGATCGTCTTCGCCCGCGACGTCGCGAACGCGCTGACGACGCCGGCCTGGAACCTGATCGTGCCGCCGTGGGAGCGGGGTGAGACCCATGCTTGACTGCGTACCGAGAGGAACCGTGGAGCACACCGTCGGGAAGATCAACCCGGCGAAGACCTGCCAGCCAATGGGGGCCATGTATGCGGCGCTCGGGATTCACGGCTGCCTGCCCCACAGTCACGGCTCGCAGGGGTGCTGCGCGTACCACCGGATGCACCTGACCCGGCACTTCCGCGACCCGGTGCTCGCCTCGTCGAGCTCGTTCACGGAGGGCGCGTCGGTCTTCGGTGGCGCGGCCAACCTCAAGACCTCGATCAAGAACGTCTTCGAGATCTACCGCCCCGACGTGATCGCGATCCACACGACCTGCCTCTCCGAGACGATCGGCGACGACATCCCGAACATCATCCGCGAGGCGGAGATTCCGGAGGGCAGGACGGTGATCCACGCCAACACGCCGAGCTACCAGGGGTCGCACGTCACCGGCTTCGCGAATATGTGCAGGGCCATGGTCTCGTACCTCGCGGAGGCGGACCTGCCGGTCAAGAAGGAGCAGGTGAACATCCTGCCGGGTTTCGTCAACCCCGGCGACATGCGGGAGCTCCGGCGCCTGGCCGGGGTTCTCGGCGTGCCGACGCTCCTCTTCCCCGACACCTCGAACGTCCTCGATACGCCCCTGACAAGCCGGTACGAGATGTTTCCCGCGGGCGGTGCGACGGTCGAGGAGATCCGCGACTCGGGGAATTCGCGGCTGACCGTCGCGCTCGGCACCTGGGCCTCCGGGCCCGCGGGGGCCCTCCTCCAGGAGAAGTGCGGCGTCCCCTGCGTTCCGCTGAAGCTCCCGATCGGCCTGAAGGCGACCGACGAGTTCGTCATGGCCCTCGTAAAGGAGTTCGGCCTCGCGGTCCCCGCCTCCCTCGCCATAGAACGGGGGCAGGTCGTGGACACCCTGATCGACACCCACTTCCACTACCAGGGGAAGCGGGTTGCGATCTTCGGGGACCCCGACACGGTGATCGCGCTCGTCGAGT
>JBDKUZ010000142.1:0-5887 GCA_039679395.1 Methanospirillum sp. | reverse complement strand
GTCGACTTTTGCCGAACCGGTCGAGAAGCGTTCGTCGAGCGCGGCGAGGACGGCCTTGACGAGCGCCGTGGCATCGTCGTCGTTCGGCAGGTCGATTCGGTAGAGGAGGTGCGCGCCGTTTCCCGAGTCCGCGACCACGGGCGCGGGCCAGCCCTCGGCTCCGAGCGCGTCCCGGATCGCCCGCGCCACGGCGCAGGCCGCGCGGTGCTCGTCGGCCGTGGACGAGACGCCGCTCGGCCGGATGGGGTCGACGTCGACCGGGAGCCACCGCCGCCGGACGATATCCGCGTCGGCCGTGGTCGGGTCCCCGCGCCCGAGCCGGCCTTCGACGCGGTTCGCGCGCCGGGCGAGGAGCGCGGGGTTCACGGGGTTGAGCGTGACGTAGATGCCGCGGTACTGGCCCGCGGCGTCCATCGGCTCGACCGCGTCCGCGAGTTTCGCGAGATCGTCGAAGTACCCCGACGCCACCCGGCCGTCGCGGCCGAGCGCCCGGAGCTCGGCGACGGATCCCGGCGCAAGGAGAAGGTCGAGCGCCTCGCGCACGGGGGAAGTGCCGTTCATGGCTCCGCCTCCCGCTCCCGGCGCCACCGCCGGTAGTTCTCGACGACCATCCGGAGCTTCTGCAGGCCGGCCCTCGACCGGATCGCCGTCCGCGCCCGGACCGGGTGCCGGCGGAGGCGGAGCGCGTCGAGGTAGTCGTCGATCGAGGCCCCGGGCGGCATCACGGCCCCCCCACGCGGACGAGCTCGTCCGCCGGCACGTCGCCGCGGAGGACCGCGATGACGCGGTCGCTCGAGATGAGGTACGGCCTCCCGCCGAGGAGGAAGCGGACCCAGCGGCGATCGGACCAGGGGCCGACCGTGGCCCGGTCGGACCCGTCCTCGTTCAGGTCGACGCGGATGCGGAGGAAGAGGAGGCCCCGCAGCTCCCGTTTCGAGAGCGCGTACGCCCGGTCTCCGGCGAGGACCTCGATCCCGCCGCCGTCGCTTCGCATGATCACGACCGGGGCCCCGGCCGCTACGGCTGGGGGGGCCGGCGGCGCGGCCCGGTCGATCGGCGAGCGCCCGTGGGCGCTGGTTTCGGAACGCTTATCCGCGCGTCCCGACGACGTTGTTGCTGGTCCTTCCCGAATACTGCTTGTCGAGGGCGCATTTGTGGAGGGGCCGTCTATTCTCGGTGACATCGTTCTCCCTGTAGCGGAAGAGCCCCGCTCTTCCATGATACGGTCGCGGAGCCCGGAGGCCCCGCGGGCCGTGGTCGACTGGCGTGACGACTGCGCGACACCCTGTTTCGGTCGACCGCTCCGAGCGGCCGGCCGGCAAACAGCGTTCACGGCATAAACATTTATGACGCTTTATCGCCGTGCGGACGGCGTCCCGGGCTCCGATCACGGTCCCGGGCACGGCGCCTCCAGCAGTTCTCCGCCGGCGGCCTCGAGGTCGGCGAAGAACCGACCCGCGGCGTCCGCGATTGCGCGGGCCTCCGCGTCGTCGATCCGGCCGTCCTCCCGGGCGCGGTAGTAGACGGCGGCCTCGTCGCAGAACGAGCGGACGACCGCGACGAGCGCGGCGATCCGCCGGTCCGCGACCCACGAGCCGAGGCCGAAGGCCGAGCCCACGGCGAGCGTGACGAGCGCGATCCGGGGCCAGCCCTCGGCGGCGATACCGACGCCGCCACCCGCGGTGACGGCGATGGCGCCGGCTATGAGGCCGGCGCTGCGTGATTCCTTCATGGTCTTCCTCCTGAGAAGGGGGCGGTGGCGAACGGGGGGGACGGGTGCCAACGAACTATCGTGTCCGAGGGGACTTATAAATGCACTTTCATCGAAAAACCGGGATGAACCATATCGCGCGTTTCCCCGGTTCCGGCCGCGCCCCGCCGGCCGATTCCCGGTTCCGCGCTGCCGCCCCCTCCCGTCGTCGGCGTTGGCGAGGGGCCGGGCGGCCCGGGGCGGGGCCGTGCCGGCGCGAGAGGTTTACCAGGTTCAATAAACTTTGTGATTTATTCCTCTCCCTCTCCCAGCTTTCACCAAGGGAAATGCGGCCGGATAGCCCGGGCTCGCCCACGCGCTGCCCGCTCTCCGGGGAGTCAGGCCGCTCCGAGGAGGGCGGCACCGCGTTCCCCTCAGGTGAACGATCCATGGTACGACGAATACGATTCGACCTGATTCTGATAATGCTCATCGCGGCATGTGCTCTGCTGCTGGCTCCGGCCGCGGCGGGGCTCGTGACCGTCGGCACCGGCGGCGACTACCCGACGCTGATGGACGCGCTCAACAACGCGTCGGTGGTCAACGGCGATACGATCTACGTCAACAGCGGCACGTACTCGCTCACCGCCAATCTGGCCAAATCCGTCACGATCACCGGAGAGAGTGCCGATCTCGTCACGGTGGATCTCGGAGGTGTTACGAGGACCATCACCGGGGATGGAACAATCCTCCAGCGATTGAGGTTCACGAACGGGCGAATGACCTTCCCGTCGACCGGCGCAGGTGCCGTGAACATGGTCGTTCGGGAATGCGTCTTCGAGGGTATGAAATATACCTCGACGTCCGGGAACGGAGCGATTACCGTCATCGGTCATGACAATGTCTTCGAAAATAACATCTTCAGGAACAATGCGATCCCCCAGAACGTTCTGATATCCCTGAGCGGCGCAAACCAGCGGTTCGCGAACAATACGCTCACAACCACGACCGGCGCCGGTCTTGGCGTGGTTCTCGTTCCCCAGTCGCTCTCAACCTCCGTGATAACCGGCAATCAGTTCTCTGCCAATGCCATCCCGTGCATTTTTCTTTTAGCGCAAACGGGAGCGACTCCCGGGAACCGTATCTCCCTGAACGACTTCGTCGTTCCCTCCGGAGTAAGCCCAGTGTCGAGGGGCAGCAGCACGTCAGGTGATATCCCGCCCGTGTCCTGGACCACCGCGAGCGCAATGCCGTACGTCTACGGGGGCGTCTCGCAAACCGGTGTCCTCGGCAACTACTGGAACTCCTACACCGGGACGGACGCGAACGGCGACGGCATCGGCGACACGCCCTATAATACCGGACTGGTGAATTACGACAACCCGGGCACGCCTCACATCGACAACGCCCCGCTGATGGCGCCGGTCGCGAACTACTTCGGTAGCCCGTCCGGCCCCGCGGCCCCGACGGCGAACTTCACGGCGGACGTCACGAGCGGTACCGCGCCGCTCGCCGTCGGATTCACGGACACGTCCTCCGGCGAAAACATCAGCGCGTGGGCGTGGGACTTCACGAATGACGGCGTCGTCGACAGCGCCGATCGGAACGCGACCCACACCTACGCGACCGCCGGCACCTATACCGTGAACCTGACCGTCACGAACGACGGCGGCTCCGATAGCGAGGTGAAGACCGACTACATCACGGTCTCGGCAGCTTCCGGCGGTCCTGTCGGACTGGCGAACTCGGCATGGCCGAAATTAGGACGGAATAACGAAAATACCGGACGTTCCCCCTACACAGGGCCGGGCACCAGTACACTCGTGTGGACCTTCACCACCGGTGGCGCCATCATGTATGCCGGTCCCGCGATCGGAGAAGATGGGACTATCTACGTCGGGAGCAACGACAAGAACTTCTATGCAGTCAATCCCGACGGTACTATCAAGTGGAGTTACACTACCGGGGACAGGGTCTACGGCACTCCGGCGATCGGAGCGGACGGAACCGTCTACGTCGGGAGTCTCGATCAGAACCTCTACGCTCTGAATCCCGACGGCACGCTCAAATGGAAGTTCATCACCGGCAACTATATCTACGGCTCGCCAGTCATCGGGGCCGACGGAACCATCTACGTCGCGAGCTACGATAAGAATCTCTACGCTCTGAATCCCGACGGCACGCTCAAATGGAGTTACACCACAGGGAGCTATTTCTACAACTCGGCGCCCGCAATCGGAGCCGATGGAACCATCTACATCGGGAGCCTCGACAAATATGTCTACGCGTTCAATCCCAACGGAACGGTCAAGTGGAGTTACTACCTCGGTAATAACGTCTACGGTGCACCGGCGATCGGCACGGACGGAACCCTCTATATCGGGTGCTACGATAAGAAGGTCTACGCCCTGAACCCCGACGGCACGGTCAAGTGGAGTTTCCCCACCGGTGGCATTGTCATCAGTGTGCCGGCAATCGGCGCGGACGGGACCGTGTATATCGGAAGCGCCGACAAGAAGTTCTACGCACTCAACCCTGACGGCACCCAGAAGTGGAGTTATACCACCGGGAACAGTTTCTCCGGGTCGGCGGCGATCGGTGCTGATGGAACCATCTATGCCGGGAACCTGGACTATTACATCTATACGTTCAACCCCGACGGCACACTCATATGGAGATACGCCACCGGCGAACGTATCTACGGGTCGCCTGCTCTCGGCGCGGACGGGACCCTTTATATCGGGAGTTACGACAAGAAACTCTACGCGTTCCGCGACCCCGTTTCGACGACCCCGACGGCCGCCTTCGGCGCGAACGTGACGAGCGGTGCCGCGCCGCTCACCGTCGCGTTCAGCGACAACTCCACGGGCGACGCGATCACGGCCCGTGCCTGGGACTTCCAGGACGACGGCACGGTCGACTCCACCGAGACAAACCCGACGTTCACCTACGCGACGGCCGGGAACTACACCGTGAACCTCACGGTCACGAACGCCGGCGGCTCGGACAGCGAGGTCAAGACCGGCTACATCACCGTCACCGAGGCGGCCACGCCGACGCCGACCCCGACGCCGACCCAGCCCTCGATCCCGGCGCCGACGGCCGCGTTCAGCGCGAACGTCACGAACGGCACCGCGCCGCTCGACGTCGGGTTCACCGATGGATCCAGCGGTTCCCCCACGGGATTCGCGTGGTACTTCGGCGACGAGAATCTCACTGCTCCCTGGACGCAGCAGACGGCAAGTGCCGGGTGGTCGGCACGATACGCTCACGATAGCGTCGCACTGCCCGACGGCAGCATCGTCCTGATGGGCGGGCAGGCGGCGGCCGGCAAACAGAATGACGTCTGGCGCTCGACGGACAACGGCGCGACCTGGACGCAGATGACCGCGAGCGCCGGGTGGTCGGCACGGGTGGCGTTCACCACCGTGGCCCTGCCCGACGGCAGCATCGTCCTGATGGGCGGGCAGGACAGCACCGGCTTCAAGAACGATGTCTGGCGCTCGACGGACAACGGCGCAAACTGGACCCGGATGACGGCCAGTGCCGGGTGGTCGGCGCGGTACCTGTCCGCCAGCGTGGTCCTTCCCGACGGCAGCATCGTCCTGATGGGAGGCGGCAGCAGCGGCGGCAACAGCAACAACAAGAATGATGTCTGGCGCTCGACCGACATGGGAGCGACCTGGACGCAGATGACGGCCAGCGCCGGATGGGCGGCTCGCAACAGCCACACCGGCAGGGCGTTGCCCGACGGCAGCATCGTCGTGATGGCCGGCGACAGCAGCGGCGGCTACAGGAACGATGTCTGGCGCTCGACCGACATGGGAGCGACCTGGACGCAGATGACCGCCAGTGCCGGATGGACGGGACGAGTCAGTCCCACAAGCGGGGTGCTGCCCGATGGCAGCATCGTCCTGATGGGAGGGAATTCCGGCAGCCGCTCGAACGAGGTCTGGCGCTCGACGGACCTGGGTGCGACCTGGACCCGGATGGCGAACGCCGGGTGGTCGGCCCGGTGGGCTCACGCCAGCGTGGTCCTTCCCGACGGCAGCATTGTCCTGACGGGCGGGTACGACACCGCCAATAAGAACGACGTCTGGCGGCTCGTGACGGCCGGCTCGTCGGCGCAGAACCCGTCCCACACGTACGCGCTCGGGGGGACCTACACGGTCGCGCTCCAGGCGTACAACGACGGCG
>JBDKUZ010000141.1:0-21927 GCA_039679395.1 Methanospirillum sp. | reverse complement strand
ACGAGGCCCTCGGCGGCTTTGCTGACCACATCTGGGTCGCGATCAACGAGGACGGCTCGTGCACGGTCGATGACAACGGCCGGGGCATCCCCGTTGACCGGGTCAAGAAGACCGGCAAGTCCGCCCTCGAGACCGTCCTGACCGTCCTCCACGCCGGCGGTAAGTTCGACAAGAACTCCTACCAGGTCTCGGGAGGGCTACACGGCGTGGGCGTCTCGGTCGTGAACGCGCTCTCGACCTGGCTCCATGCCACGGTCTACCGCGACGGGATCGTGTACGAGATGCACTTTGTCCGTGGCAAGGCCGGCGAACTTGTCACCCGTGAGGAGACGAAGGAGGAGATGCAGGACCGGTATGCACGCAGGTACGGCGAGCGGACGCGGAAGGGTCTCGCCTCGCGCGAGGCCTTCATCGAAGCCCACGGCAAGGAGATGTCCGGGACCGTGATCACATTCATGCCCGATCCGACGATCTTCGAGACGGTCGTCTTCGACTACGACGTCCTCGCCCACCGCCTCCGCGAGCTTGCGTTTCTGAACGCGGGCCTCCAGATCAGGATCGAGGACCGCCGCACCGAGGGAGAGGCCGAGGTCTACCGGTACGACGGCGGCCTCCGCGAGTTCGTTGTCTACTTGAACGAGGGGAAAGAGCCGATCCACCCCGACGTGCTCTGCTTCCGTCGGAGTGACCCCGAGAACCGGACCGAGGTCGAGGTGGCCCTTCAGTACACGCAGTCGTACGCCGAGACCCTGTACACCTATGTCAATAGCGTCAACACCCGCGAGGGCGGGACCCATCTCGAGGGCTTCCGCTCGGCCATCACGCGGGCGATCAACGCCTCGGCCAAGAGGAACAACCTCTTCAAGAACGCGGCCCTGACCCTGCGAGGCGAGGATGTGCGCGAGGGCCTGACCGCCGTCATCTCGATCAAGCTCGCGAACCCCCAGTTCGAGGGGCAGACCAAGATGCGCCTGGGCAACTCGAGCGTCCGCGGGATCGTGGACTCGCTCGTATACGCCTCGCTCTCCGAGTACTTCGAGGAGAACCCGTCCGCTCTCAGAGCGATCGTCGAGAAGGGTCTTCTCGCGGCCAAGGCCCGGGAGGCCGCCAAGAACGCGCGCGACCTGACACGCCGCAAGACCATGCTCGAGTCCTCGCACCTGCCTGGCAAGCTCGCCGACTGCCAGGAGCGCGACCCGGCCAAGTCCGAGATCTATATCGTGGAAGGAGACTCGGCCGGCGGTTCGGCCAAGCAGGGGCGTGACCGCAAGTTCCAGGCCATCCTGCCGCTCCGCGGCAAGATCCTGAACGTGGAGAAGGCGACGCAGCACAAGATGATCAAGAACGCCGAGATCCAGACCCTGATGGCCGCCATCGGCTCGGGGATCGGCGAGCAGCTCGACCCCGAGCGCGCCCGGTACCACCATATCATCCTGATGACCGATGCCGACGTGGACGGGGCTCACATCCGGACCCTGCTCCTGACGTTCTTCTACCGGCACATGGCCGGCCTGATCGAGAACGGCTACGTCTACATCGCCCAGCCCCCGCTCTACCGCGTGGCGAAAGGCAAGCACGAGCGCTACGTCTACCGCGACGAGGAGCTGAAGGCCGCCGTGAAGGAACTCGGCGAGAAGGGCACCGTGATCCAGCGGTACAAGGGCCTCGGCGAGATGAACGCGGGCCAGCTCTGGTCCACCACCATGGACCCGAAGAGTCGGGTGCTCAAGCAGATCCGGATCGAGGACGCGATGTTCGCGAACGAGATCTTCGAGAAGCTGATGGGCGACGACGTGGCCGCGAGGAAGGACTTCATCACCCGCCATGCGAAGGAGGTGAGCAACCTTGACATCTAAGTCGAAGCAGTCCCCGATCGAGCCCGTGGACCCGCGGCGGGTCATCCAGATGAACATCGAGGAGGAGATGAAGACCTCGTACATCGATTACGCGATGTCGGTCATCATCGGCCGGGCGATCCCCGATGTCCGCGACGGGCTCAAGCCCGTCCACCGCCGGACCCTCTACGCGATGTGGGAGGAGGGCAACACCTCGGACAAGGCGTACAAGAAGTCGGCCCGCGCCGTGGCGGCGACGATGGGGAAGTACCACCCCCACGGCGACGTCTCGATCTACGATACGCTGGTCAAGATGGCCCAGCCCTTCTCGTATCGGGCGCCGCTCGTCGACGGGCAGGGAAACTTCGGCTCGGTCGACGGGGACTCTCCGGCCGCAATGCGATACACCGAGGCCCGCCTGACCAGGTACGCCGAGGCACTCCTCACGGACCTTGAGAAGGAGACGGTCGACTTCATCCCGAACTTCGACAACTCGACTGCCGAGCCCACGGTCCTGCCGTGTCGGGTCCCCAACCTCCTCGTGAACGGCTCGTCCGGGATCGCGGTGGGGATGGCCACGAACATGCCGCCCCACAACCTCAAGGAGGTTGCCGAGGCGGTCAAGCTCGTGATCGACCGGCCGAACTGCACGACGGACGACCTGCTCAAGGTCCTGCCGGGGCCGGACTTTCCGACCGGCGGGATCATCATGGGGCGGGCGGGGATCCGGTCCGCGTACGAGACCGGCCACGGCAAGCTCACGGTCCGGGGCGTGGCCGAGATCGAGGACGTCGAGACCCGCGTCCCCAAGATCATCATCAGCGAGCTCCCGTTCCAGGTCAACAAAGCCCGCCTGGTCGAGCACATCGCCGAGCTCGTGAAGGAGAAGCGTATCGACGGGATCAGCGACCTGCGCGACGAGTCCGACAAGGACGGAATGCGGATCGTGATCGAACTCAGGAAGGGCGTCCTGCCCAAGATCATCCTGAACCAGCTCTACAAGCACACCTCGCTCGAGTCAACGTTTGGCGTGATCAACCTCGCCATCTCGGAGGGCCAGCCGAAGACGCTCGGTGTCAGGGGACTGATCAACGAGTTCCTCCGCCACCGCGTCGAGGTCGTGCGACGCCGCTGCGAGTTCGAGCTCCGCAAGGCCCGCGACCGCCTCCACATCATCGACGGCCTCCTGATCGCGCTCGACCGGATCGACGAGGTGATCGCGACCATCCGCGCCTCCGAGTCGGCGGAGGTTGCGGGCAGGGCGCTCATCGAAAAGTTCGGCCTCTCCGATCTCCAGGCCCAGGCGATCCTGGCCATGCAGCTCCGCCGCCTCGCCCACCTCGAGCAGACCAAGCTCCGCGACGAGCGGGTCGAGCTCCTGAAGACGATCGAGCGGCTCGAGCTGATCCTCTCGTGCGAGGCAAACGTGCTCCGCGAGATCCGGAAGGAGGTCGTCGCGGCCGGCAAGGAGTTCGGCGACGAACGCCGGACGCAGATCCGCGAGGATGAGGCCCTACTCGACATCGAGGACCTGATCGAGGACCGGCCCATGCTGATCTCGATCACGGCCCAGAACTACATCAAGCGCCTCCCGCTCGAGACCTACCGCGCCCAGCACCGCGGCGGGCGCGGCGTGATCGGGATGGCCACCAAGGAGGAGGACCAGGTCGACAACATCTTCCTCGCCTCGATGCACGACTACCTGCTCTGTTTCACCACGGACGGACGGCTCTACTGGCTCAAAGTCTACGAGATCCCCGAGGCCTCGCGGACGAGCAAGGGCAAGGCGATCGTGAACCTGCTCAACCTGCGGGACGAGCTCGTCACGGCCGTGATCCCGATGCGCGAGTTCCGCGAAGATCGGTACCTGTTCTTCTCGACGCGGCAGGGACAGGTGGCCAAGATCGCCACGAACGAGTTCTCGCGCCCGCGCCAGTCGGGGATCAACGCGATCACGCTCCGCGAGGGCGACCACCTGGTCGACGTCAAACAGACCGACGGCACGCAGGAGATCATCCTCTCGACAGCGAAGGGACAGGCCCTCAGATTCCACGAGGACGAAGTCCGGAACATGGGCCGCGGCGTCCAGGGCGTGCGCGGGATCAAGCTGAAGTACGGCGACGAACTCGTCGCAACCACGATCGTCGAGAAGGAGCACCTCCTGACGATCACGGCCCAGGGCGCGGGGAAAAGGACCGACTTCGACGAGTTCCGCGGGCACGGCCGCGGAACCATGGGCGTCCGGAACATTCTCGCCGGACCCGGCAACCCCGTTGTCGCGACCCGCGCTGTGTCGAAGGACGAGGAGGTGGTGCTGATTACCGCGCTCGGCAACGTGATCCGGATCCGGGCCGCCGACATCTCGATCCAGAAGCGGTCGACGCGCGGCGTCCGGATGATCCGGCTTGAGGAGGAGGACCGCGTGGTCGGGTTTGCCTGTCTCTCGACCGGGCTTTCGGAGATCGACGCCGGCGACGAGGGGTCGGGCGACTCCGTGCAGCGCGCGCTCGACGACAGCATCACGGTCGAGTAAATCTCCTTTCAATTTTTCCTGCTCCCCGTGGCGGCCACCGCGGAAATCAGAAGCATATGCTTTATATCCTTTGCCATGATCCTTGTATCTACGGCGCTCTCCGTCCTCTCATCACTGGTGCCCGACCCCTCCTGGGTCTGGATCGCACCGGCCCTTCTCGTTGCCCCCGTACTCGAACTGATCCTCGAACGGAGCGCTATCGGGCGGTGGTACCGATTCGTGCCCGTGCTGCTTGCCGTAGCGCTCTCGCTCCTGCTCTACGTAGTTCCCCCCGTCGGACCCGAGGGACCAGGCGTCCTCATCCTCGCCCTGATAGCAGGCCTCGCCGTCATGGTACCGATGCCCGCCTTCGCGTACGCTCTCGACCACATGTCCAGGGCAACGGCGGCGTTCATCGCGTCCGTGGTCTCCTTCACCATCCTTTTCCTCCTCGTCCCGAGCCCGCTGACGGGGCTGGGTCGTCTCGTTGCGTCGGTGCTCGGGCTGGACGGACCGGCGGCATGGCCCGTCGCGGGCATGGCGCTCCTGCTGTACGGGTTGTTAACGGCGGGGATGGGGTACGCATTCGCGCTCTTCATCGACGAGGTCTCGGACAGGATGTCGTCCTTCTTCTCGGGACTCCTCTTCGGCGTCCTCCTCCTCCTCGTCGGGCTCGGTGTCGGCGAGGCCGTGGTTGGCGGGCTGCTCGCGTTCGCCATTCTCCAGTTCGTCCGGATCGCGCCCGAGAAGGGAGTTCATATGCTCGTTCTCTTCCCCGTGGTCGTGGGCGCGCTCGCCGTCACAGCGTTCACGCAGGCGCACCCCGAGGTCGTCGGGTCCGAGATCTTCGTCCTTCCCGTTCTCGTTCCGGCCGTTGCGGTGATCACGCCGTTCGTCATGCTCGAGCCGCAGGTGCTGACCTGGCGCGAGGGGATCGCGGTCGTACTCGCCGCGCTCGTAGCCCTCCCAGTGGTCTCGCTGATCGTGACCCGCAATCCGACTATCGACGGGCTCAACATGTTCGGGCCGGCCTATGCCGCCCCCCTCGCCTTCGAGACCTCTTTACTCAAATGGGTCTTCCTCTACGGGGAGGTACTCCTGATCGCGCTCGCCTTCTACCTGATCGTGGTGATGGGCTTCTCGGCCCTCCGCAGAGCCAAGGTGCGCGCCTAATCGAGAGGCATAGCTCCCTCCGTCGAGATGGTATTCGTCGGCGTATATTCTCAGTTATTCGAGAAAGGGAGCGCCACGGAGCAGGGCGACCGCTTCTATCAGAGCGTCGATCGAGGTTCCAATAACTTGCACAAGACCTGCGCGGGCATCGGGATGCAGGGCTTCGTTTGCGCCTGTTGCCAGGCATCCTCCGGTGCGGCCCCGCACCAGGTCGAATTCAACCCTGATGGCGAGAATCCTATCAGCAGCGGAATAAAAATCTCGATCGAGTCCCGGTCCGGCAACACTCTGCTGCGCTGCCGAGAGTGTCTGGAGATAGGACCTGCCGGCCGCGAGCGAAAGGTCGGCCATCTCTTCAAGCACTTCGAAGTCCTCCGAAAACGGCATACCGTCGAGGAGCACGGCGTAATAGCAGCCTTCTTCAAGAGCGTCGAGCGCTCTGTCCTGCATCTCGATCAGATCCGTGAGAAGCCCGCTCGTGCGCCGTCCCGAATGGCCTAAGGTTCGCCTGACGAGGACGTCGGCCTCGCGTTCCCTGTGCCTGGCCAGGGCTGCGTTCGACAGCACCCGTTCCGTCACTACCCCCGATCGTAGGACCCCAAGCGAGTTATGAAGGACCAGTGCCTCCTCAAGAACGAGAGCCGCGTGGAACGTACACCGTTCCAGAAGATCGTCGCGGGCCGTACCGAATGCGCCGAGAAGCTCGGCGCGGCACCGCTCTCGTAGCTGCGACCGCGGATCCCCTCGCAGAAGCCCTTCCGCCGCGATCCAGAGAACCTGTCCGAGGCACTCCATGGTCAACTCTCGGCCGAGCTGCTCGTCGAGCCTACCTTCCGGCCTCCGCGCCGCAAGGTCCAGCGCTCCGTCGACCAGATTCGCTCCGCCGATCTCGAGAAAAGCGCGGTGCCCGATCTCGTTGGTCGCGGCCCTGCGGAGAACGGCCACCGCGTCTTCATTCGAGAGGAAAAACCGAAGCTGCTTTCGAGCCTTGTTCCAGTCGATCAGGAAGACGATGCGGGATCCGAGGTAATCCAGGAACGCGAGGCAGCGGTCCCGATCGGGTGCCGCGAACCTTCCGATCGTGATATGATACGCCACGCCGTCAATAGACCGGGGGGCCGACCGCGAGATCGTCTCCGACCACTCGACTTCCCACCCGTCTAATAAGGACCTGAAAAACGAGAGCCGGGCGCTGTGCACGTCCGTGCAGGTGACCGTCACAGTCGTTCCGACAACCGTGACCATCAGGAGATGCGCCCCGGTCACCCCGATCTCGTTCTCGATCAGCAGCCGGTCGCCCATCCGAATCGCAGTCGTGCCGAGGCCCGGATGATCGAACCGGAGCGACTCCGTCCGGCCCAGCCCGCTCATGAATGCGCGGACGAGCTCGCGGTCACCGTCGTCGAGCATGCATGTCCGCGCTCCGTCGAGCGTAACGCAGCCCAAACCTTCGACGAGTGCGGTGAGGGCTCGGTGGAGATCCATCACGAGGAGGTGTGGGGTGTCCCCGGCCGAACGGTCGCCCGAGGTGATCGCGCCGATCTCCGTGCGGCCGATCTCGCCGGACCCGTCACTCCGCAACAGAACCCGGAGCGCCTCCCACCGTAAGCGAAAGGCCTCAGCGTCGGGTCCGCCGCGGGCGACGAGCGGGCCGACCATCCCGTCAATGGCTTCCTGGATCCCATCGAGAACCCGGTCCAGGAATGGGATTCTGTACCGCCCATCACCGACGGACACTGTTCCTGGAACGATCTCTTCGAAAGCAAGGTCTTCGATCCCTGCCGCCTCTCGTTCCGGCCTGAGGAACAGGGGTTCCTTCCCCGGGTGCTCGGCGTGCTGGCGAGCGGCTTGAAGCAGGGAGAAGAAGTACTTGGCTCGTTCGTTTCCGACGAGCGCACCCTCGATGAGCGCCGGGAGCAGGAGCACCTCCCCTCCGAACTCATTTATGATCCCGGCTTTCTGGGTCATACTCGCCGCACTCTCTGGATACTCTCGCTGGATATAGAAAAACCATTCGTGTCCGCCGACCGGCAGATGCAAGCCTCTTC
The DNA here is from genome assembly GCA_039679395.1 of Methanospirillum sp. Lineage (GTDB taxonomy): Archaea > Halobacteriota > Methanomicrobia > Methanomicrobiales > Methanospirillaceae > UBA288. The sequence continues at coordinate 14,359 of JBDKUZ010000141.1, read as the reverse complement.
GCGATCACAACGGGTGCGACACAGCCATGTTTCAGAAGAAGTTCGCATTGGAAACCCATGGCGAGGGAGAGATCGTCGACATGACGGCGGAGGTGGCCTGCGCCGTCCGGGAGAGTGGGATGATGACGGGCCTCGCCAACGTCTTCGTCGGCGGTTCGACGGCCGCCGTGACCACCATTGAGTATGAGCCGGGAGTCCTCGAGGATCTCGCTCGCGCCCTGAACGTCATCGCCCCACGCGAGATCGCGTACGCCCACGACCGGGCCTGGGGCGACAGCAACGGCCGGTCGCACGTCCGCGCCGCGCTCGTCGGTCCGTCCGTCTCCATCCCTTTCAGAGACGGGGGGCTCCTGCTCGGCACTTGGCAACAGATTGTTCTGCTTGAGCTCGACGTTAAACCGTCGCGGTCCCGGGTAGTGACCGTGACCGTGACGGGCTAACGGCGGTCAGGCAATCTTTGGCCCGTCCTTGCGACCAGCCGCATGCCGGCCCCCGGCCCCGACCAGGGCGAGTACAGCCGGCATGATCGTGATCGCGCCGATGATCGAGAACGCGACCGCGATCACGGTCACGACCCCGAAGTTCGAGACGATGTTGAAGGCGGAGATGATCAGGGCCGAGAAACCGAAGACCGTGCAGAGGCCCGAGACCGAGATGGCGGTCCCGATCTGCCGGATCGAATGGACGATCCCCTCGAAGAGACCATACCCCTCGTCCCACTCCTCGTAGCAGCGCTCCATCATCACGATCGTATACTCGGAGGCGACCCCGATTGACATCGATCCGAGGACTGCTGTCAGCGGCGTATAGTCGATCCCGAGCATGTACATGATCAGCCCGTTCCAGCCGACGATGAACGCGATCGGGACGAGCGGGGTGACGGCCTTCCCCACGCGCCGGTGGACGATCAACAGAAAGGCGAAGATCATCCCGAAGGCCAGCAGGGTCATGGTCAGCTTGCCGTCCTCGATCTCCCGGATCAGGTTCGTGAACATCTCGCTCTGTCCGGTGACCGTTGCGCTGATCCCTGGTGGCGGCGCCATCCAGGTGAGCTCCTTGCGGAGCTGCTCGATCATCGACATCCCCTTGTTGCTCGACATCTCGACCGTGGAGAAGGCGATCACGGCCTCGGTCGATCCGGAAATGAACTGGCGCTGAGTCGCTTCGGGGATCCGCGCGAGGGCCGCGTCGATCTCTCCCTGCGTCGTCGGCAGAGCTCCGCCGTTCGCCTGGACGATCGAGGTCGCGATCGAAGTCGCACCGAGAATATTGGGGTTATGCGAGAGTTCGTAGTCCTGGAACTCCGACATCCACCGTATTCCCTCCGGCGAGAGGACGCGGTCGCCCCTGACGAAGATCGGCGTGGACGCAGTCGAGCCCATGACCCGGCTCACCTTCTGCAGATTGATCAGGGCCGGCATGTCCTTGGGGACGAAGGTGTCCTCGTCGGTCGAGATTGGGATCTCGCCGTCGAGCTGGAACCCAATGAGCGCGACCAGTCCGACCAGGACCAGGACCGTGACCGGGTGCCGTGAGACCGTCGATGCGACCTGCCCGAGCATGCCATTGTATCTCTCCTCCACCGTCGGCTTTTCGGTGCCGCTCCGGGTCGTCCCGTGGGCGATCGCCTTCGGCCTGTAGTTCGTGATCAGACCGACCGCCGGCACCGAGATCAGGGCGACGAGGTAACAGGCCATCACGCCAATCACGCAGACCTGGCCGAACGAGCGGATCATCGGCAGCGGCGAGACCCAGAGAGCGATGAAGCCGATCGAGGTCGCGAGCATCGCGTAGAGGATCGAAGGGCCCGAGCGGGTTACGGTCATGCGAACCGCCTCGGGGAGCGAGGTCCGCCGGGCCTCCTCGTCGAAGCGAGAATGGAACTGAATCGCGTAGTCGATACCGATACCGATCAGCACGGGGAACGCCGCAATCGTGGCCATGTTGATCTGCAGCCCCGACCACCCCACGATCCCGAATGTCAGGATCAGGCCGGCTGCGACGATCGCGACCGAGAGGAACCGGTGCCGGACATGGCCGAAGAGGAAGCCGACCGCGATCACCATCAGCAACAGCGCGGCTCCGATCAACATGCCCATGGAGCCGCCCATCTCGTTGCCCATCTCCTGGCTGAATGCGGCGTTGCCGGTCACGGTCACGGTCACGCCGGGCGGGGGGTTCGAGAGACGGACCCGCTCCTTGACCGAGTCGAGGAGCGAGAACTGGGCATCCTGGGAGAGACCGGGGTCGAGCGTGACTGCCGAGATGGTCATGGTCTTCGATGGCAGGTAGCGTTCGAGGATCTCGCTCGGCACGCGGGACTTCGCCGCGTCGATCTCCGCCACCGAGGTCGGAAGGGCACCGCCATTCACCTGCCGGACCATGTCCACGATAGAGGCAGCGGAGGTGACGTGCGCCTCGGTCTTGATCTCCGACTGGAGTCGGTCCATATACGCAAGGACGGAGGGGTTCAGAACGTCGTCGGCCTCGACAAGGACCAGCATGGCGTCGGACTGGAACGTCTCCGAGTACTTGGCGAGCAGCATCCCTCTGGGCGTGTCCTTGTCCAGGTACGTGTCGGTGCCGGTCGCCATCGAGACAAAGCCCGTGCCGACGAGCGCGATCAGAATGGCTGCTGCGAGCGCGATGAGTACAGCCCGGGGACGGTTGTTGATCGCGGACGCGACCGCTTCAAAGGGGGCCTTCACGGTTGGTCTCCTTACTCGAATATTCAACCGCGACGGGTATAAAGAGGAGTGTCGTGTTACACCCTCCCGCTGCCGAGTGCCATCGCGATCTCGATGAGAGGGCGAATGCGAACGTGCCGTCAAGCTCCGATCGCCATCATCGAGTCTGTCGGGCCGCGGGCACGTCCCGTCCTGAGATGGAACACGAGACTGCGGTCACCGTACCCGCAACCGATGCACTTACACAGCCCGGAGCGTGAAGAGGAAGGTCGAGCCCTCGCCTGGCGTCGACTCGACCCAGATCCGGCCGCCGTGCCGTTCGACGATCTTTCGTGCTACAGCCAGGCCGATCCCCGTCCCCTCGAATTCGTCTCGAGTGTGCAGCCGCTGGAAGATCACGAAGATCCGGTCATAGTACTCCGCCTCGATCCCGATCCCGTTGTCCGCCACCGCGAACCGCCAGAGCCCGCCCGCCTGTTCGGCCGAGATCCGGATCTCGGCCGGTCTGTCCGGCCGGCGGTACTTGAGGGCGTTGCCGACCAGGTTCGTGAAGACCTGTGCGAGCTGCGCTGCGTCGGCCATCACCCTCGGCAGTTCTCCCACGATGACGGTCGCGCCGGCCTCCCGGATCGGCGTCTCCATCAGCCGGAGCGCGTCGGCCACGACCTCCCCGGCGTCCGTCGGGGCGAGCGGCTTGGCCGTCGTCTCGACCCGCGAGAGCTGGAGGAGATCCTCGATCAACCGCTGCATCCGATTCCCGCCCTCGACGATGAACGCGATGAACTCGTCCGCGTCGCTGTCGAGCTTTCCCCTGTACCGTCGTTCGAGGAGCTGGCTGAAGCTGACGATCGACCGCAGCGGTTCCTGGAGGTCGTGGCTCGCCACGTACGCGAACCGCTGCAGTTCCTCGTTCGACCGCTGCAGGTCGTCCATGTACGACGCGAGAGCGCGCTCGCTCTCGCGGAGCCGCGAGATGTCGAGCGCATTGAAGATGACATTCTCATGAGGCCGGGCGAGATCGATCGGCGACGAACTGAGCAGGATATCGAGGACGGAACCGTCGCGCCGTCGCCATCTGGTCTCGACGACCCCCGTCCCGGTCTCGGCGATCCGGGCATATTTCTCCTTCCCTGCGCATTCGTAGGCTTCATCGTCGGGATAGAGAAGGCGTGCGTCCTGCCCGACCAGCTCGTCGCGGCTGTATCCGGTGATGCGGCAGAGCTGGTCGTTGATCATGGTGATCGTCCGATCGGAGACCATGCCGATGCCGACGGGAGCGGCCCGGAAGATCCCCTGCAGGGTCTGCTCCCGCTCCCTCAGGGCCTCCTCGGCCCGCTTCTGATCGGTGATGTCCATATACACACCGAGGATCCGGACAAGGCGGCCTGCTTCGTCGAAGACTCCGCCGCCGAGAAGGCGCATCCACCGGGGCGCCTCCCATCCGAGGTCGAAGCGGAACTCAACCTCGAACGACTCGCCGGTGGCGACGACCGCGGCAAGTTGGGCCTCCACCTGCTCCCGATCGGGGGGATAGATCATACTCCGCCAGTCGTCGATCCGCCCGACGTCGGGCACGGAGTCGTCGTCCAACCGGATGCAGTCGGGGGAGCCCGCGCCGGTGGCGCCCGGCGGGAGCCACTCCCAGATCCCGATCCCGGCACAGGCCTTGGCCATCCTCAGCCGCTCCTCGTTCTCGCGGAGTGCAGCTTCGGCGCGCTTCTCTTCCGTAACGTCGCGGAGGACGACCTGGACCGCGGGGCGTCCACCGAAGGGGATCATAGCGCCGCGCCCCTGGACCGTGACGATGGTGCCGTCGGGACAGAGTAGATCTACCGCAGTGAGCGGGCTCTCCTCGCCGCGAAGGTCCACCTCGATGTTCCATTCCACGTGTTCGCGCGTACCGGGATGGACGATCTCGAGCACCGGCTGGCCGACGAGGTCGTCCTGTCTGGCGACGCCGAGGAGCGATATGGCGGCCGGGTTGGCGAAAACGATCGTCCCGTCCTGATGGATCAGGATCGCGTCAGGCGAGAGCTCGACAAGATTGCGATACTTCGCCTCGCTCTCGGCGAGCTCGCTGCGCAGCTGCTGGCGCCCGGTCATATCGTGCCAGATGGAGAGGGCGCCGATGATCCGGCCGTCCTCGCGGATTGGGGAGGTGACAAACAGCACGTCGATCGCGGAACCGTCGTCGGCGGTGATCGTGCCACGTAGGGGAGGCGGCTCCCCGCCCTCGAGCGCCAGCCGCACGGAGATCTCCACAGTCTCCGGCAGTCTGCCGTCGGCGAGGTGGAACCCGAGACGGTCGGCGAGTTCGCCTGCGGAGAGGCCCGCCGCAGGCACACCCGTGAGTTTCTCGGCCGCAGGGTTCGCAGCCGAGACGACTCCGTCCTCGTCGAGGACGAAGATAGCCTCGCCAATGGCGTCGATGGGGATCATGGGGGATAACATGGTCCGGTTCACCCATATCGGAGGTGATACGGCAGTGGTGTACCTTTTCGAGCCTTAAAACCACTCATTGTATATCGGCGGTTGGATGATTGGCAGTCGCTTGTTCTCGGATGTACGGGGGCAGATAACCGATTGGATGGGCTGCTCTTCAGTGCGGCAGCGGTTACGTGCAGGCGTCCCTCTGCCTCGACCTTTCGCTCTTCGGGTGGCGGGCCGATCCGTGTTCACAGTGGTGGCGCATCGATCGGCGACGTATCCCCGGAAGAAGAGCGGAAGGCGCAACGGAGTTGCAACCCCTCAATGACACACTCCTCCTGGTGGAGCTCGACGGAGTGGCTGGGAGGGCAAGCACCCAGCGAGAATTCGATAGGATTCCGCCTCTCTGCCGGCTGAATCGCGAAAATGTGGCAGGCCCGCCACAGTAACGGACGGCATGGTATCGACGGGTCGTCTGCGCCTGACGCGCGCGGGGGACTGAGCCGCAGGGCGCCTGAACCGTGGGTTGCGCAGTCTCAGTCGAGCGGGATCGACTCGAGCTGAGAGACCAGTTCCCAGATCCGGGTCCTGGCATGAACCGGCATGTTCGGGTCGTTGCTGATCTCGTCGATCTTCGAGATCGCGGTGGCCGCGCGCAGGCCGGCGGGTTTCGAGGTATCGAGCAGGATGCTCCGGGTCTCGTCGGCGACCCGGCGGATGTTGCGCGGAATGGAGGAATCCTCGGTGATGTGCTGGAGCATCTGGATGCAGGTGCCGATCTGATCGTCCTGAGCGGTCATTCTTATAATCCCCCTGATACGTTCTGACAGGTAGCCCATACAGGCATAAATAAGTTAATAAGTGTACCTCTCTGGGATGACGAGCGATGACGAGATCATGGCCGAACATTTGCTGCACGGCGCGCGCATGCTCGCCAGGGCCTGCCCCGACTGCGGTTGTCCCCTCTTCGAGGTGAAGGGCGAGACGAACTGCGTCGTCTGCGCGGCTCGGAGGGCGTCAGCGGAGATCGCACCCGCGAGCACCGGGCCCTCGGAGACGACAGGTGCACCCGTCTCGGTCACCCCGGCACCCGCCATATCCACGCCAACGGCTGCCGGACCGCTCGCGGAGGAGCTCGGTGCAACTCTCGCGTGCCTGCTCCAGCGTGCCCGGACCGAGCCCGACCCCGAGCGATGCCGCATGCTCATGGAGTGCGTCCGGATCGGCTGGGGCCTCCGCAATAGCTAATAACCCGTTCTGACGAACTCGTGGATCCGTGTCGCGGTCTTCGCCCCGACCCCGGGCACGGCTTCGAGGGCGTCCCTCTTCGCAGTGAACACGCCGAGGAGCGAGCCGAAGGTCTCGAGGAGAGCCCGCGCGGTCCTCGGCCCGACCTCGGGAAATGCGGAGAGCACGTACTCCTGCTGCTCGCGGACGGAGCGATGGGTCTTGTGCGGATGGGCCTTGCGCTCGCCGCGCCCGCCCTCTTCGCGTCGGGCGAGCACGAGCAGGAGATCGGCTGTCTCCCGTTCGTCGGCGGAGTAGAGGAGCGTGACCCCCATGTCCACGGCGATCGCGGCGAGGGCGCCCCGGATCGCGTTCGGGTGGATCTGCCGGTGGGAGTAGAGGTCGCCGCCCTCGACGATCAGGATCGGCTTCGGCGCAGCGTCCGCGAGCGTGCGGAGCTGTCCGAGGAGGTCCCGGTCGACGAGCGTGTCCACGAAGTCGCGCGCGGTCTTTCGCTCGACGAGGATCCGGTCGCCGATCGCGTAGTCGCCACTTTCAAGGTGGGCGATCTCCAGTGCGGCGCCCGAGAGCCGGAGAGCCTCCACCACGCGTGATTGGGTCTCGCGGTCGTCCGCGACGACGACCGGCCCATCGGGCAGGAACCCGGCGAGCCGCTGCTGGAGCGGGTCCGATCCTGGCGGGTCGTCGGTCACGAGCTCGGTCTGGGCCGGGCCGTCCGGCGTCCTCATCCGCACCAGCCCTTTCTGCATGGACCGTTCGCGCGACTGCGATATGTAGCGGTACGTCTCGTCCGCGGTGCCCTTCGTCACGAGCACCACGATTCGGCCGGCCCCCGAGCGACCGGTCCGGCCCTTGCGCTGGATCGAGCGGATCTCCGAGGGGACGGCCTCGTAGAAGATCACGAGGTCGGTTGAGGGAATATCGAGCCCCTCCTCACCGACCGAGGTCGCCACGAGGACGCGGAATTCTCCCGCACGGAACCGGCGGAGCGCGTCGATCTGCTGCTTCTGCGAAAGCCCTTTCTCCGTGTCGCGAGATGCCTGGCCAACGAAGCGTTCCGACGGGATTCCACAGGCCGAGAGGTGGCTTGCGAGGGCGTGGACCGTATCACGATACGAGGCGAAGACGATGATACGGCTCTCCGGATCGGCCTGGAGCTGCTCCTCGACCACGGCCCTGACCAGGGGAACCTTCGGATGAAGTTCGCCCTCCCAGGACCGGGCCGTGGCCACGAGCTCGCCGAAGATCGCGTCCGCCGCGAGCCGCTGGCTCGCCTTGCTCCCCCCCTCCGAGGTACCGTCGAGTGCGAGCCGCTCGAGAAAGCGGGCTAAGGCCATCGACCCCTGCGATTCGCAGAGGGTGATCCCATGGCGGAGTTTCATCAGCTCTGCCTGGATCGACGCGGCCTGGAACGCGGCCGGGTCGCGGTCCGCAATTCGCTCCTGGATCAGCGCATTCAACCAGTTCAGGGTTCGCATGGAGAGCCTATCACGCTCCGGCGCGGGAAAGCCGAGCCGCCGGAGGGCATCGAGCCGGTGATCGACGAGGAGATGCATCCGGTCGCGGGCGTCCGCGAGCTCGGGAGGCAGGTCGACCTTCACGAACTCGAGGGTCCGCTCGTGGACGTACGGCGCAACATCCGGGTCGGTCTCGATCCGGGTCTCGACCCGCTCGATACCGAGCACGGCACAGACTGCGCGCACCTTCTCGGCATCCCCTCCGGGCGAGGCCGTCATCGCGAGGACCAGCGGGCGGGCCGCTGTCTTCGCATACCACTCGGCGAGGAAGGTATAGGCGTAGTTTCCGACGGCCCGGTGACATTCGTCCACGACGAGCAGGGCCACGTCCTCGAGCGAGTAACGGCCCGCGAGGCAGTCGTTCTTGATTACCTGGGGCGTGGCAAAGCAGATCCGCGCCCGCTCCCAGACCCGGACACGCTCGGACGGGGGTGTCTCCCCGGTGAAGAGCGCGAACGCATCGTCTTCGAGAGCGAGAAGATCGCGAAAGTACCGGTAGTGCTGCTCGGCCAGCGGCTTGGTCGGCGCGAGCATCAGCACCCGCGCTCCTTCGTCCTCCTTGAGGCGCGCGGCCGCGACGAGCAGGGCGACGGCGGTCTTGCCGAGGCCCGTGGGGAGCACGACCATCGTGTTCTGGTCGAGCGCCCGCATCGCGATCGCAAGCTGGTACTGGCGTGCCTCGAGCGCGCCGGGGCGGATCAGCGGGTGCTGGATCTGGCTCATTCGAGCTCGGCGAAACGGGTCCGGCCCGCGCAGAGCGCGCGGCAGGTCTCGTCGAGAGAGGCGCGAGGAAGGCGGACCTGTCGCATCGAATCGCGGTCCCGGAGCGTGACCGTTCCGTCCTCGAGGGTGTCGTAGTCGACCGTGACCGCAAACGGCGTCCCGATCTCGTCCTGGCGCCGGTACCGCCGGCCAATCGCGCCCGAGTCGTCGTACTCGGCCATGACGCCTACTGCCTTGAGCTCGTCCGAGATCGAGGTCGCGATCTCGGCGAGCCCGTCGCGGCTCATGAGCGGGAAGACCGCGACCTGGATCGGGGCGATCGCGGGCGGGAGGCGAAGCACGGTCCGCGTGCCGTCCTCGACGGGCTCCTCGTCGAAGCGGTGCTCGAGGACCGAGTAGAGGATGCGGTCGATCCCGTAACTCGGCTCGATCACGTGCGGCATCACCTCCTCGCCCTGGACCTCGACCTCGACCTCGCGGACATCGTAGAGGTCGGGGGTGACCGCGAGGGGCGCCCCGTCGATCTCGATCGCAAAGCCAGTCGGGCTGGCCGCCGTCGCCGGGTCCGTCGCGGCGATCGCGTCCGCGACTGCCTTGGCCTGGCCGCGGAAGCGGGGGCCGAGCGCGCCCATGCGTGGGACGACCCGTGTTTCGCGTCGACGAATGGGCTCGGCGTACTGGATGAAGACCGTGAACGGTTCGCCCGAGTGGGCCGCGTGGGCCCGGAGGTCATAGTCCGTCCGGTCGGCGATCCCGACGGTCTCGACCCAGCCGAACCTGCCCGAGAAGCACTCGGCATCCCAGCAATCGCAGGCATAGTGGGCCCGCTCGTCGGGAAGGTGCTGGCGGAAGCGGAGTCGTTCGGGTGCGACGCCTACCCTGCAGAGGAACTCGTGGGTCAGGGCGAGGTAATAGGCGACGTATTCGTTCGCCACGGTCCCGGACGCCACGGCCTCGGCCATACTCATCTCGACGGCCGGCTCCTCCGCCAGCTGCTGGGGATACCCGAGGAGCGGCATCCGGTAGTCCGCGTATCGCGCGAAGTTCGGGTGCATTTTCTTCTCGGGATGGACGAAGATCTCGGCCTCGGCCTGGGTGAACTCGCGCAGGCGGATCATCCCCTGACGGGGAGAGATCTCGTTCCGGTAGGACTTGCCGATCTGGGTCGCACCGAAGGGAAGCTTATCGCGGTAGAACCTGAGAAGGCGGCCGAAGTCGGTGAAGATACCCTGCGCCGTCTCCGGCCGGAGGTATCCCGTTCGCTGCGAGCCCGGGCCGATAGAGGTCTGAAACATCAGGGAGAAGCCGAAGACCTCGACCGGGCCGAAGATGTCGCCGCAGGCCGGGCATGGGAGATCCTCGATCTCGCGGCAGAGAGCGGCTTCGTCGAGGGTGGCCGCATTCGCACATCGACCACCGCCCTCGACCACGTGGTCGGCCCGGAGGTATTCGTTGCAGTGAGGGCACTGGACCATCTTGTCCGAGAAGCCTTTGACGTGGCCGGACGCGACGTAGATCGCCTCCTGACCGATTGTCGGGCACTCGATCTCGTAGAAACCCTCCCGCACTACGTAGAACGAGCGCCATGTCTCCTCGATCCGCCGCTTCATCATTGCGCCGAGGGGGCCGTAGTCGATGAACCCCGCGACTGCGCCGTAGGGTTCCGAAGTCGGCCAGACGAATCCCCGGCGGCGGGCGAGATCCATTACTCGCTCGTATACGTCAGCTGCCATGATCGCGTCTCCCTTCATTATATGGCCGCTCTCTATTAAGGCTGCTTTGAAGAGACGAATCAGGAGGGTGCGCGGGCCGAAGCCGACGCCCATTACGACCAGAAGGGATATATCCTGTCCCGTACTATGACATCGGGCGGCTTGAGCGACTCCGATATAAGGCTGCCGCACGCGTACGGTGTGCGCGGTTTTCCGGTATATCGGCCGGTTCCTGAGGATATGGCGACATTTTCACTCTTTTCTCAAATAGTAAGAAAGGAAGTTATAAGTACTATCCGCCGGCTTATTACTCCGTATCCGACTGTGGTGTATCATGGTGGCCGAAGAACGACGTAAAGCACAGCTCCTCGAGCTGTTCTCGAACATCACCAGCAAGACCAAGATCGTGGAGCCGATGAAGAAGATCCACGGTTCGCTGCGTGACCGCGATGCCGTCGAGCGGGAGATCGCATTGGTGATGCGGGAGGTTCTCGACCAGGGCTTCTTCAAGACCAAGCTCAAGCCTCTTCAGCTCGCCAAGCTCGTCTCGGACTTCTACGCTGGCCGGAACGACACCGAGATCGCACGCGACCTCGGGGACGAGAAACTCTCGAAGACGGTCGCACGGGCGAGGATCAGGCTGAAGCTCTTCCGCGAGCTCGACTTCAAGATGCCGTTCGAGAAGCAGGTTCTCAAAGACATGATCGCGGCGGACATCAACATGAAGGAGATCGCGGAACGGCTCGATGTCTCGCCCTCGACGCTCCGCGAGTACCGGCACGTGCTCGAGGAGGAAGAGGACCACACCCTCGACCTCTACCTGGAGCGGATCAAGGATATCATGGAGGACCGCGACCTCACGGAACAGATGACCCACTCGGCGACTGCGGACAGTCTCGGCGACTCGATCGATATTACCGAGGCCGAGCTGGCCGAGATCTCCTGAACCCCTTTTTCGATCGGAACCTCCATATCACTGCGCCGCCGATCGCTTCCTCATGCGGCTGACCTATATCGAACACGCCTGCGTCCTCCTCGAGGGCTCGCGCCGGGTGCTGATCGACCCGTTTGTGGAGAAAGGGACACTCCCCCAGGACCCGGACCTGGTGGTGGTCACGCACGGGCACCACGACCACCTGGGCGAGACGATTCACCTCGCCAGGCCGACGGTCACCACGAACGAGATCGCGAAGGTTCTCAAGCAGCGCGGCATCATGGCGCAGGGTCTCAACACGGGCGGCGGGATCGAGGTCGACGGCGTCCGGGTGACGATGACTCCGGCCGTTCACTCGCATGTGCTCGAGATCGATGGTGAGCGTCTCGCGGGCGGAGATGCGGCCGGCATGGTCGTGGAGATGGACGGGGTGACCGTCTACCACGCGGGCGACACGGCGCTCTTCTCGGACATGAAGGTGATCGGCGCGCTGTACTCGCCCGACGTCGCGCTCCTGCCGATCGGCGGCAGGTTCACGATGGACCCGGCCGCGGCGATGTGCGCGGCCCGGTGGGTCGGGGCGCCGCTGGTAATCCCCATCCACTACGATACGTGGCCGGAGATCGCCCAGGATCCCGCACCCTTCAAGGAGGCGCTGGAGCGTACGACCGACATCCGCGTCGCAGTGCTCGCGCCGGGAGAGTCGATCGAGCTCAGGTAACGCACGCGTCGAAACGGATCGTCGCGTGTTAACTGAATCGATATGAGAAGTACCGCCCGGCCTCGTTCATCAGGAGCCGCGCGACCGGGAGGAGCCTCGTCGTGACGGTCGGCTACTTCCCGGGCTCCGATTTTCTCTTCTCGGGTAACCGCTTCTCTACGTATCGCTCGGTGCCATGCTCGCGGTCGGCGCGGTCGGGCTGATCGCCTTCCCTTTCCTCGTGATCCTCCACCGCGGAGACGCAGTCCGCCCTGAGTGGGAGGTTGGTGCACCCAATTTCCAGTACGAGGGTCGGGTTCGCACACGCCTCTCGGCCGGATCCAACGCAATCTTGCCGCGTACCCGCTCGATCCTCTCTCCGGTCTTTGCGCTCGCCAAGTTTGTTATCGCTGGTGCGGCGCTTCTGACGACCTGAGCTCGCTCCTTTTCTCCCGGTGCTCACGCTCATCGTCGGTATGCCAGGTCATCGCGGCGCGACCGGCCGCGGTACACTACTGTATCCGAAAAAGAGATGGACGGATTAAAAATCCGTCATAATTCTGAATTGGTCAATCTCTTCGCGGCCCAGCTGCTCGAGGAACTCCTCGGCCGCGTGGCGCACGTCCTTGGACGCCGTGATGGCCCGGCCCACGACGAGGATGTTGGACCCGGCAGCGACCGCGTCGCGGATGTTCTCAACGCGGATCCCGCCGGCCGTCGCGATCAGGAGCTTGCCGCCCGCAGCTTCGCGCATCCCCTCGATGTTGCCCCAGACGTGGCAGGTTCCCTGCGTCTCGCAGTCGATCGCGCGGTGGAGCTCGACGATGTCGGGCTTGACCTTGAGATCACGGATCAGCGCCACCGGGTCGGTGACGTTGAGCATGTCGATGACCGAGTAGATCCCGGTCTTCTTCGCTTCGGCGAGCGCCTTCTCGATCGTGGCGAGCGGCGCGAGGCCGGAGATGACGACCGCGTCCGCGGTCGCATTGGCGGCCATCCGCGCCTCGAGGTTGCCCGTGTCGAGGGTCTTTAAGTCCGCGACGATGAACGCGTTCGGCCGGACCTTCCGGATCTCGGAGATAACCGAGAGCCCGAACTGCTTGATCGTCGGGGTCCCGGCCTCGATGATCAGGTGATCCGATTCGGGGAGCTCGGCGAGCACCTGCCGGACACGGCCCAGATCAACGAGGTCGAGCGCGACCTGGAGGTACGGCGGGTCCCAGAGCCGCTGCACCTTGAACCCCATCACCGCGTGCGCCGCGCGGTCCTTCTCGTGGAGCAGGGTCTCGGTCGGCGGGAAGCGGTCGAGCGCCCGGCCGAGCGCGAGCTTCGTCGCGCCGTAGTTGAACCGGTAGATCCGGTTGTAGTCCGCCGCCTCGGGGGCAAGGTAGATCGAGGCCAGGATGACCAGGTCGTCCACGTCGAGGTCGCCGAAGACCCCCTCCTCAAGCGCGTCCGCGACAGCCTTCGCGACCGCGGCCTGAACTGGGCCGAACATCTCGCGGACCTGCTCGCCCTTCTTCAGGGTCACCTTCGGGATCACGAGGGTCGCAGGCTTGGTCATCAGGTTCGGCCGGATTACCGCGAGCAGGGGCGTGTGCCCCGCCGAGAGCTGCGACAGGCCGTTCGCGAACGCCTGACCGATCGGACCGGCCTTGTCCCCAATCATCAGATCGACGTGCGCGAGCTCAGGCCCGTCCCCCACCAGTGCTTCTCCAATAAGATACATCCAGTAACCCCTGCGTCTCTCATTGATTGGAGAGCAGTATTAAAAAAGCCGCTCCCATACTCGTGTCGGCCGGTCCGCTCCGGGTCGTTGAACGACAATCTGGACCATACAGAGCGAGAAAGAGAGATACCTTGCTCGACTTCCTGCCACTATGACTGTTGAGGAACGCCTCGTGCCGGTGACCCCGATCTACGCGTTCGTCCTCCGCGCTGTCCTGGTCTCCTCCGTTCCGATGATCGCGTTCACCCTGATTCTGTTGATCGTCGCCGAACCGATCTCGAACGCGATGAACGTGAACGACGACTCGATCCCCGCCCGGCCTGATCACGATGCCTTTCTCCGAGCCGTCGGCAGCTCAGGAGCCGGACTCAGTTCGGGCGCCCGCATATCCGTACATCCGTCTCTCGCAAGGCCGACGTGCCGATCGGCGACTGTGGGCTTACGAGGGGGCGATGGAGAGGAAGAGCACGATGCACGCCGCTATTGTGTCGTCGTAATAAGGAGGATGATGGACTCCACAGGGTCGATTCGGACACCGTGAAGATGACTGGACAGTCTCGGTCATCTGCATGCACGAACTATCCAGCGAGCAGCTCCGGGCTGCGCTGCGGACGCGAAGCGCTGATGAGGGAAGGAAATCGTAAGAAACGTGGGGTCGGTGAGATTTGAACTCACGATCGAC
>JBDKUZ010000140.1:0-7747 GCA_039679395.1 Methanospirillum sp. | reverse complement strand
GCATGGTGATGATCCCGATCAGGTGGCCGCCCTTGTCCGTGACGGGAAGGCGCTCGACCTTGTTCGTATACATCGTCTCGAGCGCGTCCTCCATGGTGAACGACTCGTCGGCCGTGATCGGCGACGGGGTCATGATCGCGCGGATCGATTCCTTGCCGCGCCGGTTCACGATGGCCCGGACATCGCGGCGGCTGACGATCCCGATCACGACGTTGTCGTGGTCGACCACGGGTACGCCGCCGATCCCGTGGCCGCTCATCAGGGACTCGACCTCGGAGACGGTGGTATCGGGTCCGACGAACTGGACCTGTCGTTCGATCAGCTCCTCGGCCTGCTTGACAAGAACGACCTCGGCGCACTCCTCCTCGGAGGTCATATTCCGGTGGATCACGCCGATCCCGCCCGCGCGGGCGATCGCGATCGCCATGGCGGCCTCGGTCACGGTGTCCATCGCAGCCGAGACGAGCGGGATGTTCAGGGGAATCCGCCGCGAGAACCGGGAGCGGGTTTCCGTCTGGTCGGGGTCGACGGCGGAGGCCGCCGGCTGGAGCAGCACGTCGTCGAAGGTCAGGGCGAGAGGGGCTTCGGCTACTTTACGTCCGTACATGGTTCACCTGATGGCCGCCATGGCCCGCTCGACGAGATGTTCCTGCAGCATCGCGGTCCGATCGCCGCCGCAGACCATGCCGCGGACGCCGATGATGTCGGGTCCGATCCGGCGGAGCGCGGGGAGATCGTCGAAGACGAGCGAGCCCGCGAGCGCCACCTCGAGGCCGGCCGCGTGGCCGGCTTCGACGAAACGGGAGAGTTCGGCCTCGTCCATGAACTCGAACGTGGATCGACGGTCCTTCCTCCCCGTGTCGACCATCACGACGTCGGCGCCGGCGGCGGCCGCGAGAGGGACCACGTCGAAGGGCGAGATCATCCCGAGCCGCTTGAAATCGGAGTACGCGGCGAAGACGACGCTCCGATCGGGATAGTCGTCCTTGACCGCCCGCGTCACGCCCTCGATGATGGAGCGTGCCTCGTCCTCGGCGGCGACCATCAGGCCGCACTTGATGTAATCCGCGCCGGCGGCCGCAGCCCCGAGCGCGGCGAGGGCGGCGCCCCCCGGGCGGTTGTCGAAGTCGCCGATCGCGGCCGAGACCGGCTTCTCGGTCATCCTCTTGATCCCGCGAATCACCCAGGGAAAGTTCGCCCCGAGCGATCCTTCGGCCGGCCGCTTGACGTCGATGATATCAGCGGCGAGCGCGCGCTCGGCCTCTTCGAGGCTGCTCGGGCTGACAAGCAGTTGCATAGAGCAGTTATATGCGCACCCGTTAATAGGGGTTCCGAAGCTGCCGGAGGCCGCATCCGGAGAAAAGCATCTCTGCTCCGAAAGCACACCGGATCAGCGGATGGATCTGATCCTCGCCGTCGACCTCCGGGGCGGCCTCGTGGTCCACGGCGCCGCGGGGGCGCGCGAGACGTACCGGCCGCTCGACTGGGGCCTTTCGTCGTCAGCCGAGCCGGAGGCATACCTCGCCGCACTCCGGCCCCGGCACATCTACATTGCGGACCTCGACCGGATCGAGAAGACCGGCGACCACAAGGCCCGGGTCGCCAGCCTCGCCTCCCGCGTCGAGACCTGCTACGTCGACGCCGGCTTTACGTCCGCTGCGGAGTGCCGGGCTGCGGCGGGGTTCGTCCCCGTGCTCGGCACGGAGACGGCTGCCGATGCCCTCGGCGATTGCCCCGACGGCGTCCTTTCGCTCGACTGCCGCGACGGGCGCGTGCTCCCGCACGGCCAGGACCCCGTCGCGTTTCTCGAGACGGTCGGCACGCTCGCGTTTGCAGGCCACCTCTATCTCGACATCGGTTCGGTCGGAACCGGCCGGGGGCTCGACCCGGTCCTGCTCGCCCGGGTTCGAGCGGCCTCGGACCGCCGACTGCTTTACGGCGGCGGCGTGGCCTCGACGGCCGACCTCGACCTGCTCGCCGACGCAGGCTACGACGGCGCCATCGTCGCCACCGCTGTCCACCGGGGTGCAATCCCGCTCGACGCGGTCAGGAGGGGCGCGTGGTCCTGATCTCGCTCGAGGGGATCGTCGGCACGGGCAAGTCCACGCTCGTCCGCCTCCTCGGGGAACGGCTTGCCGACCTCGACCCGATCCTCACGCGCGAGCCGACCACGGCCTGGACCGGGGAGGCCGTCCGGCGCGGGATCGCCGAGGAGATCGACCCGATCGCCGAGGCCCTCCTCTTCGCCGCGGACCACGCGGCGCACATCGCGACCGTCGTCCGTCCCGCGCTCGCCGAAGGCCGGCTCGTGATCTCGGACCGGTACTCGGACTCTCGGTACGCGTACCAGTCGGTCGTGCTCCGGGGCTGCCTCCCCGACCCGCTCGGCTGGCTCCGGGCCCTTCACGACGGCTGGACGCTCCCCCCGGACCAGACGTTCCTCCTCGTTCTCGCCGTGGACGAGGCCCTGCGCCGGGTCGGCGCGCACGAGCGACGCGAGCACTTCGAGGAGGCCGGGACGCTCGAACGGGTGCAGGCCGCCTATCTCGACCTCGCCGAGGCCGAGCCCTCGCGGTTCGTGCTCGTCGATGCGGCAAAAGAGAGCGGGGAGATCGCGGCCTTCGTCGAGGGCGCGATCAGGCCGACCGTCGAACGGTCACGAGGACGTCGCCGACGGTAATCAGATCGACCTGCTCGCCGCCGACGAGCGAAGCGTAGACCGGCGCGAACGCGCCGGCCGGAACCGGGACCTGTGCTCCGTTCAGCTCGACCGTCCCGACGGTCCCGGCCAGCGTCTCCTTCGGCAGGGCACGGACGGCCGCCATGAACGCGGGCGCGTCCTTCCTGAATGCCTTGCCCACGACGGACATGTCGAACTTCACATCCACGAGCTCTCGCGTGAGCCCTTGCGTGCCGACCTGCCAGTGGACGTCTCCGTTCAGAGCGCGGCCCGCGTCCCCGCCGTCGTCGATCGCGCGCGGCGCCATGATGGTCACCTGCCCGAGCGGCGCGTTCAGGGCCATGCCCTGCTCGTGCTTGTACCGGCGGACCTCGGCCACGATCGAGGCCAGAAGCTCGCCGTCGGCGAGCGCCTGCGGATCGTCGAACGCGAACTCGGGCCAGCATTGCGCGTGGACCGAGCCGCGGCCGAGGTACGAGAATACCTCCTCGGCAAAGGACGGGACGAACGGTGCAAGCAGGCGGCAGAGGAGGTCGAGCGCGGTCTCGAGGGTCCGGACGGCGCTGGCCCGGGCCTCGCCCTCGCCGTAGAGCCGCCCCTTGACGAGCTCGATATATTCGTCGGCGAGAACCTCCCAGGCGAACTCACGGACCGCCTTGAGCCCGCGGTCGAACTGGTACTCGTCCATCGCGGCCGTCACCTCGCCCACGAGGTTCGACAACCGGGCGAGGAGCCAGCGGTCCGCGAGCGCCGTGGGCGCGCTCTCCGCGACATCCTCGCGGCCGATCTGAAGCAGGGCGAAGCGAGCGATGTTCCAGAACTTCGTCTGGAAGCGCGAGGCCGCGACCACATCGTTCCAGTTGAACTGGATGTCCGAGCCCGTGGCTGCTCCGGCCGCGGCCCACTGCCGAAGGGCGTCGGCGCCGTAATCCTTGAGGATCTCCTCGGGCGCGATGATGTTGCCGCGCGACTTGGACATCTTGAACCCGTCCTCGCCGAGGACCATGCCGTTGACCAGGATCTGCTCCCAGGGTTTCTCGCCGGTCAGGGCGAGCGAGCGGAGGATCGTGTAGAACGCCCACGTCCGGATGATGTCGTGGCCCTGCGGCCGGATCTGCGCCGGGAAGAACGGCGGCCGACGTGCCGAGCCGTCCCAGCCGGTCACGTTCATGACCGAGATCGAGGAGTCCATCCAGGTATCGAGGACGTCCGTCTCGCCCTCGAACTCGGTCGAGCCGCAGCGCGGGCACGCCGTCTTCGGCCTGTCCACGGTCGGGTCGATCGGCAGGTCGGCCTCATCGGGCAGGAGCATCTCGCCGCATGCCGTGCAGAACCAGACCGGGATCGGGGTCGCGAAGATCCGCTGGCGCGAGATGCACCAGTCCCACTCCATCTTCCCGACCCAGTCCTCCATCCGCAGAAGCATGTGCTCGGGGACCCAGCGGAGCTCCCGGGCGGCCTTGAGGATCGCGCCGGGGTCGACCTTGACGAACCACTGTCGCTCGGAGAGGATCACAATCGGGGTCTTGCACCGCCAGCACGCGCCGACCCGCTGCTCGAGCGGCACCTGCCGCTTCAGGATACCCGCCTCCTCCATCGCGCCGAGGACGGCCTCGCGGCATTCGGGCGCGGTCATCCCTTCGTACGGGCCCGCGAGCGCGGTCATGCGCCCCGTCGAGCCGAGCGCGGGGCGGAGCTCGAGGCCGTGCGTCTTCCACCAGACGACGTCCTGCTTGTCGCCGAAGGTGCAGATCATCACGGCGCCCGAGCCGAAGGCCGGGTCCACGGCCTCGTCCCGAACGATGGGGACCTCGTGGCCGAAGAGCGGGACCGTGAGCGGCCCGGCGAGCGCGGTGTAGCGTTCGTCCTCGGGGTGAACGGCGACGGCAACGCATGCGGCGAGGAGCTCGGGCCGGGTGGTCGCGATCTCGAGGCCGTCGAAGTCGAAGAAGTTCAGCTTCGTGGTCCGGCCTTCGTACGCGACCTCGGCGAACGCGATCGCGGTCTCGCAGCGGGTGCAGAAGTTGACCGGGTGCTCGGCACGGTAGATGTACCCGTCCCGGAGCATCCGGAGGAACGAGGCCTGCGTCTTCCGGTAGTATGCCGGGTGCATGGTCACGTACTCGTTCGACCAGTCGATCGAGAAGGCCATGCGACGCATGGTGATGCGCATCTGCGCAATGTTCTTCGCCGTCAGCTCGCGGCAGAGCCGGCGGAACTCCTCGCGCGGCAGGTCGTTCTTCGTGATCCCCTGCTGCTCCTCGACCTTGACCTCGGTCGGGAGGCCGTGGCAGTCCCAGCCCTGCGGGAACATCACGTTGTCGCCGCGCATGCGCCTGTACCGGGCCAGGAAATCGATGTAGCACCAGTTGAGGGCGTTGCCGATGTGGAAGTTCCCGGTCGGGTACGGCGGGGGGGTGTCGATCACGAACTGGGGCCGGTCCGAGGCCGGGTCGAAGTAGTGGTCCTCGTCGCGCCAGCGCGCCTGCCACCGCTCCTCGACGGCGCACGCGTCGTAGGCCTTCGGCAGTTCGGGAAGGGTCCTCATCCCTCAGAGGTTGCGTGCGGACAAACATTACAGTATCGAACCGGAGAACCCAAGTTTCTTCACAATCCGGCGCGAATTATTGCAGAATGATGAGGCAGACGGGCACCCTGCTCGGGACCGCGATCGGCCTGTCCGCGATGCTCGCCGCCCCCCTCGTCGCGCCCGCGGGGACCTTCGCAGCAGCCGTGCTCGCCGTCCTGGTCATCACCGCCTGCCTCACCGTGCTCCTCGTCTGGCGCGAGCCGTATCCGACCGTGCCGATCATGGTTCTCGCCGTCCTCTTCGGCATCGGAGTCATACCGCTCTACGTCTTCGCGGTCACGCTCGCGATCATGCTTGTGGGCGAGCTCGCGGCCCGATACGCGGACGGTACCCTCTTCGCCCGCCGTCGTCGCCGTGTCGAGGTGCAGCGACGGTTCGAGGCCGGCGAGGTGCCGCCGGTCTATCTCTGGTTCCTCGGCGCCGCGCTCGGCGCCGGGCTCGCAGTCTCGTGGGCGCTCGGAAAGCAGGAACCGCTGATCGTGTTGATGGGCGTGGTCGTCGCAGTCCTCCTCAAGGCGATCCTGGCCGACCGCGAGGACGCGTTCCTGGTGGAGATGCTCGGGGTCGCGATGACCGTCTACCTCTTCGACGACCTGGACTTCGCGGTCAACGGCCTGAACCTGCTTGCGGCCGCGATCCTCGCGTTCTCGTTCGGGTACTTCGCATACCGCGCCCGCGCCATGGACCTCTCGGGCCTCTTCTCGGGCGCGCTGATCGGCCTGCTGCTGATCGTCTTCGCCGATGTCCGCTGGTTCGTGGTCCTGCTCGTCTTCTTCGCGCTCGGCGCGGGCACGACCCGGTACCGGTTCGACTACAAGCGCCGGATCGGGGTCGAGGAGGAGAAGAGCGGCGTGCGCGGGTACCGGAACGTCTTCGCGAACGGGATCGTGGCCGCCGCGGCCGCGGTGCTGTACGGCGTGACCCTCCACCCGGCCTGCGTCGCGCTCTTCCTCGGCGCGGTGGCAACGGCGGCCGCGGACACGGTCGCGTCCGAGGTCGGGGTGACGGCGAAGATTCCGTACCTGATCACGACCTTCGAGCGGGTCCGGCCCGGGACGAACGGCGGCGTGACGGTCGTCGGCGAGGTGGCGGCCGGCCTGGCCGCGCTCGCGATCGGGCTCGTCGCATTTCTGCTCGGCGTGGCCGACCCGGCCATGCTGCTCGTGACCGTGGCTGCGGGGCTGGTCGGAACGAACGCGGACTCGGTGATCGGGGCCCTCTTCGAGAACCGGGGCCTCATCGGCAACTCCGGCACGAACCTTGCCGCGACGCTCGCGGGCGGTCTCTTCGCCGCGCTCTTCTTCCTGCGGTGATAGGGCCGCGCAGAAAAGATCGGGGGTGAGCTCCCGACAACCGGAATCGGTTCCGGTCCGGGAACCTCTCACACCTGGACTTTGCGGAACAGGTACGCGCCGACCACGGTCGTCGCGACGGTGAACCCGCCGAGGACCAGGAGGCTCACGATCGGGTTCACCTGCGAGACGCCGGTCAGGCCGTACCGAATACCCTCCACCCCGTAGGTGAGGGGATCGAGCAGGGTGATCGGCGCGATCCACGAGGGAAGACTGCTGATCGGGAAGAGCGCGCCCGAGAGGCCGAAGATCGGGAAGACCACGAAGTTCATGATCAGCTGGAAGCCGGTCATGTCCTCCATCTTCGACGCGATCGCGATCCCGAACGCGGTGAAGGCCACCCCGATCAGGGCCATGAACCCGAACGCAATCAGGAACCCGGGGATGCTCGAGATCTGGAGCCCGACGAAGAGCGAGACGACCAGGATGATGAAGCCCTGGATGAACGCCGTCGTCGCGCCGCCGACGGTCTGGCCGACCATGATCTCCAGGCGCGAGATCGGGGCGACCAGGGTCTCCTTCAGGAAGCCGAACTGCTTGTCCCAGATGATCTGGACCCCCGAGAAGACGGAGGTGAAGAGGACGCTCATCGCGACCATGCCAGGGATCAGGAACTGGATGTAGTTTCCGCCGATCCCGGGAAGCTGGACGACGGAGTTCAGTCCGAACCCGAGGAAGACCAGGAAGAAGAGCGGCATCGCGATGCTCCCCACGATCCGGCTCTTCGACCGGAGGTACCGCTTCATGTTCCGCAGCCAGAGGGCGTAGACGATATCCATTCTAGCGCCTCCTGGCCCGCATGAACATCCGCATCTGGTCCGTGCCGTTTGCCTCCTCTTCGCGGATCGCCTTCCCCGTGAAGTGGAGGAACACGTCCTCGAGGGTCGGCTTCCGGATCGCGATCGACTCGACCGGGACCTGTCGTTCTGCGAGCCGGGTCACGATCGCGCTGAGATGCTTCTCGGCCTGCTGCACGCTGATCGTCGCTTCCCCGCCGTGGGATTCGACCCGGCCGATCCACGGCTCGTCCAGGGCCGGGGCGATCATCTCGGGGCTCGGGGAGCGGACGATCACCACGTCTCCGCCGAACCGGTCCTTCAGGCGATCCGGGGTATCGAGGGCGAT